>JBCCZA010000216.1:0-4804 GCA_039188455.1 Planctomycetota bacterium
GCCGGGGCGACCGTCGGCCAGGGCATCTACGCCCCTTCGCACGACGACTACGACGTGCACACGATGGCCCCGGACCCGCTGCCCGCAGACGCGATGTGGTGGATCGAGGTCACCAAGCCGGACGGCACCCGGGCGGTGGGGTCGGCCAAGCCGATCACCGATTGAGCAAAACCGCTCGGACTCGATACGTCTACCTAAGTGAACGCCGCCGCTGCGCTCAGACCGCCTCGCTCTGCAGCTCGGTCGTCTTGTGCTGCAGCTGGGCCTTGAGGCGGGCGAGGATCGAGGAGTGCATCTGGCTGACGCGCGACTCGGAGAGGTCGAGCGTGGTGCCGATCTCTTTCATTGTCATCCTCTACTACTACGAGGAGATGACGATGAAGGAGATCGGCACCACGCTCGACCTCTCCGAGTCCCGCGTCAGCCAGATGCACTCCTCAATCCTCGCCCGCCTCAAGGCGCAGCTGCAGCACAAGACGACCGAGCTGCAGAGCGAGGCGGTCTGACCGCGACGGCGGCGTTCACTTAGGTAGACGTATTGAGTCCGAACGGTTTCGCTCAATCGGTGATCGGCTTGGCCGAGCCCAGCGACGTCGTGCCGTCCGGCTTGATGACCTCGATCCACCACATCGCGTCCGCGGGCAGCGGGTCCGGGGCCATCGTGTGTACGTCGTAGTCGTCGTGCGACGGGGCGTAGATGCCCTGACCGACGGTCGAGCCGGCCGCGTCTTCGCCGCCGACCCACGCGCGGACGACCGTCGCCCCGTTGTCTGAGTACGGCA
Organism: Planctomycetota bacterium; assembly: GCA_039188455.1. GTDB lineage: Bacteria > Planctomycetota > Phycisphaerae > Phycisphaerales > Phycisphaeraceae > JBCBUE01. The sequence goes on from JBCCZA010000216.1 coordinate 783, forward strand.
GCTTGATGACGATGTGGCCGACGCCGCCCGGGGTGATCGAGCCGTGGCCCTGAGCGAGCTCGACGGCCATGTCCCCGATGGTCGCGGGCTCGAGCGCGACCTCTTCGCCGTGGTGGTGGGCGTGGCTTTCGCTGGCCGATTCCGAGCAGCCGGCCATGGCGAAGCCAACGATGGCGAGTAGCGCGAGAAGCGAGAGCTTGCCGTTCAGGGTCTTCATGGCTGGGGTTTCCTAACGAGGTGGGCGGTGCGGGGTTAGGAGTCGGCCGTCCCCGGCTGACCTGCCCCGTGAATGGTCACGGAGGATATCCCGGCGGCGGCGAAACCGCGCGAGTCACTGGCGCGTGGTTTTTCGTGGCCTGAGCGATGCCGCGCCCCCGCTACGATGCCGCGTTCCTCAGGGAGCGTTGCATCGATGGACGTGAGAAGCGAGATCGAATCGGCCGTGTCGGCCGCGGCCCGGGTCGCGTTGGGCGAGGACGCGCGCGGCGCCGACCCGCTGGTCGTGCCCGCCCGCGACCCGAAGTTCGGTGACTACCAGGCCAACCTCGCGATGGGGCTGGGCAAGAAGCTCGGCCGAAAGCCGCGCGACCTGGCCGACGCCATCGCCGCCGAACTGACCAAGGCGGTCCACGCCGGCGACCCGATCGCCTCGGCCGAGGTCGCCGGGCCAGGGTTTATCAACCTCACCCTCAGCGAGGCCGCCCTGCGCCGCCGCGCCGCCGGCGTCCGGGCCGACGAGCGCCTCGGTGTTGCGGCCGCGGACGACGCGCACCGCCAGACGGTCGTCGTCGACTACTCCTCGCCCAACGTCGCCAAGGAGATGCACGTCGGCCACCTGCGCTCGACCGTCATCGGCGACTGCATCGCCCGCGTCCTCGAGGCCACCGGCCAAAACGTCATTCGCCAGAACCACCTCGGCGACTGGGGCACGCAGTTCGGCATGCTCATCGAGCACCTCGCCGAGGTCAGCGAAACCCACGCCCGCACCCCCGAGGGCGAGCCGATCGCGATCGGCGATCTGAATGACTTTTATCGCGACGCCAAGAGAAGGTTTGACGACGAGCCCGACTTTGCGGACCGATCGCGGCATCGTGTCGTTGCGCTGCAATCCGGCGACGAAGCCACGCTGTCAATGTGGCGAATGCTTGTCGCCGAATCCCAGAAGCACTTCGACGCGGCTTATGCTCGCCTTGGTGTAAATCTGAGCCCCGGCGATGTTCGCGGCGAGTCGGCCTACAACGATTTGTTGCCTTCGACGGTCGAAGCGCTCGAACACGCCGGGAGATTGAAAGAGAGCCAAGGTGCCGCGGTCGTCTACCCGCCGGGCTTTACCGATCGTGAAGGCGACCCGATGCCGATGATCGTGCGCAAGTCCGACGGCGGATACCTCTATGCCACCACCGACTTAGCTGCGATCCGCTATCGAAGCGGTCAAATCAGTGCCGATCGTGTCATCTATGTGACTGACGCGAGGCAGTCGCAGCACTTTGCGATGGTGTTCGCTGAAGCCAAAGAAGTTGGTTTTGTCGATGATCGAATCAGACTTGAGCACGTTGGCTTTGGCATGGTCAGGGGCAAGGATGGCAAGCCATTCAAGGCCCGTTCGGGCGAGGTCGTGCGCCTGGCCGACGTGATGGACGAGGCCGTCACCCGCGCCCGCGCCGCCGTGACCGAGAAGAACCCCGAGCTGACCGACGCCGAGGCGGACGACGTCGCCGAGGCCGTGGGCATCGGGGCCATCAAGTACGCCGACCTGTCCAGCGACCGGATCAAGGACTACGTCTTCGATTGGGACCGCATGCTCGCCCTGGAGGGCAACACCGCGCCGTACCTGCTCAACGCCTACGTGCGGATCCGCTCGATCTTCCGCAAGGGCGAGATCGACCCCGCGAAGGTCGCCGCCGAGCCGGCGTGCCACGAGCCGGCGGAGCGGGCGCTGGTCTTGCTGCTACTCGAGTACCCCCGCGTGGTCGCGTCGGTCGCCGACTCGCTCGAGCCGCACCGCCTGTGCAACCACCTCTACGAGCTCGCCTCGTCGTACCACAAGTTCTACGAGCACTGCCCCGTGCTCAAGGACGGCGTCGCCCCCGACGTCCGCGGCGCCCGGCTGGCCCTCTGCGACCTCGTCGCCCGCACGCTGCAGAACGGGCTCGGCTTGCTCGGCATCCGCACCGTCGAGCGGATGTGACGCCCGGGTTTGCCCAACTCACCGAGGTTGACTGATCGGCGATCCGGCACGTTTTGGTATCGGCGGGCGGGCTCGGCCGATATCATCGCAGCCTCAGGAAGGGCTATCGCCCCCCGACGGAGGAGAGCAACTTGTCGAACCCGCACGCGATCGTGACGCCGATGGTTCTTGGCCTGGGCGTCGTCGCCGCACCGATGGCCCTGGCCGTCGAGCCGTTCAACCCCCTGGTTCAGCCAGACCGGTTCCAGGTCACCGAGTTCGCGACCGGCCTGAACTTCCCGCTGGGCATGACAACGCTGCCCGACGGGTCGGTCCTCGTCGCGACGACCGTCAAGACGACCCCGGCCGGGCAGTTCTACTCCGTCGACGGACGCGGCCAGATCCTGCGATTCACCGACGCCGACAACGACGGCATCGCCGACGGCGCCGGCCAGGTCGTCGCCGACAACCTCCCGGGCGGGCTGACCGGCCTCGAGCGGCGCGGCGACCTCGTCTTCGCCACCTCCTCCGAGCCCGGCAAGGAGGCCATCCACGTCTTCACCCCCGGCGTCACGGCGTCCGACCCGCTGGTCGCCGTCAAGACGCTGGACTTCGACTTCCCCACCGGCACGCTCCACTCCAGCAACGCGCTGGCCACCCGCGACAAGCCCGGCAGCCCCGGCGTCGTCGAGGTCTTCTTCAACGTCGCCTCCGCCTTCGACAATGTCGACTCGACCGACCCCGTCGGCCTCAGCGACGGCGACGGCCTCAGCGCCAGCCTCGACGCCGACTCCGTCTACAGCCTCGCCGTCGAGCTCGACACCTCCGGCCCCACCCCCACCGCCAACGTCTCCGACGTCACCAAGATCGCCGCCGGCCTGCGCAACGCCTCCGGCCTCGCCTTCGCCCCCGACACTGGCGACCTCTACCTCGTCGACAACGCGATCAACAACCCCAAGTCCCGCGAGGAGCTCAACGTCGTCCCCGCCGGCGATCTCGGCAGCGTCGTCCCCGACTTCGGCTTCGCCGACGACTACACCCTGATCGACGGCACGGTCGTCAACCCCGGCGGTTCCTCGATCGACCAGCCGATCTCGACGCTCGTCACCGACGACGACGAGATCGCCATCAGCCCGGTCGACATCGCCGTCGCCTCCGACCCGTTCGCTGACATCCTCGGCGAGGGCCTGTTCATCGGTTTCCACGGCGACTTCAACGGGGCCGGCTTGGACAACGAGACCAATCCGGTCGGCTTCTACAGCCTGGTCGACGGCGAATTCATCGAGTTCATCGGCGACGACCTGGCCGGCATCGGCCACCCCGACGGCCTGCTGATCGACGGCGAACACCTCTACATCAGCGACCTCAACGACGGCTCGCTGTTCGGCGGCCCACGCAACGGCGCGATCTACCGCGTCACGGCGCTGCCCGCGACGGTGGTGCCGACGCCCTCGGCCGCGGCGATGACGCTCGTCATGGCCGGCGTGGGATTGCTGCGACGCTCTGCTCGACACTGACTCAGCGACCTGCGGCAAGGTCAACGGACAAAGCTGCATTCACCGATTCAGCCTCCTTGAGAAACAACTCAGCGGGGGGCTGTTTGGAATACAAGCCATCGAATCCACCGACGACGATGATGTGGCTGCTATCTGCATGGATTTCCAGTAAGCATTTTGCATTTGTCCACGCTGGGTGATGCCACTCGTTAAGCTCGTTTCGATCGAGCCGAACAAAGTGATCGCCGTCCCCCTCAGCGATGCTCAGGAGTAGGTTCGAGGCGATGCGACGCCGATGCCGGCGAATTAGATGTATCGGGGCCACGCCGGGTTTTGACCGCTCTGTCACAAGAATGAGA
>JBCCZA010000217.1:0-4773 GCA_039188455.1 Planctomycetota bacterium
CAGGCCGCACCCGGCCAAGATGATCGCGGTGATCCCGGCAATGTTTCGGTGATGAGCCCCGGCGGTGCCGCCCCGAGCGTTGGCTGCGAACGAGATGACCATGAAACCTCCTCGTCGTCGGACCTTATCACGTCTCGCTCCCGGCCGTGCTAGATCGGTGCTAATACGAGCCGCGACCGCGGCGGAGTCGCCTTTTCGCACACATCAGGCCGCGCGGCGGGATCGGCCCGAGCCCCGGCCGACCAGCGTGCGGCGCGTGCTAATGACCTGCAGGCGGATGCCCCGCACCGAACGACGGGCGTATCGGCCGGGGATGACCGTCAGGTCGCGCAGGCTGGCGTACGCGGCGCTGGAGGTGTATCGCAGGGCCGCCGTCGCCGAGTTCGCCTCGGGCTCGTGGAAACCGCTAACGAACAGGATCGACACGCCACGCAGCGCCATGCTGATGATCAGCAGCACGCCGTGGTACGTCAGCGTGATCCCGATCCACGACACCTCCAGCCGCAGGTCGTGCAGCCAGCCGGCGATCGCCGCGCCGAACACGCCCGACAGCCCGCCGCCCAGCGCCCCCGCCAGCGAGCAGACCGCCAGGTACGGCGCCCCGCCGAATTGCTCGGTCGACCGGCCGTCCGCCGCCCGCGCCGCGTCCGACCGCCGCGGCCGGCTGGTCTGCCCCAGGTCGAGCATGAAGTTGACCATCGCCAGCTGCACCGCCGCCCACGCCATCACGACCGCCATCATCACGGCGTACGGCAACAGCCAGCGCTCCGGCGTCATGAACAGCCAGCCGCCGCCGCCCACGCAGATCACCCAGCCCGCGATCATCATCGTCGGCTTCTTGCCGTGCCTGTCGATGAACCGCCCCCAGAACGGCATCGCGAGCATCGTCATGATCGGCGGGATCGAGAACATCAGCGTGTTGACCCCGGCTGTCGTGAACCCGCACTCGTCGATCAGGTACAGCGCGACGTACGTGGGCACGTAACCGATCGACAGATTGAACACCAGGAAGAAGCCCAGGTAAGGCCACAGCCGCCGGTCACGCAGCGGCTCGGCGAGCGTGCCGAGCAGCCGGGCGTCGGGGTTAGCCGTCGTGGCGTGCCGATCGGGCATCGGCAGGAACCAGCAGATATCGATCGCGCCCACGACACCCGCCGCGATCATCAGCCCCGAACCCATCACCAACAGCGCATCGCCCTCGCTCAGCCCCCACCAGCTCTGCAGCACGCCCGACCGATCCAGCAGCCACGCCGAGACAAACGACGTGATCACCAGCACCAGCGTGCCGAGGTTGCCCCGCAAGGCCATGTACCGGCCGCGGATCGGGCGCGGGATCACGTCACCCATCCAGTTCATCCACGCCGGCCCGCAGGCCTGCTGCAGCAGCCACCCCAGCACGCAGCACCCGCCATACGCGATCGCCCAGGCGGGGCCGACGTCCGGCACCAGCCACGGCACGAGCCCGGCCGCGATCCACATCAGCCGGCCGGACAACGCCGTCACCAGAAACAGCGTCCGCCGATGGCCCCACCGCTCCATCGCGTACGCCACCGGCAGCTGAGCGATCGCGCCGATGAACGGCACCGCCGCCAGCAACCCGAAGCCCCACTCCGCCACGCCCAGCGACCGGCCGTACTGAATCGCCACCGCGCTGGTCGCGATCGCCAGCCACGCCGAGCCGAACAGCCAGGCGAGCGTCACCAGCACGAGTTGCTTACGCCGCGCTTCCGTCGGCGACGCGACGCTGCGCCAATGCCGCCGACCGAACCGGCCAAGCCGCTCGGCCACGCCGAAGCGTCGCGATGGATCGACGCCGCCCGAAGCGGGCAGCGAAGTGGCCGCCGAAGCGGCGCCAATTTCTGAGCGATTCACGGGAACCTCGATCGGCCAGGGGATGGCCGGGACAACCAGGCAGCGGTCGCGCGGAGATTAGCACCGATCGCCCGAACGCCAACCCCCAAACCCTGGTTTTTGAGATTTTTCGCCGCCTGGGTCGGCCGGCGAATGGGCCAGGAGGGACTCGAACCCCCAACCTGCTGATCCGAAGTCAGCTGCTCTATCCAATTGAGCTACTGGCCCAGCTCGGGCCGGGCAATATAAGGCCCCGCCCCTCTCCCCGCCGCCTCGCCGATAACCCGCCGCCGCCCCGCCGGCCTGCCGAGCCCCGTGTTTGGCCGGCTGATGGCCCATAACCGACGCAGAAGGCCCAAACCGCCCAGCGAGGTTAAGTGGAACAGCCGGCCCACCGATGACCCCTACGCCCAAAGTTCGGCTTGACGCCGACCGGAGCCACGTCGCCCCATGTCCACGCCACGACCCCAGACCGATCACGACCGCGTCGCCCTGCTGGGCGGCCGACCCACGCGGGCCTACCCGCTGGTCAAGCGTGCGTTCGACTGCGTCGGCGCCGCCCTGGCGATCGCCCTGCTCAGCCCCGTGCTGGCGTTCTGCGCCGGGTGGATCAAGCTCGCCGACGGCGGACCCGTGCTCTACCGCCAGTGGCGCACCGGCCGCGACGGCTGGCTGTTCGTCATCTACAAGTTCCGCACGATGCGGCTCGACGCCGAGCAAGGCGGCGCCCGCTTCGCCTCGGCCAACGACAGCCGCGTCATCCCCGGCTGCTCCTGGATGCGACGCTCGCACGTCGACGAGCTGCCCCAGCTCTTCAACATCCTCAAGGGTGAGATGAGCCTCGTCGGTCCCCGGCCCGAGCGGCCCGAGATGATCGAGCAGCTCCGACCCGACATCCCCGACTTCGACGAACGCCTCGACGCCACGCCCGGCCTGACCGGCCTGGCCCAGGTCGCCGCCGGCTACTCCAACGACACCGAGGGCATGCGGCGCAAGCTCCGCTACGACCTCGCTTACCTGCGGCGACGCTCGTTGCTCGCCGACGCCCACGTGGTCGTCAAGACCGTCCCCAAGTTCTGGGACCGCGCCGCGTGCTGACCCCGACCGGGAGCGTCCCCATGGACACCACCACCCGCTCATCCCGCCGTCTCTTGCCGATCGCGACGCTCGTCGTCGGCCTCGCCGCCTGGCTCGGTGGCTGCGCGCCCACGTACACCGACTACGCCGCGTTCGTCAAAGAGCCACGACCCGAGGTCACCAGCACCGACTACCGCATCGGCCCGCCCGACGCCATCACCATCCAGTCCAAGCGCGTCCGCGAGATCAACGGCCAGACCGCCACCGTCGCCCCCGACGGCACGGTCATGCTCCCCCTGCTCGGCCGCATCCACGTCGCGGGCAAGAGCCCCGAAGAACTCTCCGCCCAGCTCTCCTACATGGCCCGCGATTACTACGAGGACGCCGACGTCACCGTCTCCGTCGCTCGCTTCGCCTCCAAGAAGATCTTCATCTTCGGCGAGGTCGCCGCGCCCGGCCCGTACCCCTACTTCGGCGCCAACACCGTCCTCGAGACCATGTCCCGCGCCCAGCCCACCCGCCTGGCCGACCCCGAGAAGATCCAGATCCTCCGGCCTAGCCCCGACGGCGCCGTCCGCAAGCGCATGACCATCGACCTCAACAAGATGGTCAAGGAAGGCGACACCACCCTCGACGCCGTGCTGGAAGAGGGTGACATCCTCTACATCCCGCCCAACCCGCTCGCCAAGGTCGGCCTGGCGTTCCAGCAGCTGCTGCTGCCGATCCAGCCGATCGCCCAGACCGTCCGCGCCCCGTCGGACATCTACGACGACACCGCCGCCCCCGGCGCGTACCAGACCGAAAACGACTAACCCGCGCCCGCACGGACGCTAAGTCCAAGCCAACGGATGGCACGATGACCGACAAGCACGCACAACCCACCCACGCCCTGCTCGACGCCTGGGAGACCCTCAAGCGCTACCGCTGGCGATTCGTGCTGCCCGCGTTCGTGCTCTCCGCCGTCGCGCTGGCCGTCAGCCTCTTCATCCCCCGCGTCTACAAGTCCGACGCCACCTTCGAGCGCCGCCACGAGGTCGTCACGACCGACTCCGTCGGCTTCGGGCAACGCGGCCGACACGTCAAGGACACCCGCGCCGCCGTCCTCAACGAGATCAAGAACCCCGCCGCCGTCGAGCGCGTCGTCCAGGCGATCGCCCCGACGCTCCGCGACGAGGGACTCGGCGCGTCGTCCGGCGAGCTGAGCCAGCTGAAGTTCGAGATCGCCCGGCACAGCGCCGTGTCGTTCGAGCTCTCCGACCCCGAGCGCGACCTCGTCCGCGTCTCGTTCAAGACCGACAACCCCCGCGTCGCGCAGCTCGTCGTCGACGGGCTGGTCGCCGAGTACATCGACGCCGAGCGCCGCGAGGTCGAGCAGAAGATCGACGAGTCGGCGGACTTCTTCCGAGGCGAGGTCGCCCGCCACCGCGAGATCATCCGAGGCATCGAGAACAAGCTGCTCGATTTCGAGATGCGCCACGCCCGCCTGCTGCCCGATTCGCCGTCGAGCATCACCGACTCGCTGTACGAGGAGCGTCAGTCGCTCGACAACGCCATCACCGAGCGCAACGTCGCCGTCGGCCGCACCGAGTCGCTCGAGGAGGCGCTGGCCGCCGAGCCGACGCACGTCGAGACGCTGGTCAACGCCAAGAACCCTGAGCTCAGCAGGCTCGAGGGCGAGCGCCGCGACGCGATCGAGCGGATCGGCGAGTACACCGACGTGCTCAAGATGAAGGAGCGGCACCCCGACCTGGTGGCCGCCCGCGCCCAGCTGGCCAAGATCGACGAGGCCATCGCCGCCGCCCCCGCCGAGGTGCTCGCCGAGCGGCAACGCATCGCCAACCCCAA
>JBCCZA010000218.1:0-4762 GCA_039188455.1 Planctomycetota bacterium
CCTACGACGGCGCCGCCTTCCACGGCTGGCAACGCCAGCTCCCGCCCAACGCCGAGGAGCCCCGCACCGTCCAGGGCGTCCTCGAAACCACCCTCTCCCGCGCCCTCCAGCAGCCCGTCACCCTCACCGGCGCTTCCCGCACCGACACCGGCGTCCACGCCCTCGGCCAACGCGCGCACGTCGACCTCACCACCCCCATCCCCCACGACCGCCTCGCCGACGCCATGAACGCCCGGCTGCCCGACGACGTCTTCATCGCCAAGGCCACAGCCGTCCCCGACACCTTCCACGCCATCCGCAACGTCGCCGCCAAGCAGTACCGCTACCGCATCGCCACCTCCCCCATGAAACCCCTCTGGCGACGCGACCAGGTCTACCACCACCCGCACCACACGCACCGGCCGTTCACGCTCGACCTCGACCGCATGAACGACGCCGCCGCCCGCCTCGTCGGCACGCACGACATCGCCGGCCTCGCCGCCGCCGACCACGGCCGAACCACCACCATTCGCAGCATCCACGCCTGCTCCGTCACCCCCGAACCCAACCCCTTCGACCACGCCAACCCCGACCTCGTCATCTCGATCGAAGGCGACGGCTTCCTCTACAACACCGTCCGCATCGTCGCCGGCACCCTCGTCGAGATCGGCCGCGGCAAGCTCGACCCCTCCCGCATCGACGACATTCTCGCCACCGCCGACCGCACCCTCGCCGGGCCGACACTGCCACCCCAAGCGCTGACGCTGATCTGGATCCGCTACGCGAACGAGTGATGGGCGGATTGGCGGATGGGTGGATGGGCGGCCGAAAGGCAGCGATCATCCGCCATCTCGATCGATCGCCCGTCCGCCCATCCACCAATCCGACCGACCGCACGCCAACACCACGCCTAACCCACCCTCGTCCGCCCCATGCGCATCCTCCACGTCATCACCCGCCTCATCCTCGGCGGCGCCCAGCAGAACACCGTCATGTCCTGCGCCGCCCAAGCGAAAGCCGGCCACGACGTGCACCTCGCCTTCGGCCCCATCCACGGTCCCGAGGGCTCGCTCCTCGACGAAGCCAAGCAATCCGGCGCTACCCTCCACGAACTCCCCACCCTCGTCCGCGAACTCGCCCCGCTCACCGACTACCGCGCTTATCGCGCGCTGCGAAAACTGATCCGCGAGATCAAGCCCGACGTCGTCCACACCCACTCCAGCAAGGCCGGCATCGTCGGCCGCGCGGCGGCGTACTCCCAGCGTTGGCTGCGGGATCGGATGAGCGACGGCAAGTCGTTCGATGACGCCCTGCGAAAAACCCCAGATCACCTCAAGCGTCGCGTCGCGATCAAAGGCGACATGGGTATCGACCAAGTCTTCCGACCCGTCGTCGTCCACACCGTCCACGGCCTGCCCTTCCATGACGGCAACTCACGACTCAAGAACCGCCTCTACATCGCCCTTGAGACCTTCGCCGCCCACCGCTGCGACCACCTCATCGCCATCGCCCCCCAGATGGTCGAGGCCTTCGCCCTGCACGACATCGCCAAGTCGTCCGACTTCACCGTCATCCCCTCGGGCATCGACCACCGCTACTTCATCGACCAGGCCAACGCCACCACCGTCCCCAACGCCAAGGCCATGCTCGGCCTGCCCACCAACGCCCCCACCGTCGGCCTCATCGCCCGCCTCGATCCCTACAAAGGCCACCGCGACCTCATCGCCGCCGCCCCCGCGATCCTCGATCGCGTCCCCAACGCCCGGTTCGTCTTCCTAGGCGACGGCTACAACCGCCCCGCGATCGAGCAGGCCGTCGCCGACTCGTCTCATGCCGACCGCTTCATCTTCAAGGGCCTCGTTCCGTGGCGCGACATGCCCGCCGCCTACAAGGCCTGCGACGTCGTCACCCTCCCCAGTCAGCAGGAAGGGCAATCACGCGTCCTCGCCGAGGCCCTGTGCTGCGGCTGCCCCATCGTCGCCACCGACGTCGGCGGCATCCCGTCGATCTGCATCGACCGACAGACCGGCCGCCTCGTCCCCGTTGACGACGTCCCCGCCCTGGCCGCCGCCATCGCCGACCAGCTCACCGACCGCGACGCCGCCCGGCGCATGACCGCCGCCGGCGCGGAACTCATCGCCGAGAAGTTCTCGGCCGAGAAGATGAACCGCGACCTGCTTGCGCTGTACGACCGCCTGCTCGATAGCCCGGCGAACTGACCCGCTACGATCGCCCCATGGCTGCCCCCAAGGCCCCGCGACGCGACCCCCGCACCGGCCAGTCCGTCCCCAAGGTCGTCCACCGGCTCTTCCTCGAACACCAGCCCGACAGCTACAAGGCCGGCGACCTCAAGCTCCGCCTGCTCGGCGCCCTCGGTGTCGCCATCGGCATCGGCGGCGCGCTCGTCGGCCACTACGCCGTCCAGAGCGACATCGCCGCCGTCGCCGGCCTGCTCGTCGGCGTCCTCGTCTTCGCCGCCGCCCTGTTCGCCGCGTCCAAGCGATACAAGCACGCCTATCGCGCCTTCATCGAGGACCACATGGCCGACGACGGCACCTTCCTCTTCTGCCCCAAGTGCGGCTACGACCTCTCCGGCCAGAACCAGCACCGCCTCTGCCCCACGTGCGGCGCCAAGCCGTGGGTCTTCACGCAAGACAAGTGAATCTCGCGCTTCAGGATGGCGTTGATACCCTTCGGGGGTGCACCAGCACCAGGAATCGCGAAGGGCGCGGAGGCGCGAAGTCGCGGAGCTACGCTTCTTCCACCTTGCAAATCAGCCTGGGTTTCAGATCGAGCCCACTCAGTTCCGTGCCTCCGCGACTCCGCGCCCTCCGCGATAGGCCCGTTCGCAGCCCAGTTCGCAGGACCCCAAGATGGCCAACATTCTCGTCGTCGGCCCCCACCCGGACGATCAAGAGCTCGGCATGGGCGGCACCATCATCCGCCTCGCCGAGCAGGGCCACAACGTCCTCGTCCTCGACATGACCAACGGCGAGCCCACGCCCCACGGCTCGCCCGAGCAGCGCAAGCTCGAGTGGGAGGCCGCGTCGCGCATCATGAAGGTCGACCGCCGCCTGCTCGGCCTGCCCAACCGCGAGGTCGAACACGGCCTCGAGGCCCGCCACGCCGTCGCCGCCGTCATCCGCGAGCACCAGGCCTCCACCGTCTTCCTGCCCTACCCCGAGGACGCCCACCCCGACCACGTCGCCACCACGCGCATCGTCGAGGACGCCCGCTTCGACGCCAAGCTCACCAAGACCGACATCCCCGGCGACCCCATCTACCCCCGCCGGCTCATCTATTACTTCTGCACCCACCTGCGCATCGTCCCCCAGCCGACGTTCTGCTTCGACATCACGTCCGCCATCGACCGCAAGATCGACGCGATCAACGCCTACGAAACCCAGTTCGTCATCCCCGACAAAAACCGCCAGGTCGTCGAGTGGCTCCGCCACATGAATCAATACATGGGCTCCCGCATCGGCGTCGGCTACGCCGAGCCGTTCTGGACCCGCGAGCCGATCGGGATGACAGGATTTGATGGGATGCTGGTCGAGTAAGTCTTAAACTGACTTCGTGAATCCGTTCCGGACCTGCATCGCGATGATCGTGATCGGAGCTTTAGGTGCGGCTTACTTCTGGTGGGCGTGCTACAGGACGAGTCAGTCAGTTCTCTATCACTCGTCCACGCCGCAGCCTTTTCCATCCCCTGACGTCTGGCTATGGCCCTTACATGACTGGTACCACAGGATGTTTCCTGTCGCTCCGGGTTTCATCAAATTGCATGGAGAGATCGGGAAACTACGCACCACTGTCGAATCCGCGTTGTTTTTGTGCCTCTTCATCTTTGGCTCCGGCATCTTGAGCCTTTTGCGACGAGGACCTATTTACCACGACGGCAGATGCAACTCTTGCGGTTACGACTTGCGAGGCAACCCTGACTCGGCTGTCTGCCCAGAGTGCGGAGAGCCCCAGAGATCAATTACTCCGCCAACCACACCCCTTCAGAGGATGGGATCCCTATGGCTCGCACCCGCAAGCGTCGGATGGAGCAATATCTTCTCAACGGCACTGAAGACCATGGCCTGTCTGTTAGCTGGCTACGTTGGCCTGCTTATGGCCTTTCAGTTCCATCGATCCGGCGGAGAATGGCTATGGAGCTGCTATTCGGCCGCCAGATGGATTTTGATCCTTCCGGCTTATCCAGTGCGGCCGCTCTTTATTTTCACGGACCTTGCCGCGATCGCATTGCTGATCGCCGCGGCTCGAATGAAAAGAGCACGCACCGTGCTGTGGTGCGTGCTCTTGTTTGCTGGTCTAGGCTTCGTTGTGGGCGGACTGGTTCGCTAGATCACGCGTTTGCGGGCTCGGCTTCCGCCTCGGCGCCCTCGCCTTCCTGGGCCTTGGCCTCGTCGGCGATGGCCTGCTTGCGGCTGAGCTTGATGCGGCCGGTGTCGTCGATGTTGATCACCTTGACGCGGATCTTGTCGCCCATCTTGACGACGTCCGTCACGTTCTTGACGAACCCGTCGGTCAGCTCGGAGATGTGGCAGAGGCCGTCCTGGTCGGGGATGACCTCGACGAACGCGCCGAAGTCCTTGATCGACTTGACGGTGCCGGTGTAGACCTGGCCGAGCTTGACCTCGGCGCCGAGCTTCTCGATCTCCTCGATGGCGGCCTCGGCCTTGCCGGCGCCGACCGCCGAGACGATGATCGTGCCGTCTTCTTCGATCTCGATCTTGGCGCCGGTGTCGGCCTCGAGGGCGCGGATGTTCTTGCCGCC
>JBCCZA010000219.1:0-4750 GCA_039188455.1 Planctomycetota bacterium
CATCGGCGACGCCGCCGACCTGTGCGTGATCCAGCTCGTCGGCGACGACGACGGCGGCCCCCAGGTCGCCGGTCGGTACAGCCGTCGCCGCGAGGCCGCCAACAAGCGCATGGAGTTCGCCGCCAAGCTCCGCAAGGGCGATGCTGCCACCCCGGCCGCCGCCGAGGAAGCCCCGGCCGAGCCCGAGGCCGCCGCGGAAGAGTCGACCACCACCGCCGTCGCCGAGGCCCCGGCCGAGGAGACGACCACCGACGAGTCGACCGAGCAAGACAAGGCCTGACCGGCCGAGCGAATCAACGACCAAGTAAAAAACGCCGCGGATCACCTCCGCGGCGTTTTTCTTTTGCCTGAACCGTTGGCCGATCTTGCCGAGCTACTGCCGGCGGATCACGGCGAGCCAGTCCTCGCCGTTCGGCGCCCGCAGGTCAACCATCGCCCCGCCGGAGACCGGGTCGCCCGCGATGGCCGGCGCGTCCTCGCGCGGGTTGTGCCACTCGAGGCTGAACGACCCCGAGTCATCGCCGAGGTCGAGCGAGCGTTCGCCGCCGTTGGGCAGGTACACGAGGTAGACCTCGCCGGGCTTGGCCAGGCAGTACGCCTCGTTGCCCTCCGGCGGGTTGCCGACGAGTTGGGGCATCGGCTTCATCTCCGGCAGCGGCAGGTCCAGCGAGCTCATGAGCTCGATCGCCCGCCCGGCGTAGCCCCAGGTGCGGTGCCGGCTTCGCCAGTCGTCGGCGTTCAGGTCGTTCTGCGGCAGCTGGTAGCCGAAGTAGTACTCGACGCCGCCACCGCCGGCCATGAGGTTGCCCCACAGCACGTACTTGCGCGTGTCGTCGATCGTGACGAACGAGTCGGCCGGGTTGAAGCCCTGGAAGCCCGGGTCCGGCGGGACCGAGCCGATCTGCGCGTTGCCCGCCTCGTCGAAGGCGACGACCCACGGCCGACCGGCTTCCTCGGACGCCTTGACCCACTTGAGCGTGTGCTCGTGCACGCGGTTGACGTGGCTGTTCTGCAGCGACGCGCCGGTCAGCTCGGACTGATCGCCGAGCAGCGGGCGGTACACCTTGTCCTGCTGATTCGGGTACGAGTGGATGACCATGTGGTGGTCGTAGGGATCGAGCTCGCGGATGTACTCGGCCATCGCTCGCTGCTGCGCGGCGGGCTGGGTGTTCTCTTCGCCGAGGTTCCAGTTCAGGGCGAGCAGGTGGCCGTAGCGCGCGATCATCTCGCGGAGGTAGAGCTTGCGTTCCGGGCCGAGCTTGCCTCTGTCGAGCGCGTGCTGGGCGCCGACCTCGCGCTTGGTGTTGAGGTCGTCGTTCTCGGTCTCCTGCAGCTTGAAGTGCAGGTACATGCCGAGCGCGTTGCCGTGGTCGAAGACGACGCCCCACTGGTCGAGCTTGGAGACGTCGTAGTGGAAGGGGTCGCTGCGTTCGACGAACGGCCAGACGTTGTCGCCGTCGCCGCCGGCGTTGTAGGTCAGGAACGAGAAGGCGTTGCCGCCGGCGTCGGCCAGGTAATTGACCGCGCCGATCAGGCCCTTGCCGCGCTCGTCGTCGCCCCAGGTCGGGTCGCCGGGGTTCCAGTCGCCGGCGTGGGCCTCCCAGGTCTTGAGCTTCTGGCGGTGCGTCTCGGTGCCGTCGAACTCGGTGTAGCCCAGCAATGTCTCGGGCGCGTCGGCGCCGGCCTTGAGGAAGACCTCGCCGTCCCCGGCCGTGCGTAGGTAACGATCGCCGACATAGATCAGCCGGCCGCGGCCGCGGAAGTCCGGCCCGGCCTTGTCCGTCGCCGCCACCTCGAACGAGCCCGACTGCCCGTCGAACGGCAGAAGCGGCTGTGCATCGCCGCCGATCGCCGCGTCCTCGCCGGCGAGGAAGCTCACGGTGTAATCCCATCGCCCAGGCCGATCCGGGCTGAACTTCGCCCGCCAGACCGTGCCGCTGTCGGCGCCGCTATTCGCCGCGTCGCCGTCGGCCGCGAAGTAGCCCGGCACGGCGTAGCTCCGCCCGCCGTCGGCGTGCTCGAACGTGACTGTCATGTTGTAGTCACGGAACGGGTTGGGCCCGTTGTCGAGCTCGTGCGCGAACGGCCCGTCGACGTCGACCGACACGGCGTGCCATTGCATGAGGTCGCCGTCGACCGTCACCGCCCCGTCGCCATCGGGCAGGCGCTCGACGTCGGCCAGCGCCGGGCCGCGCGGCTTGGGCGCCATGGCCGGCGGCGGCTCGGGTAGCGTGCCGGACTTCAGCCGCGTTGGCGGACCGGCGCCCTCGGGCCGCGGGAAGTCCGGGTCGGTCGTCATGAGCCAGCGGTCGAACTCGGCCCCGTCCTCGCGCATCGAGAACGAGATCACGTGGTTGCCCGGCTCTTCGATGTCGAGGTAGATCAAGCCCGGCACGCCGCAGTGCTTCTCGGCCGTCCGCTGCCGACTCTCCCACCGCCACGAGTGCTTGCCGTCGCACCACTGCAGCCGCTGGCCGGACTCGGGCCACTCGCCGTTGAGCCCGACGTGCAGGCCGTTGTCTTCCGAGCCGGTCGAGTAGATCCGGGCCCAGACGTAGTACCGGCCCGGGTTGTTGAAGTGCACCTTGTAGTGCAGCACGCCCTGCATGCCCGGCTGCGGGAAGAAGTTCTCGCCCTGGATCAGCTTCTCGGAATGGTTCTTCCGCGTATCGGGCAGGGCTTCGAGATAGGCGTTCCCCGACGCGCCATCGGCGTGATTGGGGTCGTCATCCCGGCCGACATCGGGCGTCTTCTGCGTCGTCGTCGGGTACCACGCACGGAAGTCATTGGTGTCCTGTTTCGAGAAGTGCTCCGCCTCGACGGCGACCAGCCCGTCCACCTCCTCGAAGACCACGCTCCGGTCGACCTGCGCCACCGCCGCCGAAGACGCCAACAAACCCACGAAACCGCCGATCCAGGCAAAACGTTGCATCGATGAAGACTCCAGAAACTTGGGAAGTGAACTACTTAAGGACATCCTACAACGCCTTGGCCAGAGGTGTGCCGGCGATACGATTGGGTCGCCGCCCGGCGTCTCTGCTGGCGCGTTGCCGGCCCCCGGCGCGGAGGAGTGCATCCCGAGCCCCCAAACAGAGGAGATTTTTGTCATGCGCGTAGCCCTACCCACGATCGCCCTTTCCCTTTCCGTCGCCACCGCCGCCACCACGCAGATCAACGCGGAGTTGCTCCAATTCGAGCACTTCCAGACCGTCAGCTCCGTCGGCCTGTTCCAACTCGGCTTCCCGCCTCAGTTCAGCGACGTCAAGGTGGGGGGACGAGGTCCGCATCTACGGCACCTTCGACCCGACCCTGCCGGCGCTGCCGACCGATCCGGGCGATCCAACCCAGTTCCCGCTGGAATCCTTCTCGGTCACGATCGGCGGCGACGTGCTGGACGACTGGGGATCGGGCCAGCTGTTCATGATCGTTGAGGACAATATCAACACGGTCGCGGGGGTTCGCGACCGGCTCAACCTCGGCAACTTCGCCTTCCAAGGCGAAATCGGTTTCAGCTTCGGAACGACGTTCCTGCCGGCCGACACCTTCGACGAGGTCATCCAGCCTACCGAGACGATCGACAACACGGTCATGGCGCTTAATCTGGTGTACGCGGACTTCCCTACCTTCCCGGAAGTGCTTTTCAGCATCAATGAAGAACCGAACTCGTTCGTGATCTCCGAGGTCCCCGAGCCGGCGACGCTGACGCTGCTGGCCGCGAGCGGGCTGCTTCTGCTGCGGCGGAACTGCGGAGGACGTGCCTGACGTTAGTGCGGATTTGGTTTGTCTTTAGCGGGTGCCACACCTTGACCCGACCAGCGGAAGGGCAAGGTGTGCCGAGTTGTCTTGCACGTTCACACACCTTGCCGCTTCGCGGTCGAGGTGTGGCACCCGATACGCCTAAGTCAGCACGAAGCATGCTGCCGCGACAATCAAGCGGGCCCGGACCACGGGTCCTGATCGCGGTGCCAGATCAATCGGTCTACAGCCCAGCAAGGTAGATACACCAAGCCGAGCGGGCGGATGTCCAATTTCTGACGTCCTACCGGGCTGACGTAGAAGTCGACGAGATACCACGGCGCCCAGCAACGCGTCGCGCCGCTACCACCGTGATTCGTATCGATGTAGCGACCGTTCACGGAGAACAACGCGTAAGAACTGAGATACCCGGCCAGCAACGCCAACACGATCCAGCGGCGAAGCCGATTTCGACGCTTCAACTCGGCCACGACTCAACGCCGCCCGCGCATGTGCTTACTGCTCATCCTCGCCGCCGGCGATCGAGTCGCGCATGTCGGTGTCGGCGATGACGTTCTTCATGCGGTAGTAGTCCATGATGCCCATGTTGCCCGAGCGGAACGCGTCGGCCATCGCCTTGGGCACCTCGGCCTCGGCCAGCACGACCAGGGCCCGGTTCTTCTGGACCTCGGCCTGGAACTCCTGCTCCTGCGCGACGGCCATCGCACGGCGTTTCTCGGCCTCGGCCTGGAACCGGCGCTTGTCGGCCTCGGCCTGGTCGGCCTGCAGCTTGGCGCCGATGTTCTCGCCCACGTCGATGTCGGCGATGTCGATCGAGAGAATCTCGAACGCCGTGCCAGAGTCCAGCCCGCGCTTGAGCACGACCTTGGAGATGTTGTCGGGGTTCTCGAGGACGCCCTTGTGGCTGGTCGCCGAGCCGATGGTCGTGACGATGCCCTCGCCGACGCGGGCGATGATCGTCTCCTCGGTCGCGCCGCCGATCAGTCGGGGCAGG
>JBCCZA010000220.1:0-4745 GCA_039188455.1 Planctomycetota bacterium
CTGAGCCTGTTCACGAACAACCAGTGGGCGGGCCCGGAGGCGACGGGCGGGTCGTTCGACCTGGTGTACGTGCCCGAGCCTGCCGGCGTAGTCCTGCTGGCCATCGGCTGCGGCGTCGTCGCCTTGCGAAGGCGGAAGGCGTAAGGCTCGGCCCAACCCGGCTATCAACCTCTCGGCCTCGGGCAGCTCGCCCGGGGCCTTTTTCTTGCCATCCCGCGCCGCCTCGCCTCAACGACCACGCGGCCGGTCCCTCGATATCATCCGCCGCATGCCCGCATCCGCTCACCCCAAGAAGATCGTTCTCGCCTACTCCGGCGGCCTCGACACCTCCGTCATCCTCCCCTGGCTCAAGGACCGCTACCCGGGCGTCAAGCTCGTGGCGTTTGCGGCTGAGCTCGGGCAGGGCGACGAGCTCGAAGGCATCGAGAAGAAAGCCTACGCCTCGGGCGCCGACGAGGTCATCGTCAAGGACCTGCGTCGCGAGTTCGCCGAGCAGTACTGCTACGCCATGCTGCGGGCTCACGCGATTTACGAGTCGGACTACCTGCTGGGCACGTCGATCGCTCGCCCGCTGATCGCCAAGCACCAGGTCCTCGCCGCCAAGCAGACCAAGGCCGACGCCGTCGGCCACGGCGCCACCGGCAAAGGCAACGACCAGGTCCGCTTCGAGCTGACCTACAAGGCCCTGAACCCCCGACTCAAGATCGTCTCGCCGTGGAAGGACCCCGCCTTCCTCGCCGACGGCCTGACCGACCGCGAGACCGCCATCGCCTACGCCAAGCAGCACGGCATCGCCGTCGACCAGACCACCAAGAAGATCTACTCCCGCGACCGCAACCTCTGGCACATCTCGCATGAGGGCGCCGAGATCGAGCACCCCGACCAGGAGCCCAACTGGAAGAACTGCCTGGTCATGTCCGTCCCCGTCGAGAAGGCGCCTGCCAAGGCCCAGCTCGTGAAGATCGCTTTCCAGAAGGGCAACCCCGTCTCGATCGACGGCAAGAAGATGCACGGCGAGGACCTCATCGCCCGCCTCAACAACATCGGCGGCCAGCACGCCGTGGGCACGACCGTGCTCACCGAGAACCGGCTGGTCGGCATGAAGTCGCGCGGCGTGTACGAGACGCCCGGCGGGACGATCCTCTACGAGGCCCACAAGGCGCTCGAGCAGCTCTGCCTCGAACGCGACCTCTGGCACGAGAAGATCCGCCTCGCCACGCGGTACGCCGAGCTGGTCTACAACGGCCAGTGGTTCCACCCGCTGCGCGAGAGCCTGCAGGCGTTCATGGACCACGCCAGCCAGGTCGTCACCGGCGAAGTGACGGTCAAGCTGTACAAGGGCACGGCCATGGCGATCGAGGCGACCTCGCCGAGCTCGCTGTACGACGCGGACCTCGCGAGCTTCGCCATGGACGGCTACGACGTGACCGCCGCCCGTGGCTTTATCGATCTCTACGGCCTGCCCATGCAGGTCCGCGGCGCGAAGCAGAAGTTCAAGGCCTGATCCTTCGGGCATGCCAAGAGCCGAAAGCTCAAGCGTTTCTAGCATTGCTTGCGATTAGCTTGCGCATTCGAGACAAATTCGTCACGCAAAGCTGATCGTGTGCTCAGGTGGGCCTCATGATCCCGGTTTAGTGTTTTGCCCGCGAGGGGAAGCGTTGTCTCCTCACCCGCAACTATCCTTGGGAACTGGAGGAAATAACGTGCTAAAGACCTTCGCGACCGCGACCCTCGCGGCCATCGTTGGCGGTTCGGCCTTCGCCGCCGCCGAGCTGGCCGTGACCGAAACCTACATCGGCGTGTCCGGCGACGACATCACCGAGGACTGGTTCGAGCTGACCAACGTCGGCGACATGGCGTTCGATCTGACGTTAACCCCGCTCTGGTACGACGACGAGAGCGCGGACACCTCCGTGGCCGATCCGATCTCGGGCATCACGTCGATCGCCGCCGGCGAATCGGTCGTCATCGTGCTGGGCACCGCGACGGACGCCACCGACTTCGCGAGCGCCTGGACGCCCGGCCTCGGCGCGACGCAGGTCGGTTACGCAGACGGTGCCGGGCTCGGTCAGAGCGGCGACACCATCAACATTTTCGATGACATCAGCGGTCTTGGCAGCATTATCGCGACCTCGACTTACGCCAGCGGCGATGTCGACGACGGCAAGACCATCAACTTTCTCGATGGCTCGGTCTTCAACTCCGAGCTCGGCGACGTGCTGGGGTCATACGAGGCCCCGGGCGGACCGGGCGGCGACTTCGGCGAGTTCCCGCTGATCGGCAACCCCGGCGCGATCCCCGAGCCTGCGACCCTGGCGCTGCTCGGGCTCGGTGGTCTCTTGGCCGCCCGCCGACGTCGCGGCTGATTCGCCGCACAGAACGCGGACTGAACAACACAGATGACCCACTCGGGCGGGGTGAACGCCTCGCCCGAGTTTTGCTTCACGGGACCGCCCCATGCCTGAAAGTGATCGCTCTGCCGTTGCGTTGGTTGCCGTCGGCACGCTGCTGCTGGCAACGCCTGCGTTTGCCGATTTTTCGGATCTGCGCATCACCGAGGTCTGGCCGGGCGGGCTCGATGGCGACGAGAACACGCACGATTGGATCGAGCTCACCAACCTGGGTTCCGACACGATCATCGGCATCGACGGCCTGCATTACCGCGACTCGCCGGTGCCCGACGCCGTGCCGGACGGGGTTTTCCTGAGCGGCGGTGAACTCACCGGCGTGGCCGAGCTGCTGCCGGGCGAGTCGGCGGTCTTCCTCATCAGCTGGGTCGATCCGTTGGGGTTCAACCCCACGCCAACGCTGTCGGAGGCGATCGAGGCGTTCAATGCCATGTGGGGTTTCAGCCCGGGCAACATCAAGCTCGGCTACATGCTTGACGGCGACGATCCCGAGACCGGCGGGCCGGGCCTTAGCCGCAATGGCGATTCGGTGATCCTCTATGACGGCGACCTGACGGGTTCGCCGATCGTCGACGCCGTCACGTTCCCCGTTTCCGATCGCGCGTCCTACATCTACAACCCCGTCACGGAAGCGTTTGGCGGTCTTGCCGAGGTCGATGCCTTCGGCGCACGCGCCGGGCTTCTGGCCGCGAGCGACGCCATCCCCGGCGGGCTGCCGCCCATCGGCTCGCCCGGCGTGGTGCCGGAGCCGGCCGGCGTGGCGCTGATCGGCATCGGCTTGAGTGTTCTCGCGCGACGCCTGCCTCGCGGTCGGCACGAATGATCTTCTTCCAATCATCACGCAATCGTTAACGCACGCTCACGAACCGGCGACACGCGGCCATTACGTTTCCCAGCAACCGTCCGCGGTCGCCCAGCTGCAGCCGCCAGGACACACGCACTTCGCACGAGGGAGTGATTCGCCACTTCGTCCGTGCAATCAGGAGGTTTAGGTTTGAGTAACGCAGTGCAATCCGCCGTCGCCATCACGCTGATGACGCTCTGGGCAGCGCATCCCACGGACGCGCAGATCCTGATCAACGAAGCCAACACGGTCGGTGCCGGCAATCCGCCGGACCCCGACTTCCTGGACGACGGCGACGCGACCAAGCCCTACGAGGGCTGGGACTACGGGGTCGTGCCCAGCTCGGGCAACCAGACGTATCCCGATGTCGATGCCTCGACGGTCCCGGTCGAAACCTCCCTGGGCAACGGCTGGAACACGAGCACGGGCTGGGGCCGAATCAACGCCAACGGGGGCGACTGGCTGGAGCTGGTCATCACGTCGGATCAGCACGACTTCTCCGGTTACACGATCTACTGGGAGAACGCCGACACGTCCCCCGCCATCGGCAACACGCCCGACGACCGTGGGGCGATCAAGTTCACCAACAACGGCTTCTGGTCTTCCCTGCGAGGCGGGACGATCGTGACCATCTCCGAGCAGTCCAGCGTCGACGAGGTGGTCGACTCCAACCCGGCGCTCGGCGAGGCGAACATCACCACGAGCGACACCGGGTTCAACTACGACCTCTCCACCAACCTGTCTTACGACCCGATCGGCAATCGGACCAAGGCGGCGGTCGTCGCGGACGTCAACGCCAACACCTTCCAGGCGCACGACGGGCACGTCCACCTGCACCTCGATGAATCGCAGACCGACAACGGCATCACGACGGACTACTTCGTGGGCTTCTCCGACATCAAGGTCGACAACGACAACTGGCGGGCCGCGATCTTTGACGAGACCAACACCGACCTGACCCCCGAGGTCGTCGAGTCTCCGGGGGACCGGGCGTCGCTCGACCTGAGCACCGGCCTGGTCGCGAGTTCGACGGGCGGGCTGCTCCCCGGATTCATCGGCGAGTCGACCCCGGACTGGGGCGACAACACCGGCGCAGGCGGCGTCGGCAGTGACGAGACGGCCGGCTACCTCGCCGACATTACCGCGGATCAATTTGGCGACACCGCCGACTACGAGGACCTCGACTTCTCCAGCTTCGGCCGACCCAATGTCTACAACGACGCCTCGGAGACCACGCCCGACGGGGTGCAGGACTTCTCCGGCGCCTACACCTGGCTCCAGGACATCGTCGAGGGCGATACCGACTACGACGGCGACGTTGACACGGCGGACATCACGACGACGATCGGCGGCTTCACGGGGGCCGGCGTTGGCGTGGGCGAGGGGTGGGCGGACGGCAACTTCGACGGCGACGGGGACGTGGACACGGCGGACATCACGACGGTGATCGGCAACTTCACGGGCGCCGGCGGCGGGTCGGGCTCGAACGTGTC
>JBCCZA010000221.1:0-4704 GCA_039188455.1 Planctomycetota bacterium
CGATGCCCAGCTCTTCGAGCTTGGTCAGGATCGCGCCGATGCCGTCGTCGAGCCAGAGCGCCATCGCGTGCTTCTCGTCGACGCCCGCCTCGGCGAGCCGCTCATAGATCGTCTCGCGCGGCGGCATGATCCCGGTGATCGGCTCGGGCAGCAGGCCCTCGCCGGAGATACGCGGGTCGGCCTCGCGCAGCGACTTGTTGGGGTCGGGCACGTGGTTCAGCGTCGTCGCGAAATATAGAAAGAACGGCTCATCCCGGTTCTCCTCGATGAAGCGCAGCGCGGCATCGGTCAGCCACTCCATGTTGTGCTCGTCCATGCCCGTGTTGACCAGACGCTTGTCGTCGACCAGGTTCCCGGCGTAGACGTGGTCGGCCCAGCTGAAGCCGTGGTGCTTGATGCCTTCTCGCAGCGCCTCGTGGTTCGCCTGGAGGATCGCGGCGATCTCGGGGTCGGCCGGATCGCTTCCCTTGGGCGGGGTGGGCGGACGATTGCCGACGCCGTTGATGTGCCACTTGCCGATCATGCCGGTCGTGTAGCCGTTGTCCTGCAGGACGCTCTGCAGCGTCGGCTGGCCGGGCGAGAACCCAACATTCCACAGCACCCGACGGACGCCCTCGTCGGTCGTCGACTGCGCGAAGAACGGCAGGTCCACGCGACTGGCGTACTGCCCCGACAGCACCGTGTATCTGCTCGGCGAGCAGACGCTCGACGCGACGTAGCTCTGCTCGAAGATCGCGCCCTCGCTCGCCATCCGGTCGAGATTCGGCGTGAGCGCCTCACCCTCCAAGTAGCCAAGCTGATCGTTCTTCTGATCGTCGGTGATGATGAACACGATGTTCGGCGGGCGGTCGTCGGCAAACACCGACGACGCCAAAGAGATGGCCAACGCAAATGACATCGTGACGAAGCCGATGAGACAAGCCAGGTTTCTTTGCGATTGAGTCGTTGAATGAGTCATCGAGATTCCATTCGCGAGAAGTGAGTCGGTACCAGGACCGGCATTATGACCAATCCGCCCGGCCGGATCTGACCGGGCACGGGCGGATCGCATCAACCGAGCGTCAGACGAAGATCCGCGGCCTTAAGGCACCTCGTAGGCCGCGCGGATCACGGCCGTGCCGACCGCACCGCCGCCATCGCCGGGGAAGCCGACCTCGATCACGTTTCGCTCTCGGAGGATGGCCGGGTCCAGCTCGACGATCCGGGTCGAGCCGTACTCTTCCTCGGTGGTCAGGCGATCGGCGTGATTCTCGGTCGGCAGTTCGATGCGCCGGCCGTTGACGCGCAGCGCCACGTCCGAGCCCGCGTCGCCGGGCCGCGTGACGCCGAACCGCAGCGTCGCGCCCACCACGCGACGCGGCTCACGCACCGCCACGCCGAGCTTGGCCGTCTCGCCCGGCCCCGCCTTCACCGCGTACTGATCGGCGTAGTACGGCACCTCGTTGATCGTCCGAGACGCCCGCAGCTCCCGCGGGTACTCGGCGATCACGATCGCCGCCTCGCGGCCCTCGAGCGTCAGACGATCCAGCGAGTCCACCTCTTCTTCGGTCAGCGACGGCGTGAAGTCGTACTGCCGGGTGTAACGCCGCACCGTGATCCGATCGGTCGCCGGGAAATCAAGCGCGACCTCTTCGGGCGATCGGCTCAGGTTGTTCAGCACGATCCGCAGCGTGTCACCATCGACAAACGCTCGGACCTGCACGTCCGGGCTGCCACCCTCGACCAGCACGCGATGGCCCTGGACATCGCGGAAGAAACGGTAGAAGTCCAGGTTCGCCGACTCGGCCCACCGACTCTTATCCTCGAAGCCGTACGGAACGTACAAGGTCGAGTAGTAGTACGGGTCCCATGCCATCGATTCCAGCAGGATGAACGGCACGGCCTTCTTCACCACGTGCGGGTGGTCCATGAACACCAGCGTGTTCGCCAGCGCCGAGCTGACGAGCACGTGGCTCGCGATCGACCGCTTCTTCATCTCGTGCTCGAAGCCCGAGCCATCCTCGAAGTACTTGTCGCTGATCGCCTCGACCGGGTGCGGACCGGGCCGATTGCCTTGATTGAAGTACCCGCCGTGCTCGGAGATCACGAGATCGACCTCGTCGCCGAATTCGGAAACCGCGTAAGCCTGGACGAGGTCGATCACGCCCTCGAGCGGCATGCCCGTCGTGACGCGGCCGTGGATCTTCTCGCCGTCCCAGTGCATGTAGTCGTACGGGTGGAACGAGTAGAAATCGAGCTCGCCGCCGGTGTTGTCCATGAAGGCCTTGAAGCCGTTGAACGCGTCGAAGTTCCGCTTGTAGTAGTAAGCCACGGACGAGCAAGGCCCGCCGACCAAGACGTCCGGGCTGAGTTCCTGCACGGCCTCCTTGGTACGGAGGTGCCAGTCGGCCATGTGCTGGGTGTTGTAGAAGGTCCAGAACGGCTCGTTCACGGGCTCGTAGTAGCGAGGGCGATCGAAGTCGCTGTAGTTGTGAGCCATGACCAACGCCGCGAGCTCGGCGGCCGCGTCGATGTTCTCGGGCAGCCGCTGGGGCTTGTGGCCGGAGCCGTGCTGCTCCGTCGTGTAGGCACCCATGAACTCGGGGTAGGCGTTGTGCGAGCCGTGCGCCGCGACGTCGAGCCTGCCGTCGGTGAGCCGGACGAACGCGTCCCCGGGTTTGTCGGCCTGAAGGTGCTTGGCGAGCGCTTCACGATCGACAAAGCCGGGTCGCTTCGGGTCCTCGACCACGCCGGGCCCCCAGTTGGTCACGGAGTTGACCGGGCCGAGCTGCCGACCGAACGTGATGTTCAAGTCGTCGAGCAGAAACTTCATCCGCTCGGGTTTGTCGATCCGCTTGTCGAACGCCTTGCCCTGATCGCACACCCCGAACACCGTGACGCGATCCAGTTCGCCGATGCCGTCGATCTGACGCAGCGTGGTGGGATCGACCGACACGGTCACCGGCTCGATGGCAAACGCCGGCGCGGCCGAGACCGCAAACACGACGAACAGACTCTTAATCATCGACGGCATGGTTTTCTGCTTTCGAAGCGGAAGATTTACAGAAACAACAAGAACGCTTCACCAGAACTAATAGAAGACGGAGCAACACGAACAGCGACCCGGACGGCTCGGTGCCGGATACTTTAGCGGAGCCAACACGAAAATTCTAGGTAATTAAGTACATAATCTGCCCCATTTGCTCTGCGGGCCTTAAGAACCCTCTAACCCATCCTCGATCCACCAAAACCATCTCCATCGCTCAGGAAGCCAGCACGATCTCAAACACGTTCGCCGCGTCGTTCAGCGGCAATCGATCGGGCAACTCGATGGCTAAGCCGTCCGATCGATGCGACCAGGACAGCGGGTCGGCCTGCCCTAGCAACCGCACCGATTGCACGCGACCCTCGCGGAATCGGTAGCCCGTGCCGAGCGCCTTGACGAGCACACGCTCGCTTGGGCGGCCGAGCGTCGTCGCGAAGAGCGTGTCGCCGCGCATCGTGAAGCGGATGTCCTCGGCCGTGAATCTGTTCTGATTGAAGTGATCGTTGTGGTGGAAGGTCTTGTTCCAGTCATCGATCAGCGTCGGTCCCTCGCCATAGAGGTACCAGGGGGACGCGTCGTAGATCGCCTCGCCGAAAGTGTTCAGCCACGCGCCGATCTCTCGCAGGGTGCCCGCGACGTCGTCGCCGAAGGCACCATCGGCGGTCGGCGGGGCGTTGAGCAGCAGCACGCCGTTCTTGCTCACGACGTCGACCAGCCGGTGCACGACGTCGGCGACCGACCGCAGCGGCATGCCCGGGGTGTCGAACCAGCCCTCGTGGTTCCAGTCGGGCGGCACATGCAGGTCGATGTCGGTCATCCAGGCGTCGTAGCCGGTCTCGGGGAGCAGGCCGTTCTCGAGATCGCGCATGCCGATGCCCGGCGGGATGTCGTGCGACTTGTAAACGAATTCCACCTCGCGACCGTTGGCGATCGCGGCGTTGTAGAAGTGGCTGATGAAGCGGCGTTGATAGCGGTCGTCGAGCTGCTGGATGTAGTCGGCCGGGTGATGGCCGGGGTTCTGATCACGCTGCTCGCGCTTCAGCGTGCCGGTGTATCGCGAACCCTCGACGAGGCCGAGGTGATGACACTGCTTGGTCCCGCCAAAACTGGCGTCGACCCAGACGATGTCGGGAGCGTAGCGATCGACGACCTCCTGCGCGAGCGGCAGCCAGCCGTTGTCATCGATGGTGTGGAAGGACACGAGCGTCTTGAGGCCTTGCTCGCGGACCGCGGCGGTCACCTCACCGACGATGTCGCGGTGCGGCGGGTTCTTCACGGTGTTGTAGTCGTTGAGCCGGCTGTCCCAGTGCAGCAGCGGGCTGCCGTGCCACCCGATGGGTCCGGCGAATCGAGCCCCTGCCTCGCGGAACAGCGACGCCCACGCGGCGGGGTCGAACGCCGGGGCCGTGAATCGGGCCAGCGCCTCCGCATCGCTCAGCGACTCGCAGCCGGGCAGGTGCTGGATCGTGCGGATTCCCCAATGGCTGTAGACGCCGAACTTAGCGTCCATCAGCCACTGCGGCGTGTGGTGGCGCCGGAGCGAGGTCCAGGTGGCTTCGTACGGCGTTGGCGTCTCGACCATCGATGAGGCCTCCGACATGAGTTGATCCGGCGAGATGGCGCTGCGATCTCAAACGGGTGCCGGTTCGGCGAGATACGCCGAGACGGCGCCGGTGTCC
>JBCCZA010000222.1:0-4667 GCA_039188455.1 Planctomycetota bacterium
GACGGTGAAGCGGGCCTTGTGGCCGTCGGTGCGCCATTGGCGATCGCGGGCGGCGTTGCCGAGGTAGAACCCGCCGGGGATGTCGATCTTGTCGTTGAAGCCGTCGAAGCCGGGGATGACGCGGGCGATGTGGTCGCGGACACGGTCGTAGTCGGCGACGAGGTGGGCCCAGTCGACATTGGCCCGGCCGTTGAGCGTGGCCTGGGCCATGCCGGCGACGATGGCCGGCTCGGAGCGCAGCTCGGGCGAGGCGGGCGTGTTGGTGCCGCGCGACGCGTGCACCTGGCTCATCGAGTCCTCGACGGTGACGCGCTGCGGCGTGCCGTCGGGCTTCGCGTCGGCCTCGGTGCGGCCGAGGCAGGGGAGGATGAGCGCCTCCTTGCCGGTGACCGTGTGGCTGCGGTTGAGCTTGGTGGAGATGTGGACCGTGAGGTCGCACTGGCGCATGGCCTGGATCGTGTTGGGCGTGTCGGGCGTGGCGCTGACGAAGTTGCCGCCCATGCCGATAAACACCTTGCCTGTGCCGTCGTTCATCGCGTCGATGGCGGCGACGACGTCGTGGCCGTGGTGCGTCGGCGGGGTAAAGCCGAACTCGCGTTCGAGCGCGTCGAGGAAGGCGGGCGCCGGGCGCTCGGTGATGCCCATGGTGCGGTCGCCCTGGACGTTGGAGTGGCCGCGGACGGGGCAGGCCCCGGCGCCCTCGCGCCCCATGTGCCCGCCGAGCAGCAGCAGGTTGACCGCCATCTGGATCGTCGGCACGGCGTGGCGGTGCTGCGTAAGACCCATCGCCCAGCAGACGATCACGCGCTTGGACCGCAGGTAGACATCGGCGACCTGCTGGATCGTCTCGCGCGACACGCCGGACTCGGCGGTGATGGTGCCCCAATCCTCGTCGGCCAGGTCCCGCGTGAGCGCGTCGATCCCGGCCGTGTGCTCGTCGATAAACGCTCGATCGAGCACCTCCCCGGGGCGCTCGGCTTCGGCCTCGAGGACGAGCTTGCACACGCCTTTGAGCAAGGCCAAGTCCCCGCCGACCAGCGGCTGCACGTACAGCGAGGCGATCGGCGTCTCGGCGTTGCGCAGCATCGGCAGGGCCTGCTGCGGGTGCAGGAACGCCTGCAGGCCGGCCTCCTTCAGCGGGTTGATCGCGACAATGTCGGCGCCGCGCTTCGAGGCTTTTTGCAGCTCGCTCAGCATCCGCGGGTGGTTGGTGCCGGGGTTCTGGCCGATGACGAAGATCGCGTCGGCGTGGTCGAAGTCCTCGAGCGTGACCGTGCCCTTGCCGATGCCGATCGACTCGCCCAGCGCCTCGCCCGACGACTCGTGGCACATGTTCGAGCAGTCCGGAAAGTTGTTCGTGCCGAACATCCGCCCGAAGAGCTGGTAGAGGAAGGCAGCCTCGTTGCTGGTCCGGCCCGAGGTGTAGAAGATCGCCTCGTCGGGGTGGTCGAGGGCGTTGAGCTTCTCGCCGATGAGCGTGAACGCGTCCTCCCACGGCACCGGCTCGTAATGATCCGTGTCGGCGTTGTAGCGCATCGGGTGAGTCAGCCGGCCCTGGGCCTCGAGCCAATGGTCGGTCTGGTCGGCGAGGTGCACGACCGTGTGCTCGGCGAAGAAGGCGGGGTCGACACGCCTGCCGGAGGCCTCCCAGGCGACGGCCTTCATGCCGTTCTCGCAGAACTCGAACGAGCTGGTGTGCTTGGGCTCGGGCCAGGCGCAGCCCGGGCAGTCGAAGCCCTTGGGCTGGTTGACGCGGAGCAGGGACTTGACGGTCGGGAGCAGCGCGTGCGCCTTGGCGACGTGCGACATCCCGGCCTTGAGGGCGCCCCACCCGCCGGCGTGCTTGTGCCGGTCTCGGGTCTCAGGGGATGAGGCAGGGGGAGGGGGAGGGGGCATCGGGCGGCTCCGTCGCGGGCCAACTGTCGGCGTTGACTCGGGCAGGCCTCAACGCAGACCATCAGTTTATCAGGGCCGATCACGGGTTTTCTCGACGCACAGCGAACTGTTTCTGCCGCTACATTGTCCGCAAGTCCATGCTGCTCGACTTGCTCGAAATTCCCCGCGTCCGCGGCGTCGCCGACCGGCAACACCGACGCATCGAATACCTCCGCCTCTCGCTGACCAAGGCGTGCTCCATGCGGTGCGTCTACTGCCGGCCGCGGCAGCTCAACCACCCGCGCGGCGAGCCGATGCTCTCGCCCGATGAGGTCGAGCGGCTGGTGCGACATCTTGTTGAGTCCGTCGGCGTCCGCAAGGTCCGGCTGACCGGCGGCGATCCGACCTGCCGCAAGGACCTCGTCGAGATCGTCGAGCGTGTCGCCGGGATCGACGGCGTGGCGGACCTGGCGATGACGACCAACGCGCTCACGCTCGACAAGCTCGCGATGCCGCTGAAGCGAGCCGGGCTTGGGCGGGTGAACATCAGCCTCGACACGCTCGACCCGGAGCGGTTCGCCGCGATGACCGGCGTCGACGGGCTGACCCGCGTGCTGGCAGGCATCGACGCGGCGATTGACGCCGGGCTGCGACCGATCAAGCTCAACTGCGTGGTCCTGCGGGGCGAGAATGACGGCGAGCTCGCGAGCCTGATCCGTCTGGCTGTGCGTCGCGACATCGAGGTGCGGTTCATCGAGCTGATGCCGATGGGCCCGCTGGCGTCGACGTGGGCCGAGCGTTACGTCACCGCCGAGCAGATGCGCGACGGGCTGAGCGACACGGTCGCGTCGTGGGAGCGTGTCGGACAGGCCGACAGCCCTGCCAAGCACGACGCCGCTCGGCGGTACCTCGCAAGGCTGCACGACGGCGGCGTCGCGCGCGTCGGGTTTATCTCGCCGATGAGCGACCACTTCTGCGAACAGTGCAACCGGCTGCGGATCACGGCCAACGGCGACGTGTTCCCCTGCCTGATGGACGAGCCGCGCGGCAACGTGCTGTCGGCCCTGCGCGACGGCGACCCGGACGCCATCACCGACGAGCTCGAGCGTGCCTACGACGGCAAGGCCGACGTGCACCCGCCGATCGCGCCGGGCGTCATGACGCACATCGGGGGTTGACGGATGCCGGGCCGACGCACCGAGTCGCTGCTGCCGGCGATGGCGACCCCGCAGAATGCGGTCGCGGCGATGCTCGATCGACTGACACCCCTGGCGACCGAGCGTTGCCGAGTTGATCAAGCGGCCGGCCGCGTGCTCGGCGAGCCGGTGCTAGCCGACCGCGACAGCCCGGCGGCGGACGTCTCGGCGATGGACGGCTACGCGGTGCGGCACGCCGAGCTGGCGAAGGCCTCGGCGGCCGGCGACGCGCTGCCCCTGGCTTACGAGGTGGAGACCGGCGGCCTTCCACCGGCATTGCCCACCGGTCACGCGGCGCGCATCTTCACCGGCGGCGTCGTGCCCGATGGCGCCGACACGGTCGTCCGCCGCGAGGACACCGCCGAGTCACCCGAGTCGGTGCGTTGGACGGCAGACGCCCCGCCTAGGCTCGGTGCCAACATCCGACGACGCGGCGAGAACGCGGCGAACGGCGACATACTCGTCCCGGCTGGCCGGCGCATCGGCGCCGCCGAGATGGCCGCCATCTGCTCCACAGGCGTCGCCGAGTTGTCCGTCATCCGAGCCGTCCGCATCGCGATCGTCACTACGGGCGACGAGGTCAACCCAACCGGCCAAGACGCCACCGGCCCCGACGCCTCGGCCCGTCCGCTCAACAGCAACGGCCCGATGCTCACCGCGCTGCTCAGCCAGCCCGCCTGGTGCGACGTCGTGTCGACCACGCACGCCCGTGACGACGCCGACGCGACGGCCGACGCCATCGCCCACGCCGCCACGATCGCCGACGCCGTGCTCACGACCGGCGGCGTGTCGATGGGCGACCACGACCACGTCCCCGCCGCCCTGCTGCGCCTCGGCGCCGAGGTGATCTATCACCACCTGGCCATGCGCCCCGGCAAGCCCAACCTCGGCGCGATCCTGCCCAAGGGCGTGCCCGCCGTCGCCCTGCCCGGCAACCCGCTCTCCGTCGCGGTCGGCGCGGTCGTGCTCGCCGGCCCGCTCGTGCGCCAGCTCGCCGGCATCACCCACCTCACCCGACGCCCCGTCGTGCACACCGGCTACACCCTCGACGCCAAGCCCGCCCGGCCGCTCAAGCTCTGGCACTACCCGCTCGCGAACCTCGATGAGGCAGGCGCCGCGATCGGCGTGCCGAGCCACGGCTCGGGCGATGTGCCCAGCCTCGGCCGAAGCGATGGCTTCGTCGAGCTCTCGCCCGGCCAGACCCTCGACAACATCCGCGCGCCCTGGTTCGGCTGGACGATCGAGTAACCCGGCCCGACGCGACCGCACGCCATGATCGACACGCCGATCCCGCATTACATCCTCGCCGGCGGGCAGAGCCGACGCTTCGGCAGCGACAAGGCCCGGCACGCGATCGACGGCACGCCCATGCTCGTTCGCGTGCGCGACGCCTTCGCCGAAATTGCCTCACCCGCCTACGCCGTCGCCCGGCAGCCCAACGCCTATCGCGACCTTGGCGTCGACACCATCGCCGACACCATCGCCGGCCTCGGCCCCCTCGGCGGACTGCTCACCGCGTTGATCCATCTCACCGGCAGCTCACCCGACCCATCGCGTGATACGCCCTCGTGGCTGTTGATGTCGAGCTGCGATCTC
>JBCCZA010000223.1:0-4620 GCA_039188455.1 Planctomycetota bacterium
CCAAGGCGGCGTGGAAGGGCTTCCTGTTCCAAGACGAGTTCCGCGACCGACCGACGTACGTCGAGCAGTACGGCCAGCCGATCGACGCCTCCCGCGTCGGCCGATTCAACGACAAGCTCACACAGGGCGACATCGCCGCGGTCAGCGGCATGTGCGAACACATTGTGTCGACGCAATACCCAGAGCTGCTGACCGTGATCGAGCGTTAACTCAACACGTCCTTGGCCCGCGGGAACGAGCCGAGGGTGGTGAGCTGGAGGCAGTGCTGGCGGGCCTCGTCGAGGGTGGACGCGAGGCGGGCGTCGTCGGCGTGGCCATCGACGTCGATGAAGAAGTAGTACTCCCAGTTCTGGCGCTGGCTGGGGCGCTCGGCCAGTCGGGAGATGTTGACGCCGGCGTCGCGGAAGACGGTGAGGACGTCGGTCAGGGCGCCGGGCTTGTGCTCGGTGGTGAAGAGGATGGCGGTCTTGTCGTCGGCGGTGGGCTTAGGGGACTGCTTGCCGATGACGAAGAAGCGGGTGGTGTTGTTGGGGTTGTCCTCGATGTTCTCGTAGAGGATCGGGACGTCGTAGAGCTGGGCGGCGAGGCGGGAGGCGATCGCGGCGGACGGCGGGTCGTCGGGGCCGGGCTCGACGAGGGCGCGGACGGCGTGCGACGAGCTGGCGGTGTCGACGCGCCGGGCGTCGGGCAGCTGCGCGGCGAGCCAACGCTTGCACTGGCCCAGCGGCTGGGGGTGCGAGAGCACGCGCTGGATGGCGCTCAGCGGGTGGCGGGAGACGAGGTTGTGGTGCACGGCCAGCAGCAGCTCGGCGCAGACCTTGACCTCGGTCTCGAGGAAGCAGTCGAGCGACGCGGTGACGCCGCCGTGGGTGGAGTTCTCGATGGGGACGACGCCGTAGTCGACGTGGCCCCGGGCGACCTCGTCGAAGATGGCGGCGAAGTCGGCGAGCTCGTCGTAGTCGACCGACGCGCCGAACTGGCGTCGGGCGGCGAGGTGCGAGAAAGACCCAGCCGGGCCGAGGTAGCCGATGCGCAGGGGGCGCTCGAGGGCGAACGAGCCGGACATCATCTCGCGCCAGATGGCCTCGAGGCAGGCGTCCGGCAGCGGGCCTTGGTTGAGGTGGCGGACGCGGTCGAGCACGGCCCGCTCGCGATCGGGGGCGTAGATCGGGGTGTCCGTCTTGCCCGAGCGCTTGACCTTGCCGACCTCGACGACGACCCCGGCGCGCTCGTTCAGCAGCTCGACGAGGCGGGCGTCGAGGGCGTCGATCTGCTCGCGGAGCGGCTGGAGGGGGTCGGCGTTGTCCGGGCCGGGCATCGGAGCAAGATAGCCGAAGCGTTGACGTCAAACCCTCCTCGGGCAAGGCTCGCCGGCACGGCTTACGCCAGGTCTTTCACGAAGAAAACCTCGGGCACGGCCTGCACACGGCCGAAAGTCAGCTCGCCGCTTGTCACGTAGCCGTTGCGTCTGTGCCACGCTTGCGGCGGCGGCTCGTCTTTCATCGACGATGTCATCAAGAGCTTGTGGTCTTGACGCCGCATCTCCTGCTCCCAGAAGCGATGCATGGCGGTGCCCAAACCCTGCCGCCGGAGTCGGGGCACGACCCGGATCATCTCCATGTAAGGGATCGTGCTCCAGAACAGGCTGTACCGCATGAACCCGGCGTGCTCTGCGTCCTTGAGCGCGAGGATGTACTCCCCCTGCTTCACGCGCCTGAGGACCGACTCTGCCGTGATGTCGTCTTGGCGAAAAAGCCAGCCTGCCTCGGCCTCGGTAGCGTGCCTGACCTCGATCATTGACGCTGTTCCTGGTGGGCGTGATTCGGTCATCGATCCGTCCGGGGCGAGGTTACCGCCAGTTCCCACAGCGGCGTGCGGCACACCAAACCGAGCCCCCAAAGCGAACACGAGCCGGCCGCGCTTGACATACCTAGATCAACGATGCATCATGGTGTGATGCTTCAGAAAGACCTCGTCGCGGCGTCGTCTCGGCCGGTGGTGCTCAGCGTGCTCGCACGCGGCGAGAGCTACGGCTACGAGATCATCCAGGAGGTGCGTCGGCTGTCGGGCGGCCGGCTCGAATACGCCGAGGGGATGATCTACCCGCTGCTGCACCGGCTGGAGCGCGAGGGGCTGATCAAGTCGCGGTGGGACACGCCTAAGGGGACGGGGCGACGCCGCAAGTACTACCGGCTCAGCGATGACGGCGGGGCCGCGTTGCAGGCCGAGCAGCAGCGATGGATCACCGTGCACAACGCCTTGGCCAACCTATGGGGACTCAAGCCATGCCCGATGCCCAAGCCGATCTGACGTTCGATCTCGACGGTTGCATCGAGCGCTGGCGACAGCGACTGCTGTCGAGCGGCGTCATAAGCGACGCCTCGGTCGACGAGTTGGAAGACCACCTGCGTCACGAGCTGAGCGGGCTGCTTGGCCAAGGGCTTTCGGCGCAAGAGGCGTTCCAGGTTGCGGCGATGCGCTGTGGGCGGCCGGACGAGCTGAGCGCGGAATACGCGGGAGACAATCAAGCGGGGGTGTGGTCGCGGCGGGTCGGTTGGATGGTCGGAGGCTATCTGGCGTGCATGGTGTTTGCGGGCACGGTGAACTGGATCGCCGGCCTGGCGGCGTGGGTGGGTGTGTCGAGCGGGCTGAACACGGCGGTGATCGTGCCGGCGATGTTCGTGGTCGCGAGCCTGTGCGTCGGCACGGCGGTGTTCGCGATCGCGTGGGCGGGTGGCAGCATGCCGGAACGAACGCTAGGCCGGTGGCGGGTGCCGAGCTGGGCGCGTCGATCGGGGTGGGGGTTGGCGATGCTGGGCGTGGTGCTGATCCCCTGGGTGATTATCGCGAACAACATGTTCCAAGGACTGGTCGTGTTTCCCACGGTGAGCTCGGCGGAGATGGGCCGTATCGCCATCGCGTTGAGTACGTTCAATCTCGTGTTGCCCGCGGTGGGGCCGTTGACGCTGCTGATTCTCTGGCGGTGGCTGAGCCGACGGGCCGGCTCGGCATCGTGATGCAGGCCCGCTGTTTGATCGCGTGAGTCATTCATCCTGCGATTCGTGAGAGAGACAACCTATGCCAGACGCCAATCCCGACCTGATGACACGCATGCAACGCTGGCGTGACGATCTGCGATCGGCCGAGGGCGTGTCGGCGGGCGAGGTCGATGAGTTGGAGGATCATCTCCGGGCCGAGATCGATCGGCTGCGCGGAGCGGGGCTGAACGATCGTGAGGCGTTCGCGGTGGCGGTGATGCGAGTGGGTGAGTCGACGGAGCTGGACGAGCAGTACGCCGCGTGTCACGTCGGGCGGGTGTGGCGGCGGCGGGTGATGTGGATGATCGGCGGGTACTTGGTGATCCACATGTGGGTGATGGCGATGCAGAGTGTGCTGGCTCCGCTTCTTACAAACAGCGTTGGCCTGATGGAAATGCCGCCGGCGATGGGCTATCCCTTGATGGTTGGCGCGTGGTTGATCGCCATCGCGCTCTTAGTCACGCTGATGTACCGCCTTAGCGTCCGAGGGACGACACTGACCGCACCCCGCTGGTCTTGGTGGGGCGGGGTGACAGTCGTCGCCGGCGTGGCGACCGGCTACCTGCTCATCGCGACTTTTGGGGCGGTTCTGTCCATCCAGTTCCAAGACATCTGGGTACGCGGCTTGCTCGACGACTTCGCCAGCGATGTGCCAGACTTTTGGACATGGCGGTACTTCCTTTACATCTGGTTGCCGCAGCTCCAGCATCTGATCCCGCTCACGCTGCTGGCCTTGGCCGGGGTGCTGGCTTGGCGAGGACTGTCGGAGCGGCGAGCGATGGGCTAAGCGGCAGGCTGACTTAGACTGTAGGGATGGGCGAGGACACGGCGAATTACGCGACGATTCTGACGCTGTCGGTGGGGGTGGTGGTGGGGCTGGCGATGCTGCTGCTGGGGTCGCGGCTGGTGCGGCTGGCGTGCGGGCTGATGGGGCTGGTGCTGGGGGCGGCGGGGGGCGTGGCGGGGGCGGCGATCTTGGGGAGCAGTCAGTGGGCGACGCTGGCGATCGTGGTGGTGGCGGGGGTTATCGGGGTGGTCGTGGCGACGGTGCTGTTCCGGGTGTGGGCCTCGGTGTCGGCGGGGCTGGTGATGGGGGTGACGGCGGCGGTGGCGGCGGGGTGGCTGATGCAGCCGGACGTGGTGACGCTGGGTGGGGCGTCGGGCGGGGCGGCGACCGGCGCGGCGTTGGTCGCCGAGGGCGAGGACGGGGGGCTCGACGGCGTGCTGAGCGGCGGTATCCCCACGAGCGAGGAGGCGCGCGAGCGGCTCGGCGAGGCAACGGACGTGCTGATCGATCGAGCGACGACCGAGGCACGGGAGCGGCTGGGCAGCGCGGCGGACTCGGTGAGCAAGGCGATCCGTGACCGCATCGATGGTGCCGGCACGAGCGACGAGCCCGCCGCGGATGACGCCGAGGGCGCGGCGGCGGACGCGACCGATCCGACCGAGGACGCAGACGGCATGGACCTGGGCATCGACGCCGAGGACGTGCGCGACGACCTGCTGGCGGCGTTGGACGGGTTCAAGTCGGCGTCGTTCGCGTGGGTGGCCGAGCTGTGGGGCGAGCTCGATGGGCAGTCGC
>JBCCZA010000224.1:0-4588 GCA_039188455.1 Planctomycetota bacterium
CCATGACGTGGGCCACCCTCGACGGCTCGGCCCCCGACACCGATCTCGATGACTTCGCCTTCGACCACGACATCGACCCGGACCGCCTCACGATGCTCGACGTCGTCGCCGTCACCGGCATCGGCAACCCCGAGGCGTTCGACCGCACGCTCCGCCGACAGACTGCGGCCGTGATCGCCCATCACCGCTTCCCCGACCACCACCGGTACACCGCGATGATCCTCGGCCGGCTGCTCAAGGACGCCGCCGCGGCCGGCGCCGACGCCGTGGTCACGACCGCCAAGGACTTCGCCAAGTGGCGGCCGATGCTGATCAACAACCCGCACCTGCTGCCCGACGGCCTGCCGATCCTCCGGCCATGCCTGGGCATCGCCTACGACCCGCCCGACGCGATCGACACCCTGCTCGACCGCCTCACCTCACCACCCAACGCCTAAC
The DNA here is from genome assembly GCA_039188455.1 of Planctomycetota bacterium. Lineage (GTDB taxonomy): Bacteria > Planctomycetota > Phycisphaerae > Phycisphaerales > Phycisphaeraceae > JBCBUE01. The sequence goes on from JBCCZA010000224.1 coordinate 439, forward strand.
CCACAAGCCAACCGGAAGCGCAGCGCCCGCTTGGGTCCCGCTTCCTACATTGTTCCGCCCGCCCTGCGAACTTCTCCCCCTGCCTACGATCTAAGTCCCATGCCCGACACCTTCGACATCGTCATCATCGGCGGCGGCCCGGCCGGCTACGTCGCCGCCATCCGCGCCGCTCAGCTCGGCATGTCCGCCGCCGTCGTCGAGCGCGACGCCCTCGGCGGCACCTGCCTCAACTGGGGCTGCATCCCGACCAAGGCCCTGCTGCGCAACGCCGAGCTCTACCACACGCTCAAGCACGACGCCGACGCCTTCGGCCTGTCCTTCGACAACCTCAGCTTCGACTGGTCCAAGACCGTCGGTCGATCCCGCACCGTCGCCGGCAACCTCTCCAAGGGCGTCGGCTTCCTGATGAAGAAGAACAAGGTCAAGACCTACGCCGGTCACGCCTATATCCCCGCCGCCGGCAAGGTCCAGGTCTTCGCCGCCGAGGACGTCTCGCGCTCCGGCAAGCCGACCGCCGACATCGCCGCCAAGCACATCGTCATCGCCACCGGCGCCGAGGCCCGCGCCCTGCCCGGCACGCCGTTCGACCACGACAAGGTCATCAACGCCAAGGACGCGATGACGCTTCCGCAGCGCCCCGACAAGCTGCTCATCGTGGGCTCGGGCGCGATCGGCATGGAGTTCGCCTACGTCTACAACGCCTACGGCACCGAGGTCACCGTCGTCGAGATGCTCGACCGCGTCCTGCCCGTCGAGGACAGCGACGTCTCGGCCGCCGTGCAGAAAGCCTTCAAGAAGCAGGGCATCGACATCCTGCTCAAGCACCTCACGACCGACATCAAGGTCAGCAAGAAGGGCGTCAAGGCGACGGTTGCGCCGCTCGATGCCAACGGCAACCCGATCAAGGACGACGCCAAGACCCTCGAGGCCGACAAGGTCCTCGTCGCGATCGGCGTGCAGGGCCGGTACGACGGGCTGTTCGACGACAGCCTCGGCATCGAGCTGTTCAAGAACCACGTCAAGGTCGACTACAAGGCCGAGAACACGACCTACGCGACCAGCGTGCCCGGCATCTACGCCGTGGGCGACGTCATCGGCCCGCCGTGGCTCGCGCACCTCGCCAGCGAAGAGGCCGTGCTCTGCGTCGAGCGCATCGCCGGTCATACGGCCCCCGATATCCAGTACGACGCCATCCCCGGCTGCACCTACTGCCAGCCCCAGGTCGCGTCGATCGGCCTGACCGAGCGAGCCTGCAAGGAGCAGGGCCTCGACTACTCAGCCGCCACCTTCCCCTTCCAGGCCTCCGGCAAGGCACAGGCCCTCGGCGACACGACGGGCTTCACCAAGATCATCGCCGGCAAGCCCCACGGCGAAATCCTCGGCGTCCACATGGTCGGCGAGGGCGTCACCGAGCTCATCGCCGAGGCCTCCCTCGCCATGCGCACCGAGCTCACCGCCGACGAGCTCATCGCCACCATCCACCCGCACCCCACGCTCAGCGAGGCGACCCACGAGGCCGTGCTCGGCACCGAGCAGCGGATGATTCACTTCTAGCGAGACAGACGGTTGCCGCGTGGCGGCCGTCGGGTTAGCGTGCGCTTGGCCGAGCGGGTGGCCGCCTGTCCGCGGAAAGGGTCCAACCCACCCGACATGATCACGGGGCGTGCGCCCCACGCGTGACATCACCAGCCTTTTCCAGCTCGTCGACGGCGGACCGCGAGCGACCGCGGAAAGGGTGTCCCATGGCCGATCGGCCCTCCCCGAACGCGCGCAAGCGCCTCCCCGTTAAGCCGTCGCTTGAGTATCTGCAGAAGCAGGCCAAGCGACACACCAAGCAACAACCCGGTCTCACGCTCGCCAAGGCCCAGCACGAGATGGCTAAGGCGTACGGCTGCCGCGACTGGGCCGAGCTGACGCGTATCGTGGCGACGATGAATCGCCAGGCATCGAGCAGCCGCCCCGAGGCGTTGTCCGAGGCGGCCAACGCGGGCCTCGATCGCGAGACGCTCGATGCGTTCGGCCAAGCGCTGCTCGGCGACGGCGGGGACATTGATCGCGTCCGCCGCATGCTCGACCGGGATCCGCGGCTGGCCAACTGCAACCCGTGGTCGCCCGGCTGGGTCGGCTCGGCCGTCGAGGCCGTCGCGGGGATGTGCGTCTGGCATCGCCCGGCTCAATACGCCATCGCGCGACTCCTGCTTGAGCGTGGCGCGAACTGCTCGCTGCAGACCGCCGCGCGGGCGGGCCTGCTAGACGAGGTGAAACGCCAGGCCGATGAGCGCGGCTGGGTGTTCGAGGAAGTCGATGCGCAGGGACGATCGCCGATGTACCGGGCCGCCTGCGTCTACGGCAAGTTTCACGAGGCCGAGGCCGTCGCCGACTACCTCATCGAGCAAGGCGCTCGGCCGGACCTCTACGTCGCCTGCACCCTCGGGCTGCTTGATTGCGTGCGCGGCCTGCTCGCCGACGACCCGTCGCTCGCGAAGGTGTCCGATCCCGATGGCATGACCGCCCTGCACTGGGCCGTCCGCAATCGCCGCCACCCCGAGCAGGCCGTCGAGATCGTCCGCCAATTACTCGAGGCCGGCGCCGAGCTGCAAGCCACGAACCCAACGGAAGACGGCATGCGTCCGCTGCACCACGCGGCCGAGTGGCCGGCGTCGCCGGAGGTGGTCGATCTGCTGCTCGCACGCGGCGCAGACATCAACGCGCTGGCCGCCGCCTCGCGCTGGGCGCCGCTGGACTACGCCATCGATCGTGGCCGCGAGCAAGTCGCCGAGCAGCTGCGAGCGCATGGCGGCAGGCGACGCGAAGAACTCGGGATCGAGTGATCGGCCAGCCTGAGTCCAACCGCGCCGCGCCTTGCATCGCCGTGGTGATGCGACGCACGGCTCGCCGACGATCCGCGTGCACATCGCATTGGTGCGGCTAACCTCGCGACATGACCACCGCCGCCGCGACGCCGACCTCGCCCGTTTCCGCTGACCCGTCGGGCAACGCCGACGGCTACGGCCGGGCCCGGCTGTGGGTCGGGATCAGCGGCGTGGGCACGATGGTCGTGGCGTCGACGCTGGCGCTCGCGATCGGGCTGCCGGGTTCGTGGTACGGCAACCTCACCATCGGCACGATGCTCGGGGCGTTCTTCGCCTGGCTGGGCGTGTACGTGTTGCTGCAGGCGCCGTTCGACTGGCTGGGGGGCTACATCCTGCCGACGAAGTTCGGTCGGCCGGTGCCGGCGTTGGGCGTGTGGGCGGCGGGTTGGCTGCGTGGGGTGGTTGTGCAGGCCGGGCTGCTGGGGACGATCGCGGTGGCGCTGACGCTGGCGGGGCACTTCGGCGAGTGGCTGGGGACGGTGATCGTGTCGCTGGGGTGCGTGGTCGTGCTGCTGTGGGGGCGGCTGGCGTTGGCGTGGCTGGTCGGCGGGGTGCGGGTCGGGCGTCGGCGGGCGGGCGAGGGCGTGGGGATGTTGGCCGAGCGGGTGGGCCTGACGGAGGACGCGTCGTTCACGGGCGGGATCGTCGGCGTGCTTCGGCCGAGGGCGAGCGTGCTGCCGGCGGGGTACGCCGATGCGCTCGGCGACGAGGGTGTGGCCGTGGTCCGGGAGCGACGGGCGGCGGCGGTGCGGCTGGGGCTGTGGTGGCGGGGCCGCCTGGTGGCGGTCGTGTTCACGGTGGTGGGCGTGGCGCTGGCCGCCGCGCTGGTGGGCAATGACCGGCTGGGCACGGCCGGCGCGACGGTCGAGCTGAGCCTGTGGTTCACGCTGTGGTCGTTCGCCGGGCTGCTCGTGCTGCCGACGCTGTCCCGCCGGGCGGTTGAGGCGATCGATCGATCGCTGATTGCGCAAGGGCGTGACCCCGAGTCGGTCGATCGCGTCTCGCGAGCGCTCAACGCCAGGCAGGACGGCGAGACGCACCGCCCGGGCCTCGTCGAGACGATCTTCCACCCGATCCCCAGCGTCGAGAACCGCACCGATCGCGACGACACCTCGGCTAGCTCGTTGCTCGCGGCCTGGGACGCGGCCCGCTCGGCCGTCTACGTCTCCGCCGCCGGCCTGGGCCTGCTCGGCCGAGCCGTGCACTGCAACGCCGGCAAGCCCGCCCTTTGGGTCTTCCTGCCGACCGACTGACCGCCGCTCCGGCAACCCGCCGCG
>JBCCZA010000225.1:0-4567 GCA_039188455.1 Planctomycetota bacterium
AACATCCGCTTCACGCAGCTTGTTGACGATCTCCTCGGCCGAATGACGCTTCCTGCTCATCTTTGATCTTTCCTTCCTGATGGCGTCCATGCCGCCGGGATTCTCCCACAACGGCCGGACTGGGGTCAGGGGGAAAGGTCACCCCTGCTCATTTCTCCGATTGAATCTGCCCTGAAGATCGCTCATCTGGTCTTGACAGCCAGCGTCCTTGTTGTAGAATGTCGACAATTAACGGATCGCGTGCTGTGTCTTCCTAATCAGACAGGCACTCACTCCCCTGATTCTGTTCGGTTTCGCGACCAACTGACCCGCAAATACAGCCCAACAACACCGCTCATCTCTTTCACGGAGTCAACCCATGACACACACCCAGCCCCGTTCGGCCCACCGAGGTTTCACCCTCATCGAGCTCCTGGTTGTCATCAGCATTATCGCGCTGCTGATCGGCATCCTTCTCCCGGCGCTAGGCGCAGCCCGACATACCGCTCGTGTCGTGCAATGCGGTACTCAGCAACAGCAAATCGGCCGAGCTCTGTCTGCCTATCAGGCCGACTACGACGGTCACTACCCCTTACTTGAGTCCTTCGATCCCGGCACCAACATGCACACCTGGGACGACGCGCTAGGCGCGGGTTACGACGGCCGCCAGATGACCAAGGCAGACAGCTTCGGAGCGGTCACGCTCGCCAAAGCCGACCAAGTCGCTGAAGTCTATCAGTGCCCGCTCGATACCAGCGAACGCAATTGGTTCGGCCCCGCCGCCGCGGCTCGCTCTTACTCGCTCAATCCCATGAGCATCATCCGCGGAACAGGCCCCGACCCCAATACGGCGGACGGCATCTCCGGGCAAGACGAAAACGGTGATCCGGGATCGAGGCGAGTTGAGGACGTGCTTGCCGCATCGGACACCATCGCGATGCACGAGGCACTGAACGTCAATAACAACTTCAACACCGGGGGCCAAGTTCTTGGGACGCGACCCGGTGCCCAGGTCTGGGACAACGCACAAGTGCATGACTCGAGGGACAACACCGAGATGGCTAACGATTTCGGCCATCACGAAATCAAAGGTTCAACGGACCTCGGCGTTGCCAACACGGAGTACAACCCGAACTACTTGTTCGTCGATGGGCATGTGAAGCAGATGCTGACGAGAGACACTCTCCGTCTGAAAGACGGGACCCTGCCAACCAATATCTTCGACAACCGCGGCACGATGTGGGATGCGGTCAGCCCAGGCCCTGGGAACTGAGTTTAGCCACGATCGCAGATTCTTCGGTCAGCCCATTTATGTTTGACAGGATCCTGTAATGTCGATTAGAGACAGTTTCGAAAATAAGCAGGGCTTGATGGGAGGTGTCGCGATCTTGCTAGCGATCGTGGCAACCGTTGTGATCATCATTAATTTCTCGCGAGCCAACAGTTCCAGCATTCATCACCCGAAGTGGATGTTTGACTTGAACACCGGAAAGCTCGTGATCGCTCCCCGCGAGACGCCTTCGCCTACATATTCTGACTCGGGCGTATTCGAGTATGGCGTGTTGGGCGAAGCCGGCGCTGTCGTTAATGCGATCGTTTTCAGCTGTGGCAAGCCCACAGCGGTGAACGAGGGCATGACAATCGAAGACCTTCGTGAGGTCGATGCTCAGATTGGCTACCTGCAGCGCAGGATTAATAACGAGTTCGAAGATAACATCGTGGGACGAGGCGGCGACTTGATTGCGACATCAGACGGCGTGGAATGGTTCGGGCCGTCATCACCGATGGGAATGCAGATCAAAAACGACGCATATCGGCCCTGTCCGAACGGCGATATTCCGCTGCAAACTCGGCCCTGAAAGGCCGCGAATGAACGAGCCATGCATCGCAGCCCGGTCGTAGGATCGGGCTGCTTTTTTGTACCTTTGTTCGTCCTGCACTAAGACCTCAGCGTTCTTCCCCAACACCCCGATAGAATCGATCATCGCGAGTTTGCGCTTCAGCAGCCTCACGCTTGTTGGGCCGACTTTCTCACGTCACTAGATTGAAGATGGCACGTCAGATTCGCCGCGCAGAGCGATCGCGCAGTCATCCTTCTCGTTTGAGCAGCATGAAGGCACCGGCGAAGGCGCTGATGACGGTACCCATGTGGCGATACCTAAAAGATCGAAGCTCGGCTGTAGATCAGCGACATCACGCACCTTCGCGATCGAGGATCATCGTGCGGATCAGGTCGATGAGCCGTTGCACCCGCTCGGCGCGCGTCGGTACATCCGGCTCATCTTCGGCCTCCTCGAAGAGGTCGCCGGGGGCACCGTCAGACGTCACGCTCAGCAGCTGGTTGACGTCCAACTCGGGGGCGTCGTTGAAGTCGCGAATCGGCATGAGATCGCCGCGGACATCGTAGACGCGGGTCACCATCCGGCGGCCGAGTTCGTCGCGGGTCGAGGTGGTGACGATCCCGGCCTCGATCGCGTAGTCGATCGGCTCGAACTCGGTGCTCACCTGCTGCAGCGCCCGGCGGAGGACGACGCCGGCGGGGACGTTCTTCAGGATCAGCTCGACCGGCGCGTCCCGCGCTACGCCGGCCTCCTCGAGGCGACGCCAGCGGACGTCGATGTTGACGCCCGTCGATGCCCGGACGAAGCCGATGACCTGATCGAGCGGGGCGTCGCGGAACTCGACGCTGATCGGCTCGGCCAGCCGGGCCTCCACGAGACGCTCGGCTCGGGCGGAGCGTGACTCAGCAAAAACGGGGCTCGCCTGCGCCGCGGCAACAGCCAGCACGAGCGCCAGGGAGGCCAGCGAGCGAAGTCGTATCGAGTTAGCCATACCCAGAGTCTACTCGTGAGCGACACCGATTCTAAGCACACGCCGCAATAGGCCGCGGCGAGTCGCATCAGGTCATCGCTTGCCGGCGAGCACGGCGTTGGCGCCCAGCCCGCGGGCGTCGTCGATGCTGTAGCCGTTGATGCCCCAGTGCTCGAGCCCTGCCCAGCCGGTGGTGAGGTCCTCGGCGCTGAAGATGACCGCGTCGCGGCCGTCGATCTCGATGGTCGAGAGACGTGGCCGATCGGTCAGCACGCCCTGCTGCAGCGTGTAAAGCCGGTACTCGACGGTCGAGCGGTCGGAGGCGTTGAGAGGCAGGCCTCGGCCGGTGAGGATCGGTGAGGCCGGTGAGATCGGCAGCGGCGTCTGGTCGGGGAAGATCTCGCTCAGCATCGCTCGGGCGGCGTCAACGGCCTCGGCGGAGCCTCCGGCGGCGTCGACCATCAGCGTGCCGCCGGCCTCGCACCACCGGCGGATCGCCTCGGCCTCGGCGGAACCGAGCGAGCCATCCCCGGTCGTGGTCAGGAACGCGACGTCGACCGAGTCGGACAGCGAGCCCGGCGCGACGGTCGAGACGTCGAGCCCGGTGCCGTGGCTGGCCACGAGGTACCGACCGAGCTGATCGAGCGCCGCCGGCTCGGGGTCGTAGTCACCGTCGTGCGTCAGCCGAGCGACGGACACGCGACGAGCGGGGGCGGTGATCGCGGGCAGGTGCGGCGAGTCCAGCCGGGTGCGGCGCGGGTTGCGGCCGACGCGGTAGAGATAGAGGTTCGACAGGGTCACCATCGCGTCGGACTCGCCGCGGCCGGTCGCCAGGTCCTCGTTGAGGTCTTTGATGAACCAGATCGCCCATGGCCGAACGGCCGAGCCGACGGCCTGCATCCGCACGGACGGCCTGACCTCGCGATGGATGTCGTAGATCGTGTCGTCCGGCTCGATCGTCGCCATCTCTCGACCCGGGGCGATCTTCTCCAACAACGCCTTGAAGCTGCGGCCGACAGGCGTCGACGGGTCCGATGGGTTCAGCAGCAGCAGCCCGCCGGCGGCGACGTAGTCGCGGAGCTTGGCGACCTCGGGCGCGGTGAAGTTGAGGGCTTCGGTCGCGCTGACAAAGAGCATCGGGTAGGACATCAGCTCGCCGAGCGGGCGACTCAGCGAAGTCGTCGTCCAGGTCGTGTTGTGTTCGTAGCGATCCGACGCGTACTGCGTAAACCGGCTCAGCCCCGTCATCTCTTCGTCCCACCCGAAGTCGTGCTCGACACGCGCCACCGCCACCGGGTCCAACGCCTCGGCGAGATAGAGCATCGCCATCGCGGTGGGCATCGACGCGTCGCCGCGGAAGGCCGAGGAGTACCACGTGCCGGCCTGCTGGCGATCGATCACCAGCGGCGTCACCTCGCGGAACCAATCGACGTCGTTGAAGATCGAGCGGCCGGCCGCCTTGCCGACTCGCTGCATCGTCCACATCACAAAGTACCAGTCGATCGGGCTCCCCGGGGCCTCGGCTGTGCTGAAGTTCTGATCCAGCCACGCGATGCCCTTGTCGATCGCTCGGCGGCGTTCCTCGGACCCGTCGTTCAGCGCGCGATCCACGATGCTCAACGCCGCCACACCGCCGGCGGTCGGCGCGACCGATACGGCGTCCACGGTCGCGTTCGCGGGCTCTTTACCGAACGGCGCACCGAGGACACGCCAACCCGCCGGGCTGTCGCCGGGCGTCGATTCCTGCGTCGCACGCCAGTGACGATCGATCGCCACC
>JBCCZA010000226.1:0-4497 GCA_039188455.1 Planctomycetota bacterium
ATTCGCCGGTCTCGGCGGCCTGCGACCACACGCCCATCATGATCAAGGGAAGGCTGGTCGCCACACCCCATAAGACGATCTCCACGCGGTACTCCACCATCAGCGCGTAGAACGACGCGGTCATCGCGCGGGCAAGGTGCGCGAAGCGCCGGGGGACGAACAGCGGGTGGGTGGGGTGGGGGGTCGCGACGTGTCGGATGGGTGGGTTGGCGGGTGGGTGGATGGGCGGCCGTGCGGGGTATGAGCAGCGATCGACCTCGGCATCGCGCCGCCAATCCGCTCACCCGCTGATCCGCCGATGCCGGAGGTCACGACGCCTCGCCCTGCTCTTGCTCGTTGTCCTGAGTCGACGTGTCGAAGGCCCGGTTGATGACCTGCTCGATCGGCGGGTCGTGGATCGTCAGATCGGCGACGGGCAGGTCGGCCATGATCGCGGCGACGGCCGAGGCGAGGCGGTCACGCGAGACGAGCAGCTTGGCGGCGTGGCCGTCGTGGGACTCGACGTCGCCGAAACGGGCGAGCGCGTCCGACGTGGGCGCCGGCTGGTTGGTATCGAAGTCCAACGCGACCTCGCGGAACGGCGCGAACCGCTCGAGCAGCAGGTCGAGCCCGCCGTCGTGGATGACGCGGCCCTCGTGGATGAGGATGACCCGCTCGCACAGCGCGGTGATGTCGGCCATGTAGTGCGAGGTCAGCAGCATGGCGGCGCCCTGCTCGGCGTTGTAGGCGCGGAGGAAGTCGCGGACCGCGGTCTGCGCATTGATATCCAGGCCGAGCGTCGGCTCGTCGAGGAAGAGCACCTTGGGGCGGTGGAGCAAGGCGGCGATGAGCTCGACCTTCATGCGCTGCCCGAGCGAGAGCTTGCGGACCGGGCGGGTGAGTTCGTCGGTGACGCCGAGCATCTCGGCCAGGTCGGCCGCCCGGCGCTCGGCGTCGCGCGGGGCGATGTCGTAGACGGCGGCGTTGATCCGCAGCGAGTCGGCCGCGGGCAGGTCCCACATCAGCTGCTGCTTCTGGCCCATGACCAGGGTGATCTGCTGCAGCAGCGACGGGTCGCGGTCGAACGGGCGTTGGCCGAGCACCTCGCAACGGCCGGCGGTGGGTTCCATCAGGCCGGTGAGCATCTTGAGGGTCGTCGTCTTGCCGGCACCGTTGGGGCCCAGGAAGCCGACGATCTCGCCGGGCTCGACGGCGAAGGAGACGCCCTTGACCGCCTCGACGGTCTTGGTGCGGCGGTTGAAGAAATGGGCAGCCGTGCCCAGCAGGCCGGGTTTCTTGTCCGCGACGCGGTAATGCTTGGCGAGTTGGTCGGCGAGGACGGCAGGCATCGCGGAAGGGTACCGCGGGACGATCGGGGGGATCACCACCCGGAGCCGACAAAAATCTCAAACGAAAGAGGAACCCGGCGATCCGGGGTGCGTAATGTTGCCTCGTAGGCGGAGCGTCCGCCGTGCCCGCACCTCAGCTCGGAGTGTTTGTCATGACGACCCGTCGCTTTACCGGTTTCGCCGTTGCGTTGCTCGCGGCCTTCGCCCTCGCCACCCCGGCCCTCGCCCAGTATTCCGGCGGCAGCAACGTCCTCAACAAGGCCAAGAAGACGGCCAAGGACACCGCCCACAGCCACGCCCACGCCCACGTCAACGAGGCCGCCCCGCAGTTCTCCCTCACCGACGTCCGCACCGGCGAGCCCGTCGCGCTCAGCGACTTCTCCGACAAGCTCGTCGTCCTCGTCTGGCAGTCGATCAACTGCCCGTGGGACAAGATGCGTGACGATGGCGGGTACCAGCGCGTGCTCTCGCCGCTCGCCGAGGAGTGGGCCGCGAACGACGTGCAGTTCATCGCGATCAACTCGAATAAGAACGAGTCGGTCGAAGACATCGCGGCGTACGCCTCGACCCACGACATTCCGTACCCGATCCTCAAGGACCCGGGCAACAAGATCGCCGACGTGTACGGCGCTCAGACCACGCCGCACTTCTTTGTCATCACGCCCGGCGACCAGAACCTGGTCTACATGGGCGGCTACGAGGAAACCCCGTCCTCGCCCGGCAAGGCCGGCTACATGGACGAGAACTACCTCCAGCCGGTCGTCCTCGCGGCGCTCAACGGCACACCGCTGCCCGTGACCGAGACGAAGAGCAAGGGCTGCTCGATCAAGCGCGCGAACTAACCGGCGCGACCGAGCCAATCCGTCATCCCTAGACCCCGGCCCTTGCTGGCCGGGGTTTTTCTTGCGCAGGCACTCACGCCGACAGCAGGCGAAACAGCGGCGCTGGCCTGAGGTCGTGCACGGCGGGTCGCGGTGAGTCCGCCGCCACGCCCAGCGCATCGAGCGCCGCGGCCGCGGCCCGGTAGCCCGATCGGCAGGCGCCCTCCATCGTCGCCGGCCAGCCCGTGTCGACCCAGTCGCCGGCGAGCAGCAGGTTGTCGATCGCCCCGGCCGTGGCCGGCCGCAGCGCGTCGACGCCCGGCGTCGCGGCGAACGTCGCGCGAACCTCGCGCACGGCGACGCCCGTGAGCATCTCGCAGCCGACAGCAGCCGGGAAGTAACGACGCACCTCGTCGTGCACGAGCTCGACCAGCTCGGGGTTGGGCTTGCTCAATAGGCCGTCGGACGCGGAGATGACGCCGTGCACCCACTGCGCTAGCCGCCCGTCGGGCAACGCCGTCGGCGGCTCGTTGAACACCCAGTGCAGCGGCGAATCCAGCAGCGCCGCGTGCGGTAGATCCATCGCCGGCTCGTCGACCGACGGGCACGCGAGCGCGAGATGCACCCCGAGGATCGACGAGACGCCGACCTCGTCGAGCCGGCTCAGCCGATGGTCGGCCTGCACCATCTCGGGCGACACCGCCTTGGCGAGGCGGTCGGCGGGCAGCGCCGCGACGACCGTGTCGGGCGTCAGATCGAGGTAGTCGCGCCCGTGACGGACGGTCAGGCCGGTGACGCGTCGCGCGTCCGCGTCGTACGCCATCGACTCGACGGCGTGGCCGAGCAGCACCCGCCCGCCGGCAGCCGCGACGATCGGCTCGACCCGCTCATACAGATCCCGCAGCGGCACACGCGACACCCCCATCTCGTACGCATCCCCGCGGCAGAGAAACCCCTCGCGGAACACCTGGATCGCGTAACGCGCCGACGCCTGCGCGCAGGGCAAGTTGACGGCCGACACCACGACCGGCTCCCAGTACCGCGTCATCGCGCGCTGGGTCTGGGGCGCGTGGCGGGCCAGCCAGTCGGCGAAGCTCACCGCGTCGGCGGCGACCATCGCCTCGGGCGAGGTACGGATCAGGGCGAGCATCGCCCGCGCGATGCCGAGCTTGTCGGCCATCGTGAGAAAACCCAGCCGCAGGAAGCTCAGCGAGAAGTGCCCGGGCGCCGGCAAAGGCATCGCCGCGAGGGTGTCGCGCCGCCCGTCGGGGCCGACGAAATTGAGCGTGCGGTGCCACGCGATGCGGTCCGCCACGCCCAGCGTCTCGTAGAGGTCGAGGATCGCCGTACAGCAGCGCATGACGATGTGCTGGCAGTTGTCCAGCGTGTGACCCGTGGCGTGCTCCTCGAACGAGGTCGCCCGCCCGCCGAGCTTGCGCCGGGTGTCCAGCAGGTCGACCGCGACGCCCGCCCGCGCCAGGCTCACCGCCGCGGCCATCCCCGCCACGCCCGCGCCGAGCACGGCCACACGCCCGCCCGCGCCGCTCGCGCGCGCCTCGGCCAGGTCGGCCGGCTCGACGGTGGCCTCGCTCAACGCCATCGCGTCAGTGTAAGCCGCGCCGCGCGGGTATCCTGTTGCCCATGACCTCGCCCTCCGAGACCGCCGCCGCGTCCACGCCCGAAGCCGCGCCGATGCACGTACAACGGCGCCTCATCGCGGCCGCCGTCGCCGCCGGCGCCGCAACCGTCCTGGGCCTGGCCGCCTGGGTCAGCCCCGCCCGCGAGGGTTACGGCACGCACACGCAGCTCGGCCTGCCGCCCTGCGGCTTCGAGCTAGCCACCGGCCTGCCCTGCGCCACCTGCGGTATGACCACCTCCTTCGCCCACGCCGCCGAGGGCAACTTCCTTTCCTCGTTCCTCACCCAGCCCGCCGGCTTCGTCCTCGCCGTGCTCACCGCCGTCGCCCTGATCGTCGGCACCCTGATCGCCATCACCGGCGCCGACCCGCGCCCGCTGCGCAAGCTCTGGTCGGTCAAGACCGTGGTCGCGATGGGCGGCCTGCTGATCGCCGCCTGGTGCTACAAGCTGGCCGTCACCCTCGGAGGCCTCGCATGATCGCGACGCTCGCCCGCTACGCCCTGCCGTCCCTGCTCGCCGCCCTCTGCCTGGCCGGCTGCTCGCACCTCGATCGCTACGAGAAGTTCGACGTCGAGGCCGAGTACCGCGGGCTGGAAGGCAAGTCGATCGCCGTGTTCGTCTCGGCCGACGAGTTCCTGCTTTATCGCCATCCGCAGGTCCGCGACAAGGTCGGCCGGTCGATCGCAGGCCGCCTGCAGGAGAACCTCGCC
>JBCCZA010000227.1:0-4476 GCA_039188455.1 Planctomycetota bacterium
CAAGCCCGCCGAGGGAGCCACCAGCAGCGAAGAGCTGCGCTGCCCGGAGTGCGAGACGACCTTCGCCAAGTTCCGCGAGGACAGCCTGCTGGGCTGCCCGCACTGCTACGACGCGTTCGAGCGGCAGCTCAGCCCGCTGCTTGAGCGGGCCCACGAGGGCGCGACGCACCACGTCGGCAAGGTCCCCCGGGCCGCCGGCGCCGGCGAGCAGCAGCAGGTCCAGCTCTCCCGGCTGCGGCGGCGGCTCGACCAGGCCGTCGCCAGCGAGGACTACGAGCTGGCCGCCCAGCTGCGCGACGAGCTGCGCACCGCGGAGGGCGACGGTTGAACCTGACGCGCATGACCGATCACGCCGGCGAGTGGCTGCGCGGCACCGGGCCCCACGGCGAGGTCGTGATCTCCAGCCGCGTCCGCCTCGCGCGCAACCTCGCCGGCTTCCCCTTCGCCAACCAGGCCAACCGCCGCCAGCGCCACGAGATCATCGACCGCTGCAAGGAGCACATCGTCTCCCGCCGCGTCGCCGACAACGTCATCTGGGTCGACATCGCCGCCAGCCCCACGCTCGACCGCCAGCTGCTCGTCGAGCGCCACCTCGTCAGCCGCCAGTTCATCGCCAGCAACGACGACAAGCCCCGCGGCGTCGCCATCGGTGCCGACGAGACCTTCGCCGTCATGATCAACGAAGAGGACCACCTCCGCCTGCAGGTCCTCCGCTCCGGCATGCAACTCCAAGAAGCCTGGGACCAGATCAGCCGGATCGACGACGTCCTCGAAGAAAGCCTGCCCATCGCCTATTCGCGGCGGTTCGGCTACCTCACCGCCTGCCCGACCAACGTCGGCACCGGCGTCCGCGTCTCGGTCATGCTCCACCTGCCGGCCCTGAAGCTCACCGGCGAGATCGAGAAGGTCAAACGCGCCGCCCGCGACATGCACCTGGCCGTCCGCGGGCTCTTCGGCGAGGGCTCCGAAGCCCTGGGCGACCTGTACCAGGTCAGCAACCAGACCACCCTCGGCCGAAGCGAGCCCGAGGTCCTCGCCGACTTCGAGCACACCGTCATCCCCCAGATCATCGCCTACGAGCAGCAGGCCCGCCAAGCCCTCATCCGCCAGCGCCCCGCCCAGCTCGACGACAAGGTCCAACGCGCCTGGGCCCTGCTCACCCACGCCCGCGTCATCGGCGCCGAAGAGGTGCTCAGCCTGCTCAGCCACCTGCGCCTCGGCGTCAACCTCGGCCGCCTCGGCTCGGTCGACATGCGCACCATCAATGAACTGTTCCTGCTGACCCAGCCGGCCCACCTGCAACGCATCGTCGGCCGCGAGATGGACACCGCCGAGCGCCGGATCGCGCGGGCCGACCTGCTGCGCCAGCGGTTGGGCGGGGATTGAGGTTGTCGGGGGAGATTTCAAGCGTGACTAGATCAGTTGAAGTCATCCGCAGCTTGATTGAATACGTCGCGAAGCCTGGCAGTGACACTCCATTGCTGCAGAATGACATCGATGTCATTGGCGACCAACGGTTTCGGATTCTGGCTATCAATCTGCTGGGGTGGATCAAGCGCCGCTTGGATAAGTCTGAGCCGGGCCCTAAAAAGCTAAACCCGGACTTCACTTGGTGCCAAAATCTGATCGATGTTCTTGATCAGCAAGGGGAGGTGTCACGTGTGTTTGAGGTGCGCGACGGTCATCTCCGATTTGCGTCTTGCCTGCCTGAGTCGGAGGCCAAACAGATCATTGCAGATGTCGATTTGCGTTACAGCTTGACAGTTATGAGAACGATCAAGCCCCAGATAAGCGGTTGAGTGTTGTAAATGCCGGAGGAGGGACGTAAACCTTCAAGGTGTTGCAGCAACGGACGTTCGACATGAAAGAGGCTCTCGACCTCTACTTTCGACCTAAAGAAGTCCTCGGGTGCGGGTATGTGCAAGCCAGTTGAATACTCGGAGTCTCTTAGCGCCCTGCTGAACGCACTGAGGGGCAAGTCTTTTTTTTATCAGCGTACTGATGCGGAACGACAGCTGGAGCAGATTCCTGCGGATCGTTACACCGTTGTGTCTGACATTGATCTGTCAGATATTGATCAAGTCAATCGATACCGGGAGTCATTTATCGCACCTGGGTACTTCTTGGGCGACTACTGCTGGGACGACGTTGTGCAGCAACTTGGCGATCGATACCGCGATCTGATCGGCGAAGAGAAGCGTCATGAGTGCGACTCACTTATGGATGAGTACCTCGATGTGATTGAAGAAAGTGTCGATGAGATGCTGTTCAATTACACCGCTTGGGCCATTCCAGATGATGCAATTTATGAGTTGATCGAGCTCGTCAACGTTGCTGCCCTCCATCGCTTACTCGTCGACACAGCATGCAAGGAGACGGAAGAAGTGCTTTCGCTGATCCGCTGCGGGTTTCACGTTTTTGGCTGGATTGGCAAATACCCAGAATCAGGCGGCTACGCCGTTTACCCGTTGTTCGTGAAATAGCCCCTGTGAGGGGCTGAAAAGGGGGCGGTAGTTTTTGGGTCCAGAAAAATGCCGGAGGAGGGACTCGAACCCTCAAGGTGTTGCCACCAGCGGATTTTGAATCCGCCGCGTCTGCCAATTCCGCCACTCCGGCGCGAGTGGGCAAGCGGGCAGTGTAGCCGGCGGCGGGGGTGGTTCGCGGGGTGCCACACCTCGCCGGAGGCGATGTGTGCCGGGGCGGGGTCGGGGACTCAAGGGCACACATCGTGCTGCGCACGAGGTGTGGCACCCGATTCTCACCCCGTTGTTGGGTGCCACACCCTGACCCGCAGGGCAGGGTGTGCGTAGGGCTCCCCGATGATCTGCACACCTTGCCGCTTCGCGGTCAAGGTGTGGCACCCGGACGGTGGATCGGGTTGCACGGTTCAGACGACGAACCAGAGCACTACGCCGATGGCGAGCCAGACGCAGGAGAGTTTGGCGAGGACGCCGATGACGCGTTCGATCAGGCCGGGCTGGCCCATGTCGTGGTGCATGCCGGCCATGCCGGCGAAGGATTGCCAGACCAGCCAGCCGGAGGCGGCGAGGAAGGCGGCGTTGAGGAAGAGCGTGTAGTTGATGGCGAAGGCCGAGGCGGGGTCGGCGTGGTGGGCGGCGTGGCCGGCGGTGTCGGGCAGCAGGCCGGCCCAGGCGAAGCCGTAGTGCAGGCAGATCGACGCCGCGACCAGGGCGACCAGGAACACGGCCACGATGTACAGGGCCATCTTCCAGCCGAAGTACCGGGCGCTGACGCGGACGATGGGGAAGACGATCAGGTCGGAGAAGATGAAGGCCATGATCCCGGCGAAGCTGACGCCCGAGCCGTAGAGCACGGCGGCCAGCGGGATGTTGCCCATCGAGCCGATGAAGGTGAAGAACGCGGCGACGGGGCCGACGAGCGTCTGCAGCACCGTCTCCCACCACAGCGAGCCCCCTTCGCGTGAGCTGCCGACGAACATGGCCTGGAACGCCGCGGCCGGGACGAAGGTCGCGATGACGCCGGCGATGGTGAAGCCGAAGGTCACGTCCTTCCAGACCATCGACCACTCCATGCGGTACTGCATGGCGACCTGCCGCCAGCCGGCCAGCGAGCGGAACGGCGGCGGGGCGGGGTCGGGCATATCCATGGGCGGCATGTCCATGCCCTGCATGTCCTTGCCGTCCCCCATCTCCATGTCCATCGACATGCCCTTCATCGCGTCGGCTTCTTCTGCCTTCTTGCGAGCCATCTCCTCGAGGCCCGGCGGCAGGGTGAGGGCGACGATCACCCACATGAACCCGATCATCAGCACGGCCCCGATGTACTCGCCGATGACGAACTGCCAGCTGAGGAACACGGCGATGAGGATGCCGAGCTCGATCACGAGGTTGGTCGACGACAGCAGGAACGCCAGGGCGGGCACGAGCCCCGCGCCCTTGCTGAACAGGGCGCGCGTGGTGCTGAGCGCCGCGAACGAGCAGGAACTGGAGACGAACCCGAAGAACGCGGCCAGCGCCACGGCTCGCGGCCCACGCACGCCCATCGCGCGTTGCATGCGGTCCTTGCTGACGAAGACCTCGATCATCGAGCTGACGACGTAGCCGAGACAGAACGCCCAGAGCGAGACCCAGAAGAAGCCGATCGAGGTGATCGCCGAGACGCCCCAGTGGTGCAGGAAGGGTTGCACGGGGCGGTTGTATCCGCGATGTGGCGGGGGTGCTACACCTCGCCGAGGGCGATACGTGCCGGGGCGGTGTCGGGGACTCAAGGGCACACATCGTGCTGCGCACGAGGTGTGGCACCGGGATCTCAATTCCTGGTTTGGGTGCCACACCTTGACCCCGCAGGGCAAGGTGTGCGTTGCGGTTTCGGAGGGTCAGCACACCTTGCCGCTTCGCGGTCAAGGTGTGGCACCCGGACGTGGCACGACGGATCGTTGGTCGCCGCCGGGG
Organism: Planctomycetota bacterium; assembly: GCA_039188455.1. GTDB lineage: Bacteria > Planctomycetota > Phycisphaerae > Phycisphaerales > Phycisphaeraceae > JBCBUE01. The sequence continues at coordinate 4,434 of JBCCZA010000227.1, forward strand.
ACCGGCGTCAGCGTCGGCCGAACAGGGCGGCGAAGAGCGGCAG
>JBCCZA010000228.1:0-4446 GCA_039188455.1 Planctomycetota bacterium
GGCGACCTGCAGCAGGGCGGACTTCTTGGCCCCGGCCTGGACGGCCTGGACGGTTTGCTGCTCGTCGGCGTCCAGCTCGGCGAGCATGTCGGCGTCAAGGGGGCGATAGCTACCGATGACGCTGCGCTTGGGCTCCTCGGCGAGGACCCGCGGGGCGAGGTCGGGCTGCTCGGCCTGGACGACCGCCGAGATGTGGCGGTCCTGGATGTTCCCCAGCAGCGGGGCGCCCAGGATGCCCACGCCGAGCATGCCGACGCCGGCGATGGCGTTGAGCGTCAGCGCGCCGCCCTTGGGGAACCGCTCGGCGACCAGGCCCAGCGTGGTCGGCCAGAAGAACGTCTGGCCGATGCCGTAGATCGTGGCCGCGACCAGGATCACGACGCCCGCCGCCGTCGACAGGAACGCGATGCCGACCGCCGCGAACAGCGACGACAACACCAGCAGGCCCAGCGGGTTGAAGAGCTTGACGAACGGCCCGCAGAAGACCCGCAGCACGATCATGATCGACGCGGTGTAGATCAGCACCCACCCGCCGTCGATGCTGAAGGCGTCCATCATCACCGGCGTCATGAGCTCCTTGATCCACGCGTCCGTGCCGAGCTCGGTCGTCGCGAGCAGGATCATGACCAGCAGCAGGAAGACGAACAGCGGCCGGCCTAGCGAGCGCGACGCGATGCCGAAGCCGACGACCGTCACGCCGATCAGGGCGTAGGTCAGCGCCCCCGGCCAGCCCCAGACGCGGCCGAGCTCGACGAAGATCAGCCACGCGGCGATCAGCATGCCGACCGCCCCGAACTCAGCCAGCATCGCCCGGTACGACACGCCCGCGGCCACGCGTTCGCTGACGGGGAAGCGGGCGAAGATCAGCATCACGCCGTAGAGGACCGCCGGGATCAGCAGCAGGCCGACCTGCCAGCGCCAGTCGATCGGGTCTGCCAGCGTCGCCCCGCCCATCGAGCCGAAGAGGTTGCCCGGCTCCATGCCCAGCGTCAGCAGCCCGCCCACGACCAGCCCGCCCGGCCAGCCGGCGTGCAGGATGTTCAGCCACTTGGTCTTCTGCTGCCAGAACATCGCGGCGATGACGGGGTTGATCACGGCCTCGACCGTGCCGTTGCCCAGGGCGCAGATGAAGTTGCCCAGGTACAGGTCGCCGTAGCCGCGGGCGTTGATCGTGATGATCGCCGAGACGACGTGGCAGGCGAACGCGAACCACAACGCCACGCCGTAGCCGATGCGGTCGATGATCAGCGAGAACACGATGATCGAGATGGCGAACGGCCAGAGCCCCGCGCCGAACAGCTCCCCCTTCTGCGTCTCGCTGAGATCGAACTCGCCCGCCCAGTCGTTGATGATGAACGCCCGGATGATGAAGGCGAAGCTCGTGGCGACCAGCGCGATAAAGCACACGGCGAACACGTAGCCACGCGAGCTGGCGGGGCGGGCGGCGGGGACGGCGTCGGTCATCGGAACCTCATGAAGAAGAAGCGGGCCAGAACCCCGACCGGGGCGGCGTGATAATGCGCCATGCGGGGGCCGAAGACAAACCCGCCGCCGCGGTGGACACGCCGCGGGAGGCGGGAATATACTTGTCTAAACAACTATTAGCCCTCCGTCAGACGACCGCGGTCCGACAGACCCGACGCCCCTCCAACCGGAGCTCAGCCATGACCACCACCACCACCCAGACCCGCCGCACGCACACCGCGCCTTTCGAGCAGGCCACCGGCCACCCGGCCGTCACGCACCGGCCCGCCGACGCCCGCTTCCGCACCGAGATCGGCTGGTTGCACTCCCAGCACAGCTTCGCCTTCGGCGCCCACGACCACCCCGCCAACCGCGGCTACCGCGCCCTACGCGTCATCAACGACGACGTCGTCGAGCCCGGCCAGGGCTTCGGCGAGCACCCGCACCGCGACATGGAGATCCTCACCTGGGTCCTCGACGGCGGGCTCAAGCACGGCGACTCGCTCGGCAACCTCCAGGTCCTCAAGCCCGGCGAACTGCAGGCCATGACCGCCGGCACCGGCATCCGCCACTCGGAGTTCAACGCCTCCGAGACCGACCCGGTCCACTTCCTGCAGATCTGGCTGATGCCCCGCCACGCCGGCGCCGAGCCGCGCTACCTGCAGCAGTCGTTCGACGCCGCGGGCCGGGCCAATCGCTGGCAGACCCTCGCCATCGACGACACCCGCCAGGCCGAGGCACCCGAGGCCATGCCGATCGCGCAGGACGCGTCGCTGAGCGTGGCCGACGTCGACGCCGGCGCGTCGGTGACCGTGAAGGTCGCGCCCGGCCGGCACGGCTACGTCCACCTCGCGACCGGTGCGGCGAAGGCAACCACGGCAGACGGATCGGTCGATCAGCCGCTCGCTGCCGGCGACGCCCTCGCGGTCGACAACACCGCGAGCGAAAAGCCGATGGAGCTCACGCTCGCCGCCTCGACGGCCGCCCAGGCGCTCTGGTTCGACCTGGCCTAACCGGCGCCGCGATCGCGTGCCCGGCTTCGTTCGTCAAGCGACCGAAGCCGGGGCGTGATCGCGACAGGGGGGTCACAGAACATGGCTCGTCTGCTGGTGGGTCGCCAGGTGGAACCGGATCGCGTCCCGCGCCTCGTCTTGCCTGAGCCGATCGCGGCGGCCCGCGCCTCGGGGCGTGCCGAACACGAGCAAGCCAAGGCTAATAGCGACGATTCCGAGGTAGCACAGCAGGGCGAGGAGGAGGTACATAGTCAAGTAAGTACGCGGTGCGGATCGGCGGTGTTCTCGACTGGGTCGAGCCAATGTCCCGGGCGACCCCGTGTTCGCGTGTGTCCCGGGCCAAGGCGGCGGCGTGCCGGATCGCGGCGGGGTGATCCGCCGGCTTGTGGCCCCCGCCCGATCCTCCATAATGCCGCCCCCCCCGGTTTTCCCTGAGCAATCCCCGCAGAATCGCATGACCACCACCCCCACCATCGTCTACACCAAGACCGACGAGGCCCCCGCTCTCGCGACCTACTCCTTCCTGCCCATCATCCGCCGGTTCGTCGCCGCCGCCGGCATCGAGGTCGAGCTCAAGGACATCTCCCTCGCCGCCCGCATCCTGGCTCACTTCCCCGACGACCTCACGCCCGAGCAGCGCGTCCCGGATGCCCTCGCCGAGCTCGGCGAACTCTGCAAGACGCCCGACGCGAACGTCATCAAGCTCCCCAACATCTCCGCCTCGATCCCCCAGCTCACCGCCGCCATCGCCGAGCTCCAAGCCCAGGGCTACGCCGTCCCCGACTACCCCGCCGACCCATCGACCCCCGAGGAAGAACAGGTCAAGGCCACGTACGCCAAAGTCCTCGGATCCGCCGTCAACCCCGTCCTCCGCGAGGGCAACTCCGACCGCCGCGTCGCCGCCCCCGTCAAGGCCTACGCCCAGGCCCACCCCCACTCGATGGGTGCCTGGTCCCCCGACTCCAAGTCCCACGTCGCCTCGATGACCGGCGACGATTTTTTTGGTTCTGAGCAATCCCATACCTGCTCGGAGGCCACAAGCGTCAAGATCGTCCACGTCGCCGACGACGGCACCGAGACCGTCCTCAAGGACAACCTCGCGCTCGAGGCCGGCGAGGTCATCGACGCCGCACGCATGCGCGTCGCCGCCCTAGAAACCTTCCTCGCCGAGCAGATCACCGACGCCAAACAGCAGGGCGTCCTCTTCTCCCTGCACATGAAGGCCACCATGATGAAGGTCTCGGACCCCATCATCTTCGGCCACTGCGTCAAGGTCTTCTACAAGGCCCTGTTTGATCAGCACGGCGACGCCCTCGACAAGCTGGGCATCAACCCCAACAACGGCTTCGGCGACGTCCTCAGCAAGATCGCCTCCCTCGACGCGACGACCCAGGCCGAGATCGAAGCCGCCATCGAAGCCGTCTACGCCGATCAGCCCCCCATGGCCATGGTCGACTCCGACCGCGGCATCACCAACCTGCACGTCCCGTCCGACATCATCATCGACGCTTCCATGCCCGCGATGATCCGCAACTCCGGCCAGATGTGGGGGCCGGACGGCAAGCCCGCCGACACCAAGGCCGTCATCCCCGACCGCTCCTACGCCGGCGTCTATCAGGCCACCATCGAGTTCTGCAAAGCCAACGGCGCCTTCGACCCCGCCACCATGGGCTCCGTCGCCAACGTCGGCCTCATGGCCAAGAAAGCCGAGGAATACGGCAGCCACGATAAGACGTTCGAGATCGCTTCTGCCGGCAAGGTCCAGGTCGTTGACGCGTCTTCCGGGGCCGTGATCTTCGAGCACGACGTCGCGCCCGGCGATATCTGGCGGATGTGCCAGACCAAGGACATCGCCATCCGCGACTGGGTCAAGCTCGCCGTCACCCGCGCCCGCCTCACCGGCTCCCCCGCCGTGTTCTGGCTCAACAAGGACCGCGCCCACGACGCCCAGCTCATCGAGAAGGTCAAC
>JBCCZA010000229.1:0-4336 GCA_039188455.1 Planctomycetota bacterium
ATGGCGGCGAGCTTGTTCTTGGTCTCCATCGGCAGGTGGGTGATGTCGAGGTAGACCATGTTCTGGCCGTCGATCCCGTAGCCGTCCTGGCAGACGAAGAAGATCTCGCGGGTGGCGATATCGCGGGGGACGAGGTTGCCGTAAGCGGGGTACTTCTCTTCCAGGAAGTACCAGCGTTCGTCCTCGGGGATGTCGTTGGCGTGTCGCGTGTCGCCTTTCTGCCGGGGGACCCAGACGCGGCCGCCCTCGCCGCGGGCGGACTCGCTCATCAGGCGGCACTTGTCCTCGCCCGGGATGGCGGTGGGGTGCACCTGGATCATCTCGGGGTTGCCGAGATAGGCGCCGGCCTGATAGCAGCGCGAGGCGGCGCCGCCGGTGCAGATCACCGACATGGTCGACTTGCCGAAGAGGATGCCGTTGCCGCCGGTGGCGATGACGACGGCGTCGGCGAGGAAGGGCTTGATCTCCATCGTGCGCATATCCTGCGCGACGATGCCCTTGCACACGCCGTCCTCGACGATCGGCCAGAGGAACTCCCAGAACTCGTGCTTGGTGACCTTGCCCTCGGCCTCCTGGCGTCGGGTCTGCTCGTCCAGGGCGTAGAGCAGTTGCTGGCCGGTCGAAGCCCCGGCGAAGTGTGTGCGCTTAAACAGGCTGCCACCGAAGAGGCGCAGGTCGCGGAAGCCTTCCTGCGTGCGGTTGAACGGGACGCCCATGCGGTCCAAGAGGTTGATGATCTTGGGCGCCCAGTGGGTCATCTCGTAGACGGGCGGCTGGTGGTTGAGGAAGTCGCCGCCGTAGAGCGTCTCGTCCATGTGCTGCCACTCGGAGTAGCCCTGCTGGGCGGCGACGTCGTTGCAGGCGTTGATGCCGCCCTGGGCGCAGACGGAGTGGGAGCGTTTGACGGGGACCATGGAGAAGAGGGAGACGGGCACGCCGGCCTCGGCCGCGCGGACGCTCGCCGCCAATCCCGCCAATCCGCCGCCGACCACGATGACTCTGGGCATAGTGCTTCCTTAAACCAGGTCGGCGGACCAGCGCCGAACGCTCAACAAACATATGTCTTTTATCGGCGCGGATCGACGGCAGTTTGTCGCCATGGAGCCTCTCCGACGCGCTCTAGTGACCGGCCTCAATGGGCTCGGACAGGTCGATCCCCCGCTCGGCGGCGACGGCCTGGAACTCGGTGAGCGTCACCTCGCCGCCCGTCCGCGCGAGCATCTCGTAGGCCAGCGCTTCGGCCGGCTTGGGCTGATAGGTCACCGACGCCCACACGGCCGTGATCGTGAAGATCGTCAGCGCCACGCCCAGCCCGAGACAGGCCACACCGAACCGGGCCTGCGCGGCCTTGCTGATCGTCACGCCCCAGGAGATCGCCGCGGTCCACAGGCCGTTGGACCAGTGGTAGACGATCGAGAGAGCGCCGACGAGGTAGAAGACGACGATGAGGAACGACCCCAGCGGCGAGCCGCCGGAGATCCCGCCCTGGAAGGCGGCGGCGAGGCTCATGGCGGTCAGCCCGAGCGGCTCGCCGGCGGTGTTGGCGACGAGCGTCTGGCCCGAGTCGTTAACGGCGCTGACGTAGAAGGGCGTGTACCAGCCGAGGATGTTCCAGCCCCACCGCAGCGTGGCGATGTGCACGGTGATGAAGATCAGCGCCGCGATCCCGGTGACGCGCTGCAGCATGTAGCGGACGTTGTCGAGGTACGAGTAACGCGGGACGTTGCCCTTGCCGGTGAGGGTGTAGGCGATGCCCAGGCCGGCGTGGAAGGCGATGGGCAGCCAGAGCCCGAAGATCTCGATCCACAGCAGGGCCGGCATGTTGTGGATGAACTCCACCTCGTGCTGGAACTTGTCCGGCCAGAGCATCTGGGCGTTGGTGAAGAGGTGGAAGATGACGAACAGGCCGATCGGCACGACGCCGGTGAGCGAGTGCAGACGGCGGAGCAGAAAGTGGTGCTGCGCGAGGAGGCTCGGCTTGGCGGGAGCCATCGGGGCCGAGTGCGGGGCGGCGGCGGTGCTCATGGCTGGGGCGGTGTGGCGAGGGGCGGGCGGGGAAGGCGGGGGGCTACTGCGGGGGTGCGACGGGCGGGGGTGCGGCGGCCTGGGCGCGGGCGGCGTTGCCGATCTGCACGTAGTGGTTGCGCAGCTCGTACAGCGTCTGGCTGAGCAGGTCGGCCTCCTGCTCGCTGAGGTTGTTCTGGGTCTTGTCGTCGAGCACGCCGAGCAGGTCGATCGCGTGGCGGGCGAGCTGCAGGTCGATCATGCGCTGGCCGGTCTGCGGGTCCTGGACGCCGCCGAGGGCGTAGATCGCCTGGGTAGCGAGCGTGCTGACGAGCGTCTCGAAGCTGGCGGGCGGGAGCTGACCCGGCGCGGGCTGGCCAACGGCGCCGAGCTCATCGCCCGAGGCGTTGGCCTGCTCCTGCTGCTCGGCGAGCTTCTGCTTCTCGGCCTGGGCCTCGGCCTTCCAGTCCGAGTCGATGTGCAGCTTGGGGGTTTCGTCGGACATGCCGGCGAGTATAGGGATGCGCCGCGACCGCGTGGGTGGGTCTTACCGTCGCTTTAGTGCTTGCTGGATCAGGGTTTTCATTCCCCAGTAGATGAGATTAGATCGCAGCATCTAGGCGGGCGGTGCGTGCTGCGGATTACATTGCCCGCATGCCTACCCGATCCTCCACCGCCGTCACGCGAGGGCGTCAAGCCAAGGTCGGCTCGGCGATCCGCGCCGCCAACGCCGACGCGCTGCTCGTCGTCAACCCCGCCGACATCCGCTACCTAACCGGCTTCGTCGGCGACGATTCCTGGCTGGTCCTGCCGATGCGCGGCAAGCCGATCATCCTGTCCGACTTCCGCTTCGAAGAGCAGATCGAACGCGAAGCGCCCGACGCCGTCGCCGTGATCCGCACCGGCCGGATGACCGACGCGCTGCGCGGCGTGCTGATCAAGCGCAAGGCGATCGACACCCTTGCCTATCAGGCCGACCACCTCACCGTCGCTCAGGCCCGCTCGCTGAGTAAGCCGATGCGTGGCGTCGTCAAGCTCAAGGCCCTCAACGAGGTGACGCTCGCCGCTCGCCAGGTCAAGACCGACGACGAGGTCAGGCTGATCCGCGACGCGTTGAAGATCCAGCAGGCCGCGTATCTCGAGACGATCGCCACGATCGAGCCCGGCCAGCGCGAGACCGAAGTCGCCGCGTTCCTCGAGTATCGCATGCGTGCCTTCGGGGCCGATGGCGTCAGTTTCCCGTCGATCGTCGCCGCCGACGCCAATGCTGCGCTGCCTCACGCGATCCCTGGCTCGACCAAGATCAAGAAGAACGGCATCGTCTTGATCGACTGGGGCGCTCGCTACCGCGGCTACTGCTCGGACCTGACGCGTGTGGTCGGCGTCGGCGGGATGAGCCGCAAGATGCGTGAGGTGTACCGCGTCGTGCTCGCCGCGCAGCTGGCCGCGATCGACGCGATCGCCCCGGGCGTGCCGCTCAAGGAGGTCGACGGCGTGGCCCGCAAGGTCATCGCCGACGCCGGCTACGGCGACCGCTTCGGCCACTCGCTGGGCCACGGCCTGGGCCTGGATGTCCACGAGGAGCCGCGGCTGGCGTCGTCCGTGAAGGGCGTGCTCGAGCCGGGCATGGTGGTCACGGTCGAGCCGGGCATCTACCTGCCGGGCGTCGGCGGCGTGCGGATCGAGGACGACGTGCTGATCACCGACCGCGGCCACCGCGTGCTCAGCGAGTTGCCCAAGGACCTGGAATCGGCCATCATCTAAGGCTCGACTATTCCCGCGACGCCGCCCGACATCCGGCCCGGCCCGCGCTCTTTCGCCCCCCCAATTCGGCCCCGCATGACCGACCTCAAAACGCTTCGGCAACTCATCAAGCTCATGGTCGACAACGAGTTGACCGAGCTGGACCTCGAGGAGGGCGGCGAGAAGATCCGCCTGCGACGGCGCGACGGCTCGCCGGTGATCACCGCGGCCCCCGTCGCCGTCGCCCCCGTGCCCGGCGTGGCTCCCGCGGTGCCCACCCCCGCGAGCGACGGCGCCGCCCCCGCCGCGCCGCCGGCCGACGCCGACGAGGGCCTCGACCCGCTGAAGTCGCCCATGGTCGGCACCTGCTACCTCGCGCCCAGCCCCGAGGCCGACACCTTTGTCAATGTTGGCGACCGCGTGTCCGCCGACACCGTCGTCTGCCTCGTCGAGGCGATGAAGGTCTTCAACGAGATCAAGGCCGAGATGTCCGGCACGATCGAGAAGGTCCTCGTCGACAACGGCCAGGCCGTCGAGTTCGACCAGCCGATCTTCCTCGTCCGCCCGGACTAAGCGTCGAGGCGACCGC
>JBCCZA010000230.1:0-4310 GCA_039188455.1 Planctomycetota bacterium
GCCCCGCTTGCTCGAGCGCTCCGGCCGGACCGAGCACGGCAGTATCACCGGCTTCTACTCCGTCCTCGTCGAGGGCGACGACCTGGACGATCCCGTCAGCGACGCCTGCCGCGGCATCCTCGACGGGCACGTCGTCCTCTCCCGCCGACTCGCCGAGGCCGGCCACTTCCCCGCGATCCACGTGCCCAAGTCGATCAGCCGCGTCGCCGACCACGTGACCGACCTCGATCATCAGCGCTCGCGCCAGCGCATCACCAAGCTCATCGCCGCGTACGAGGAGGTCGAAGACTTGCTGAACGTCGGGGCCTACGCCCCGGGCAGCAACGCCGACTACGACCTGGCCATCGCGTGCAAGCCGGCGATCGATCAGCTTGTGCAGCAGGGCCGATCGGAGACGGCCGACGGCGAGCCGAGCCGGCACGGGCGGGCAGTGTTGTCGGCATTAATCGAGCGTATCGAGGCGACCGACCGCGAGCTGGCGGCCGCGCAGGGACGACCGCAACCGGCGCCGAGCAAGCCATCGGGTAACGCACGGCGAGGCGTCACGCGACGCGGGGGAGGTCGGTGATGGCAGCGTTTGTCTTCCGCCTGCAGGCCGTGCTCGATCAACGCCGACGCGAGGAGGACGAGGCCAAGCGAGCGCTGGGTGAGCGGATCTCGGTGTCGACGCAACTGCGCGAGCGGATCGGCGCGATGCAGGACACGGTGCGCCTCGGCAAGGCCGAGCTGCGCGATGCGTTGACGGGGCGCGTGCAGGCGGCCGATGTCGGTCGCTACGCCACGCACGCCCAGCTGTCGGTCGTGCGCGGCCAGCGGATGGTGCTCGAGCTCGCCGCGGCCGAGCGACAGGTGACCGAGGCACGCGAGTCGTTGCGTCGCGCAATCGCGAGTCGCCGTGCCATCGAGCTGCTCGAAGAACGCGACCGCAAGGCCTGGCAACGCCGGCAGCGCAAGCTCGAGCAGGCGGAGCTGGACGAGATGGCCGGGCAGCGATTTGCACGCCGGGCGATGGCTGAGGAGGCGATGGCGTGATCAAGTCGATCGGGATTGCGGTGGTCGTCGTGCTGGCGCTCAACCTATTGGCGATGGCCGGCGTCGTCGGTTGGCTTGGCGCGACGGACCGGCTAAGCCGGGATCGCGTGGATGCCGTCGTCGCGATGTTCACGCCGACTCTGGCGACCGAGGCCGAGGCGGCCGAGCTTGCCGCCAATCAGGCCGAGGCCGACGCGATGGTCGCCGCCGAGGAAGCCCGCCTGGCGTCTGCGGCGACCGGGCTGGCCACGCTCGACGATCGCCTGCGCACCCGCACCGTGTCGGAAGACCTGCTCGCCGAGGCAGCCGCGCGGATGCGTGTCGAGCGCGAAGCCATCGAACGCCGGCTCAACACCTCCGAGCAGGTCATCACCAAGCTCCGCGACGAGCTGGCCGCCGAGCGCGAGCGCTTCGCCGAGTTCGTCGACAACCAGCGTGCCCAGAAGCTGGATGAGGACTTCCAGCAGGCCGTGGCGTTCTACGAGCAGCTGCAGCCCAAGCAGGCCAAGGAGTCGTTCGAGCAGCTCATCGCCGCCGGCGACGAAGACGAGGTGATCGACTACCTCAGCGCGATGCAGCTGCGCAAGGCCGGGGCCGTGCTCCGCGAGTTCAAGTCGCCCAACGAAGTGGCGATCGCGACCGGCCTGCTCAGCCGGCTGCGCGAGCGAGGGCTCGACCCGCTGGCTCGCCGCGGCAACACCACCGGCCAAGGAGGCAACGGATGATCGCCGGCCTGCCGCCCCAGACCCTCGACCTCGACGCCTCCGCCGCGACCAAACCCCGCGCCGCCGAGCCCGCCGAGTCGTTCGACACGCTGCTCGATCGGCCGCGCGATCGCGACACGACGCAACGCACCGCCGATGTCGACCGTGGCACCGAGCGTGATCAGCGCGAGACGCCGGCTAGGGTCGACGGGCGAGAAGGCAAAGACGCGGCCCCCGATCGCGCGGAAGCTACGGGCAACGCGCCGGACACCGGGACGGCCGATGTGGTGGACGACGCCACGAGCGAAGACACTCAGCAGGGCGATCAAGCCGACACGAGCGTTGACGACACAGTCGACGCGTCCGATCAAGCCGTCGGCGCCGACACGCAAACCAGCGATGCAGTCGACCAGTCCATCGACCTGGAAGCGATCACCGACAGCACGGCCGATGCCCTCGTCGTCGCGCTGGCCGAGTCGCCCTGGATCGCCAAGCCCACCGTCGCACCGGCCTCGACCGACCCGACCAACGCCACGCCCACGCCCAACAACACGCCGACCGCCACGCCCAACCCCACACAACCCACGCCTGTCGCGATCGTCGGCACGCCCAACCCCACGACAACCATCACCGATGGGTCGTCCGCACCGACCACCGCCACGACGCGCGTCGCCCCGATCACGGCGCCCGCCACCACCGACCAGGGCGCGACCGGCGAGCAGGCCGGCCAGCAATCGCAGTCAGGCCAACAGGGCGCGTCGCAGTCCAGCCCAACGCTCGCTCAGCCCGCGCCGACCGCTTCCCCCGCGTCCAACGCCGCCGCGTCACCCGCGATCGCATTGACGGACACGCCCGATCCCGGCACCGGACGCACGCCCACCGCCGACGCATCCGCCGTCCGCCCCGCGCCCACCACCAGCCTCGCCACCCCGACCAACACGGACGCCGACCCCGACACCGCCAACGCCGCCCGCATCGCCCGCGGCCTGCAGTCCGCCCTCAACCAGCGCGGCGGCGGCGTCACCCTCCGCCTCACCCCCGCCGAGATGGGCACGCTCCGCATCCGCCTCGACATCACCGCCGGCCGCGTCGCCGCCGAGTTCCAGCCGACCACCCAGGCCGGCCAGCAACTCCTCCAAGGCCAGCTCACTCAACTCCGCGCCACGCTCGAGTCGCAGGGCCTGACCGTCGACCGCCTCGGCGTCCAGCCCGCCACCGCCGTCAACAACGGCAATGCCGCGCAGAACAACGCTTCCTTTAACCAGTCCTCGCAAGACACGCCCGACGGCCGCCAGGCCCCGACCGACGGCCGAAGCCGTGGCGAGTACGGCCGCTCCCCGCAGGGCGAGTCCGACACCGCCGACACGACCGACGACCCGACCACCTTCGGCGACACCCTCGACGCCCTCGAACCCAACGACCCCCTCGCGGCCAACGCCGCCGGAGCCTAACCCATGTCCAGCGCGATCAGCGGCCTGAGCAATCCCGCCACGAACACGACCGAAGCGCCCAATGCCTTCGCGGAGCTCAGCAGCGAGGAGTTCATCCAGATCATGGTCGAGGAGCTCACCAGCCAGGACCCGCTCGAGCCCAACGACTCGGCCGCCATCCTCGATCAGATCTCCTCGATCAGCTCGATCGAGTCGCAGTCCAAGCTCGAGAACAGCCTCACCACGCTCGTTGAGCAGAACTCGGTCGTGCAGGCGACGTCATTGCTCGGCCAGCAGGTCTCGGGCCTCACGTCCGGCAACGTCGAGGCCGCCGGGCGGGTCACGTCCGTCAAGCTCGTCAACGGCGAGCCGATCCTCGTGCTGGACTCCGGCGCCGAGCTGCCGTTCGACCGCGTCACCGGCATGGACTTCAACGAGTCGACCGATTCCCTCGTCATCCAGCAATTGCTCTCCAACCTGGCGTTGCTCGACTCGAGCATGCTCGTCGGCCAGTACGTCCGCGGCACGGACGTCGGCGGCGTCGGCACCCAGGGCCTCGTGAGCGAGGTCGTGTTCGAGAACGACGGCGGCATCGGCCTCGAGCTCGACAACGGCCGGCTCGTGCCCATCGAGAACGTCACCGGCTACGGCAAGCCCAAGAACGACTGACCCGCGCTAACGCGCTGAGCGACACGCACCCCCGCGACCCACCCCCGCGACACGCCCCATGCCCGACGGATCGGAACTGCTGCGACTGCTCGAGCCCGCCGTTCGCCCGGCCGGGCCCGCTGCGCCGAGCAAGACCGACGGTGCCGCGACGTTCGAGGGCAAGTCCTTCGACCAGCTCCTCGCCGACGCCGCCCAGCGCGGCCCCGAGCCGACAGCCAGCCGCGCGACCGACTTGCCGATCGACACCGCATCCCCCGTCGACGCCGCCACGACAGCCGACCGATCCGCTGCCGGCCCGCCCGGACTGGGCCACATCGAGAACCCCTCCCTCGCCCGCCTGCTCGCCCAACGGCCCGACACCTCTTCCGCGACCAACGACCCGCGTTAACGCAACGACCTAGGAGTTTGCCATGGCCCTCACCACCGCGATGTTCACCAGCCTCACCGGCCTCGACACCAGCTCCGACCTGCTGAA
>JBCCZA010000231.1:0-4183 GCA_039188455.1 Planctomycetota bacterium
GGCGATCGCCTCGATCGTCTGCTGCATGATGCGTTGGGCGGTGACGCCGGTGGTGTCGGCGGCGTGGGCGCGGGGGACGATGCGGTGGGTGAAGACGGGGATCACGTTCTGGGTGATGTCTTCGGGGACGGCGTAGTCGCGGCCGTGGAGGAAGGCGGTGGCCTTGGCGGCGTGGGCCAGGGCCATGGCGCCGCGCGGGGAGACGCCGAGCTGGAGCTGGTCGTTGTGGCGGGTGTGGTCGGCGATGGCGACGATGTACTCGTACAGCGTGGGGTCCATCTCGACCTGGTCGACCTGGCGTTGCATGCGGACGAGCTCGGCGGCGGTCATCACCGGCTTGAGGCTGGCGAGGGCCTGGCGGTGCGGGTCCAGGCGGAGGATGCGGGCCTCGTCGGCCGGGGCGGGGTAGCCGAGCTTGAGGCGCATCAGAAAACGGTCGAGCTGGGATTCGGGCAGGAAGTAGGTGCCCTCGAACTCGAAGGGGTTCTGGGTGGCGATGACGATGAAGGGCTCGACGAGCCGGCGGGTGGTGCCGTCGAGGGAGACCTGGCCCTCGGACATGGCCTCGAGGAGGGCGGACTGGGTGCGAGGGGTGGTGCGGTTGACCTCGTCGGCGAGGACGATGTTGTTGAAGATCGGGCCGGGCTTGAAGACGAAGTCGTTCTGCTTCTGGTCCCAGACGGTGACGCCCAGGACGTCGGCGGGGAGCATGTCGGGGGTCATCTGGACGCGGGCGAGGGAGGCGTCGATGGACTTAGCCAGGGCGACGGCGAGGGTGGTCTTGCCGACGCCGGGGACGTCTTCGATGAGGATGTGGCCGGCGGCGAGCAGGCAGGTGAGGACGCGGTCGATGGCCTGCTTGTTGCCGAGGAAGACGGACTGGATGTTGGCTCGTAGGGTTTCGAGCTGTTGCATGGGCCGTGCCCGGGCGGGGAGATGAGGGCCGGAGTATACCGGGGATGAGGGGTTGGGACTGGTGTGGGTGGGGTGGGTCGGTCGATAGCAAGCGCGGTCTGGCGTGCGACTTGCGCGCTATCGGACCCCTCGGCGGAGGCTGGCCCGGGCGTGTCGGGCGGCTATGCTTTCGGGGAGCCTGCGTGCGCGGATGAACATCGATCTCGAACGATTCTGGCAGCTGTGGAACCGAGTGCTGGGGCACTGGGAGTCGCAGCCGGTGCAGGTCGTCATCGAGGTGCTGATTATCTGGGTGGCGGTGTACGTGATCCTGCGGTTCCTGCGGGGGACGCGCGGGGCCCGCATCATCAAGGCCGTGCTGCTGATCTTGTTTATCGGGACGTTGGCGGTGCAGATCCTGGCGCGTGAGAACCAGTTCGCCCGGCTGACTTACCTGTACGAGAACTTCCTCACCACGGCGGCGTTGATCCTGGTCGTGGTGTTCCAACCCGAGCTGAGGCGGGCTCTGGTTCGGCTGGGCGAGGCCCGGCTGTTCCGCGGCGGCGGGGTGCGCAAGAAGGTGGTCGCGGACGAGCTGGTCAAGGCGATCGCCTACATGTCGCGGAACAAGATCGGCGCACTCATCGCGATCGAGCGGCAGGTGGGCCTACGCGGCATTGTCGAGCAGGGCACGCCGGTGGGCGGGGAGGTCACGGCGGCGCTTTTGCAGACGATCTTCTGGCCGGGCTCGGCGCTGCACGACATGGGCGTGGTGATCCGCGGCGATCGGGTCGTCGCCGCGGGGGTGCAGTTCCCGCTGGCCGACGGCGAGGAGATCCCGCAGGAGCTGGGCAGCCGGCACCGCGCGGCGATCGGGCTGAGCCAGGAGTCGGACGCCCTGCTGCTGGTGGTCAGCGAGGAGACGGGAACGATCTCGATCGCCGAGCGCGGCCAGCTGCGGCGGAGCCTGACGCCCGACGAGCTGCGCCCGATCCTGACCAAGAACGTGGGCAAGGGCATCGACGACGGGGGCGAGGGCTTCGACAGGCTGGACGGGGACGAAACGCCAGAGGCGAAACCGGCGTAACCCATGGGACGAGCAGGCGAGCACATGTCGGTCTTCGAGCACCTCGAGGCGATCGTGATCACGACGCTGGTGGCGTCGCTGGTGTGGCTGTGGGCCGAAGGCAAGGACGTGCGTCGGTACGTCGACGAGGTCGTGCCGGTGGAGCTCGTGGCGCCGACAGGGATGGAGGGGGCGCTGGTGATCGAGCCGACGACCCTGGAGGTGCAGGCGACGTTCGAGACGTCGTCGGCGCAGTACGACGAGTTTATCGACGTCATCGACGAGGGGCCGGTGCTGGTGACGGTGTCGCCGCCGGGCGAGGGAGACACGAGCCTCGCGCCGCTGAACCTGCAGGCCGAGCTGGAGGCGGGGCTGTTCTCGTCGCTGCGGATCGACCTGGAGGAGCTGCAACCAGGCGCGGTGGAGGTGCGGGTCGATCGGTTGGTGGAGCGGACATTGCCGGTGTCGCTGCTGTATCCGAGCGACGCGTCGCTGGCGCAGCCGCCTTCGGCGCAGCCGTCCGAGGCGATCGTGCGGCTGCCGGCGTCGTTGGCCGAGGCCGCGGGCGAGACCAACTTCCGTGTCCGGCTGACGTCGGAGATGTTGTCGGCCGCCGCCGCGGGCGAGCCCGTGACGCTGACGGTTCCGCTGGAGCTGCCCGAGGCGCTGCGGTCGGCGCAGACCGAGCTGCTGACGCGGTCGGTCGACGTGACTTTCACCGTGACCCGGCAGACCGAGACGCTGACGATCGAGCGGCTGACGGTGCAGGTGCGTCAGTCGCCGCTGGTGATGCGGCGGTACGACGTGGTGCTGCCTGAGGACGAGTGGTTCGTGCGGGACATCGAGCTGTCTGGGCCGGCGTCGGCGATCGCGGCGATCCGGGCGGGCGAGGATGTCGTGACGGCCGAGATCGCGCCGACGCTCGACGACCTCGAGCGGGGTGTGACCTCGCTGCCGGTCGAGATCGAGACGCCGACGGGCGTTGAGGTCGTCTCGCCGATCCCGCAGGTGGCGATCCAGGCGACGCCGCGACCGCTCAACGGCACGCCGGAGTGATCGCGCTCGCCCACGGCTTACACTGATGGGATGACCACGCTGACCGAGCCACGCCGATCCGCCGCCTCGCCGAGCGACGACCTCGCCGCGCACTGCCTGGCGATGGCCGAGCGCGCGCGTGCCGCGTCACGCCGCCTGGCCACGGCGTCAGGCCGGCAGCGCGACGCCGCGCTGACCGCGATCGCCGCCGCCATCCGCGCCGCGACGGCCAAGTTGATCGAGGCCAACGCCGCCGACCTCGCCGCCGCCGAGGCCAATGGCTTGTCTGCCGCGATGATCGACCGCCTGCGGATCGACAACGTCCGCGTCGAGAAGATCGCCGCGTCGGTCGAGCAGATCGCCGCCCAGCCCGACCCCGTCGGCGGCGTCCTCGAGGGCCGACGCCTGCCCAATGGCATCCACCTCGAGAAGCGGCGCGTGCCGATGGGCGTGGTGCTGATCATCTTCGAGTCGCGGCCCAATGTGACCGTTGACGCGGCCGCCCTTTGCCTCAAGTCGGCCAACGCCGCGATCCTGCGCGGCGGCAAGGAGGCGGCCCACAGCAACGCCGCGCTCGCCGAGTGCGTCCGCGCTGGGCTCGACCAGGCCGGCCTGCCCGGCGACGCCGTGCAACTGGTCGACACGCCGGACCGCGCCGCCGTCGGCCACCTGCTCAAGCTCGACCAGCTCATCGACGTCTGCATCCCGCGCGGCGGCGAGTCGCTCATCCGCGCCGTCGTTGAGCAGGCTCACCTGCCCGTCATCAAGCACTACACCGGCAACTGCCACGTCTACGTCGACGCCGCGGCCGACCCCGTGATGGCGATGGACATCTGCCTCAACGCCAAGACGCAGCGGACCGGCGTGTGCAACGCGGCCGAGACGATCCTCTTCCACCGCGACCTGTGCCAGTCCGCCGACGGCCTCGCGGCCAAGGTCTGCAAAGCGCTTATCGCCGCCGGCGTCGAGGTCCGCGCCGACGCCACGCTCGCCGCCCTGCTGACCAACGCGACGTCTGCGGCGGACGCCGACTGGGCCACCGAGTTCCTCGACATGATCGTCGCCGTCAAGGCCGTCGACTCGCTCGACGCCGCCGTCGACCACATCAACCGCTACGGCAGCCGGCACACCGACGCCATCGTCTCGCAGGACGCCTCGGCGATCGACGCGTTCATCGACGCCGTCGAC
>JBCCZA010000232.1:0-4178 GCA_039188455.1 Planctomycetota bacterium
ACGTCGGCCTTGCTGATGCGGCCCGGGCCGTCGAGCTGGTCCCAGTCCTGGCGGTTGAGCTGCATCAGCCGCTTGATGGTCTTGAGGTTGGACGGGATGCGGGCGGCGATCTTGCCCTTGGCGTCTTCCTCGGCCGTGGAGATCTTCATCGTGCGGTCGAAGGGCAGGTCGCCCTCGTGGACGAGATCGAGCGTCTCGACGGTCTGGGCGATCGAGTAGTCGTTCTGCAGCAGCAGGCGGCGGAACATGTACCGGCAGGTCTCGATCTTCTTGGCCAGGCGGATCTCGTTGTCGCGGGTGAGCAGGGAGATCTCGCCCATCTGCGTGAGGTACATGCGGATGGGGTCGTCGATGCGCTTGCCCGAGCCCTCGGACAAGGCCTTGGCGAGCTCTTCCTTGGCCTGCTCGGCGGTGAGCAGCTCGGCCTCTTCGGCCTCGGCGGCGGCTTCTTCGTCGGTCGCGGCGGGCGCGGGGCCGTCCTCGTCGTCCGAGTCGATGATGACCTGCGGGCCCGACGGCTTGTCGTCGGCCTCGTCGTCGGTCGCGGCGGCCTCGGCTTCGGCGGCGGCGGCCTCGGCGCGGTTGGCCTGGACCAGCGACTCGATCTCGGCGGCCGACCGCGGCATCGGCGCGACGCCACGCGGCAGGCTGAGGTTGTCACGCATCGCGACGCCCTCGCGGCGGCAGAGCTGGATCAGCTCGTCGAGCTTGTCGGGGTCGACGTAGCGGTCGGGCAGCAGCGCGATGAGCTGGTCGAACACGATGAAGCCGCGGGTGCGGCCCTGGTCGAGGAGCTCGTTGATGGCGGGGTGCAGGGTGTTGATCATGGGTCGCGGGCCTCTCTTTGCCTCTGAGATATCGGTCGTTGGCGGGGGCGGGTGGTGCGTGGGGACGGGGTTTGGGGCGTGTGAGCGGGGTTTGAGCGGGGTTGCGGGGATCGGTCGGTTTGGGGCGGGTCGCTATCGGCGAAATCGGGGTCGGATCGTTCAGGAACGTGGACGGGCGATGGCGGCGGCGCGGCGGAGGCCGACGGCGTCGTCCATCGCGGCCTGCTGCTGTGCTCGGACGCGCTCGAGCGGGTCGGCCTGGACAGCCTGTTCGGCGTCGCGCTGCCGGCCGAGCAGGAAGCGCAGCTCGGCGTCGTACTTCTCTTCTTCGAGCTCGGCCTTGCCGTCGCAGCGCTGCGAGATATTTACTTCGGCCGCGGTCAGCCAGTTCGCCTCGCGGAGCCGGCCGTGGTCCGCCAAGTCGGCCAGGAGCGCCGCGAGCGTGGGCGTGCCGCCGTCGGCGAAGCGGTCGTAGACGCGCTGGTACACCTCTCGGCCGAGGGGGTCGGAGATCATCGTCGGGGGCAGGGCCTCGTCTAAGGTGGAGCCGTCGGGCAGCGGCCGCTGGAACCGGCGGGGGTCGTGCAGCAGCCCGATCACGATGGTCTGTTCCGCCTCCGCCACAACGTGAGGTTTACCCCCCAGAGCGGGCGGGGCCAGCGGGAGTTCGGGCTCGAACCCGGCGAAGGGGTCGTCGGCGACGAGGTCGGGGGGTGGTGCGTCCTGGGAGGGCGGGGCGTCGTAGTCGGGTTGTGCCGGCGAGTCGGGTGGGGGCGGTTGCTCGACCGTCGATCGGCGGGGGCGGCGGCGGGCCAGTTCGGCGGCGACGTCGTCGGGGCGTAGGCCGGTGATCTCGCCGATGCGGCGGAGCAGCCACGCCTTGCGGATGGGCTCGACGGCGTCCACGCCGATCTGCGCCAGCCGGGCCAGGAACTCTTCGGTCGCCCGCTGCTTGCCGGTGACGGTCGACGCGTCGCCGAGACGGCGCTCGACGGCATCGAAGACGAACGACATCGCGTCGGTGGCCTGCTCGACCAGGTCCCGCCATTGCTCAAGACCATCGGGCTCGCGGAGTAGTTCGTCGGGGTCTTTGCCGTCGGGGATGATGGCGATGGCGACGTCGAGGCCCTCGGCGAGGAACAGTTCGAGCGCCCGGTCGGCCGCCTTGACCCCCGCCTCGTCGCCGTCCATCACGAGCACGGCCTTGTCGCAGTAGCGGCGAAGCTCGCGGACGTGCTGAGCGGTCAGGGCCGTGCCCAGGGCGGCGACGACGTTGGTCGCGCCGTGCTGATGAGCGGCGATGACGTCGGTGTAACCCTCGACAAGCACGGCGGTGCGTGAGTCGATGATGGCCTTCTTGGCCAGGTGCAGGCCGTAGAGCGTGGCCGACTTGTTGAACAGCGGGGTCTCGGGCGAGTTGAGGTACTTGGGGTTGTCCTCGTCGTTCAGGCGGCGCCCGCCGAAGGCGATGGGCCGGCCGAGCGAATCGGCGATGGGGAAGATCAGGCGGTGGCGCAGGGCGTCGTAGTCGCTGCCGTCGTCGCGCTTCTTGAGCAGGCCGGCGAGGCGGAACTCGTCGACCGGCCAGCCGTTCTTCTCGATCAGCATCGCCAGGCCATCCCACCGCTCAGGGGCGGCGCCGAGCTCGAAGGCCTCAACCATCTCGGGCGAGATGCCGCGGCGTTCGATCGTCTCGCGGGCGGCCCGGCCGTGATCGTCATGGGTCAGGATCCGCTTGAAGAACCACAGGGCGCGCTCGTTGGCCTCGGCGATTTTCTTGCGATCATCGCGGGCGGCCTGCTGCTGCGGCGAAGCGTCGTAGGCGGGCAGCTCGATCCCGGCCCGCTGGGCGAGCATCTCCAGGGCCTCGCGGAAGCCGAGCTTGTGGTACCGCATCGCGAAGTTGAAGGCATCGCCTCCCGCGCCGCAGACGAAGCAGTGGAAGATCTGCTTCTGCGGGACGACGTACATCGACGGGTTGCGGTCGTCGTGGAACGGGCAGAGGCCCTTGAACTCGCGGCCCGCCGGGCGCAACGCAACGTGCTCGCCGACGAGCTGGACGATGTCCGTGGCGGCGAGGACCTGGTCTTTGATGAGGTCGCGTTGGGGCATGCGACGGCGAACGCTCGGCCGCGAAAGGCGTAGACGACGTGGGCGTTCGGGCTGAATCGGGCGTGCCGGGCGTTTGTGGCATCGAGCCGCGTGGCGGGACGGCTTCATCGATGGGGCGCGTCGGCGGGGTTCGGGCACCTCGGGAAACGCGACGCGGGCCGGCCGCTAAGCCGGGGTCGCGAGAGATCGAGTCAGGCTTGCTCGGCGGGCTTGTAGGCGTACTTCCGCTTCAGCGGCTTGACGATCAGGCCCGAGCGGATGGCCTTGGTCGAGGCCTTCACGCGAGTGGGGGCGCCGTCGATGACCGCGGTGACGGTCTGGATGTTGGGCTTGAAGGTGCGCTTGGTCTTGCCGGTGATCTTGGTGCCCACGCCGCCGAGATACTTGGCCTTGCCGCGGTGGGTGTACTGATAGCCGGTGGTGGTGCGCTTGCCGGTGAACTCGCAGACTCGGGGCATAATGGGCCTCTTTCCCGGCTGTCTCGGCCAAGCCCCGCGGGGATCGGCCGGCTAAATCGGTGAAGACACGGCGAACGCCCGCTCGCCGTGTCGAGCCCCGGATTGTAGGGAAGCTCAATTTCGCTTGCAAGCCCCGCTCCCAAGGCCGATAAACTGGCCGATTCGCTATGCAGGACCTCACCCGCTCAGGCCTGACCGTCGACCGCGAGCCCGTCGTGCTCGCCGGGGCCCTGCTGCCCGGCTGGAACGGCAACCCGCACGACCCCCTCGACGAGCTGCGTTCCCTCGCGGACACGGCCGGCGCGATGCCCGTCGACGAGCTCCTCCAGAAACGCCAGAAGCCCGACCCCGGCACCTTCCTGGGCAAGGGCAAGGTCGAGGAGCTGGCGTCGATGTGCAAGGCCCACGGCGCCCAGGCCGTCATCTTCGAGAACGACCTGTCGCCATCGCAGATCGGCAACATCGAGAAGGTCGTCGAGGTCAAGGTCCTCGACCGCTCCGAGCTGATCCTCGACATCTTCGCCACCCGCGCCCAGACCCACGAGGCCCGCCTGCAGGTCGAGCTCGCCCAGCTCGAATACACCTACCCCCGCCTGCGTGCCATGTGGTCCCACCTCGAGCGCATCGCCGGCGGCGCGCCGACCGGCCTGGGCACGCGCGGGCCGGGCGAGCAGCAGCTCGAGATCGACCGCCGGATCGTGCAACGCAAGAAGGCCCAGCTGAAGCGCGAGCTCGCCGAGGTCCAGGGCCGAAAGACCCGCCAGGTCGCCCACCGCAACAA
>JBCCZA010000233.1:0-4124 GCA_039188455.1 Planctomycetota bacterium
GATCGCCACCTCGCCGACCTCCTGGTCGCGGATCTCACCGACGAGGATGACGTTGGGCGCCTGGCGGAGCATGGCCCGGAGGATCCGCTGGAAACTCAGCGGCGGGTCCATGTTCATGTTCACCTGGCACTGGTTGATGCCCTTGAAGTTGTATTCGATCGGGTCTTCGGCGGTGATGATCTTCTTGTCGGGGCGGTTCAGGACGTTGAGCGCCGAGTACAGCGTCGTTGTCTTGCCCGAGCCGGTGGGGCCGGTGACCAGGAAGATGCCGTTGGGCTTGTTGATGATGCTGTTGAACGTCTCAAGCGTGTCGTCGCGCATGCCCAGGTTGCGCAGGCCGATCATCGCGGCGTCGGAGCGGAGGATACGCAGCACGACCGACTCGCCGTGATACGCCGGGCAGAAGGAGACGCGGAAGTCGACGATGTCGCCGCCGATGCGCATCTTGATGCGGCCGTCCTGCGGGACGCGCTTCTCTTCGATCTTCACGCCGGCCATGATCTTCAGGCGGGCGATCACGGCCGACTGCGTGCGCTTCGGGATGTCCGTCCGCTCGTGGCAGCGGCCGTCGATCCGGTAGCGCAGGCGGACCCGCTTCTCGAACGGCTCGACGTGGATATCCGACGTGCGGGACATCACGGCCTCGGAAATGATCTGGTTGACCAGCCGCACGATCGGCGCCGAGTCTTCCTCGGCCCCTTCACCGCCCCCTTCGACGTCGATCGACTGTTCGCCCTTGACGTTGATATCCAGCGACTCGCCGCGGTCGACGGACGTGTCCAGCGAGAGCTCGCGGACGGTCGCGTCGATCGTCGCGCGGGTCGAGGAGTACATCTGCTCGATGTATTCCTTGATCTTGTCCGAGGCCCCGAGCGCCAGCTCGATCTTGCCGCCCAGACGGAACTGCAGGTCGTCGATGAGCGACAGGTTCATCGGGTCCGAGACCAGCACCTTGAGCGCACCGTTGTCCTTGCCCAGCGGCAGGACCTGGTACTTGTGAACGATGTCTGCGGGGATGAGGGGCAGGTCGTCCTTGTCGATGACGTTGGCCTGCTCGAGGTCGACGAACTCCATGTCGAACTGGGAGGCCAGGGCCTTGGCGATGTCGCTCTGGGAGGCGTAGCCGAGCTTGACCAAGGCCGACCCGACCTTGTCGTGGCTGCCGCCGGTGACCTTCAGGGCGTCCTCGACCTGCTGGTCGTCGACGATGCCCCATCGCTTGAGGATGTCGCCGAGTTGCCGTTTCTTGCGTGCCATGCGGGGAAGTGAGACCTCGGCGAGGGGATTGGCAGAGCAAATCAGTATCGCTCCGACGGGCCCGCGAGGCAAACGCCTCAACTGCGGTATGTTAGGCAAGATGGCAGACCGACCCGACAACCCGCCGCCGCCGGACGACCGCCCCGAGGACCTGCTGTTCCAGAGCAACCTCCAGGAGTTCGCCCGCAAGGTCGGTTTTGCCGTCGGGCTCGAGCAGGGCGACAAGATCAACTCCGCCGAGGCCTACATGCGGATCCGGACGCTGTGGAAAGATCTCAAGCACTCGCACCGGGCGCTGCTGTCGGAAGAGGAAGCCGAACGCCTCGACCGTGGCGGCGACCTCCCGGTCGACGGCGATGGCTGAATCGACCGGCGAGCCCCGCGTGCCGCGGTCGGATCGCGACTGGCTGACCGGCTACCTCGCCGAGCACGACGCCCTCTGCCCCAACTGCCAATACAACCTGCGCGGCCTGACCGGCGCAGCCTGCCCAGAGTGCGGGCTCGATTTGGCGCTCCGCGTGAATCTGGTTGAGCCTCGGCTGGCGGCGTGGGTCGCGGGGCTGATCGACTTGGCCATGTCGCTGGGCTGGTCGGGGCTATTTACAGCACTACTGCTGGTCATGCCCCTCTTCCAGCAAGGATCACCGCCGCTGCAAGCCTATGCCTATTTTATCGTTGGCACTGCGGTTTCGGGCGTGGCTGTGTGGGTCTGGTTGCGTCAACGGTCGCGTCTGCGTCGGATGGACACGTGGCCACGCCGGTTAGTTGCCGCGGCCTGCTGGCTCTTGCCATTGATCAACGTATCGGTCTTCCCGGCGCTGATCTCGTGAGCGAGGCAACCAAGCCCATCATCGGCATCCTCGGCGGGATCGGCTCGGGCAAGTCGACGGTCGCGGCCGAGTTCGCCAGGCAGGGCTGCGCGGTCATCGACGCCGACACGATCGCCAAGGCGGCCTACGACGACCCGGCGGTGGTCGCGACGCTGGTCGGCTGGTGGGGCGATCGCGTGCTGGACGGCAAGGGCGGGATCGATCGGCGGGCGGTGGGGGCGATCGTCTTCGAGGACGACGTGCAGAAGGCCCGGCTGGAGGCGGTATTGCACCCGCGGGTCCACGCCGAGCGCCGGCGGCTGCGGGCGATCCACGAGGCTGAAGACGCGGTGAAGGCGATTGTCGAGGACACGCCGCTGCTGCTGGAGGCCGGGTTGGCCGAGGGGTGCGATGCGCTGGTGTTCGTCGACGCGCCGCGGGCGGTGCGCGAGGCACGGGTGCGGGACCGGCGCGGCTGGCCGGCGGGCGAGCTCAAGCGGCGCGAGGCGGGGCAGGCGTCGCTTGACATCAAGCGGGAGGCCGCCCATTATCACGTGCGAAACGACGCCGGCCCGGCGGGGATCGCCCCCCAGGTCCGCGACGTGCTCTCCCAGGTGCTGTCGAGCGATTCGCCAGACCCCCCGCGCCGGTGACCGGTGGCCGGCTTCGTCGTACGATCGACGCGTCTCGCCCCGGTCCGCCCGGCCCTTCCCCGCACGCCCCGATTCCTGGCCGCGTGCTCCCTCCCCCAACAGCCAGCCTCGCGCTCGCCCACGTCTCACACCAAGGAACCCGACCCCGATGGCCAAGAAGTCACGCCGCAAGAAGTCCTCGGCCAAGTCCGCCGGCCGCTCCGCCACCCAGACCATCGACCCCGCCGACCTGCCCGTCGTGCCCGAGACAGAGGAGGAGCTCGAGGCCGAGACGCAGGAGCGTTACGAGCAGGCCAAGCGCGCCGAGCTCACCTTCAAGGACCTCGTCGACATCTCCGACGCCGAGCTGTTCGAGAAGGCCGACGAGGTCGAGCTGCCCGAGGACAAGCGTCCCAAGCGCCGCGATCGCCTGATCTACAACATCCTTGAGAAGCACGCCTCGACCGTCGGCCTGATGTACGGCGAGGGCACGCTCGAGGTCTTGCCCGACGGCTTCGGCTTCCTCCGCTCGCCGGAGATGTCCTACCTGGCTTGCCCGGACGACATCTACGTCTCGCCGTCGCAGATCCGCCGCTTCGGGCTCAAGCCCGGCCACATCGTGCAGGGCACCATCCGCCCGCCCAAGGAGTCGGAGAAGTACTTCGCGCTGCTCCGCGTCGACGCCGTCAACGGCCGGACGTCGGACAAGATCTCCGACGTGCAGATGTACGAGGACCTCACCCCGCTGCACCCGCACCAGCGGCTGGTCATGGAGACGCCCGACGACGAGATGAACACCGAGATGCGCGTCGTCGACCTCGTCGCCCCCGTCGGCCGAGGCCAGCGCGCCCTGATCGTCGCCCCGCCCCGCACCGGCAAGACCGTGCTGCTGCAGAAGATGGCCAAGTCCATCATCAGGAACAACACCGACGTCAAGGTCATCGTCCTGCTCATCGATGAACGGCCTGAAGAAGTGACCGACTTCAAGGCCAACACGCCCGAGGAGGTCGAGGTCGTCGCGTCGACGTTCGACGAGCAGTCCGCCCGCCACGTGCAGGTCTGCGAGATGGTGATCGAGAAGTCGCGGCGCATGGTCGAGTTCGGCGACCACGTCGTGATCCTCATGGACTCCATCACCCGCATGGCCCGGGCTTACAACAGCGAGATGCCCCACTCGGGCAAGATCCTCACCGGCGGCCTGGACTCCAACGCGCTGCAACGCCCCAAGAAGTTCTTCGGCTCGGCCCGGGCCGTCGAGGACGGCGGGTCGCTGACCATCATCGCCACCGCCTTGGTCGACACCGGCTCCAAGGCCGACGACATCATCTTCGAGGAGTTCAAGGGCACGGGTAACTCCGAGCTGCACCTCGACCGCCGCCTCGTCGAGAAGCGCGTCTACCCCGCGATCGACATCGGCGCCTCCGGC
>JBCCZA010000234.1:0-4117 GCA_039188455.1 Planctomycetota bacterium
TCGACGAAGCCGTGGTCCTCGAAGTAGTCCCGCATCAGCTTCGACACCTTCGACCGCGTGCGCAGGATGTGCTGCATCCGCGGCTGGCGGAGGTCGATGAAGCGGTACTTGAGGCGGGTCTCCTCGCCGACCTTGGCCGCGTCGTCGGGCGTGAACGGCGGGGTGTCGGCCTTGCCGAGGACCTCGCAAGAGGTGGCGTCGACCTCGACCTCGCCGGTCGCGAGCTTGGGGTTTGGGCCGCCCTCGCGGGTGATGCACTTGCCGGTGACGCTGACGACGTCCTCGTGGCGGAGCTTCTCGGCCAGGGCGTGAGCCTCGGCGGCCTCGGGGTGGAAGACGACCTGGGTCAGCCCCTCGCGGTCGCGGAGGTCGATAAAGCGGACGCCGCCGTGGTCTCGGTAGTTGTTGACCCAGCCGGCGAGGGTGACGGTCTGGCCCACGTGATCGGGGCGGAGTTCGGCGCAGTGATGAGTGCGTGGGGTCATGGCAGGCGGGTCTGAGGGGCGAATGGAGCGGGGATCGTAGCGGAATCGGATCGCCTACCATCGCGGCATGTTTACAGGCATCGTGCAGCACGCGGGGCGGGTGGTGTCGGACGAGGCGACGCAGGCCGGCCGTCGGCTGGTGATCGACACATCGGGCTGGACGCCGCACGGCGGGTATCGGCCGGCGATGGGCGACTCGATCGCCGTACACGGCGTGTGCCTGACCGTCGCCGGGATCGACGAGGCCGCCAACACGCTGGCGTTCGACGTGATCACCGAGACGCTGGACCGCACGACGCTGGGCGGCAAGCGGGCCGGCGATCGGGTGCACCTCGAGCCGGCGGTGCTGCCCACCCAGCCGATGGGCGGGCACGTCGTGCAGGGCCACGTCGACGGCGTTGGCCGCGTGACCGAGGTGCAGGCCGACCCAGGCGACTGGCGGCTGACGTTCTCACCGCCGGCTGATGGCCCGTCCGGCGACCTGATGCCTTATCTCGTCCCCAAGGGCTCGATCACGCTCGACGGCGTCTCCCTGACCCTCGCCGCGGTCGACCGCAACGCCCGCACCGCGACCGTGGCGCTGATCCCCACGACGCTCGACGTCACCTGCCTCGGCGAGCTGGCCGCGGGCGACGGGCTGAACATTGAGGCCGACGCGATCGTCAAGGCCGTGGTGCAGACCACCCTCGCCACGCTCGAGGGCATGCAACAGCCCATCGACGACGGCGTCACGCACGAGACGCTGTCCCGCGCCGGGTTTGCCGATTGATTCAGGCCGCGTGCGCGGTCGGTGACCGGTTGGCCGCCTCGCCGATCTCGGTGCCGACGCCCATGCACACAACGGTCAGGTCGTCCTGCTGATTGAGCGACCCGGCCTGACCCTCCAGCCGCGTCTCCAGGCGACGCAGCGCCGCGACGGGCTCGCCGATCCGCAGGCCCTCGAATTCGTCGGTGTAGCGGGTGTTGGCGATGGCTCGCTTGGTCTCGGCCGACCCGGTGCCGGTCTGCTCGTCGGGGAACGCCATCTCGAAACCGTCGGAGTAGATGAGCAACCGATCGCCGACGCCTAGCGTGACCTCGAGCGTCTCGTACGTGTCGTCGTTGAAGACCCCCAGCAGCCCGCCGTCCGGCTCGAGCATCTGCGTCGTGCCGTCCGCCTGCATCCACATCGGGAACGGGTGGCCGGCCCGGGCGATCCGCAGCACGCGCGTGCGGACGTTGAACACGCCGTACACCGCGGTGGCGAAACGCACCTTGCCGGACTGCCGCTCGACCATGTCGTTGTTCAGCCGCGCCAGCGCCTCGCCGGGCTCGATCAGGCGGTAGCCGGCGTCGTCGGATCGGCTGAGTTCCTTGGTGCGGAGCGAGCGCTTGATGTACATCGTCATCAGCGCCGCCGGCACGCCGTGCCCGACCGCGTCGGCCAGGAACAGCCCGACGTGGTCCTCGTCCAGCCGCTCGACGTCGTAGATGTCGCCGCTGACGTAACCGGCCGGCCGCCACAGCACGCCGAAGCTCACGTCGTCGATCGCCGGCACCGACTCGGGCAGGAACTCCTTCTGCAGCTGGGCCGCGAGGCGGAGCTCTTCGTCGATCTTGCCGATCTGGTCAGCCATGCCCGTCTGGTGCAGGCGCAAGAGCTTGATCTCGGCCTGCAGCGTGTCGACCAGGCTCGCCTGCACCCACTGAGCCCGAAGCGTGGCGGCAACGGCCGTTGGGTCGGCGTCGCCCGGCAGCCACACCGCCGTCCCGCCTTCCACCATCGCCGCGTCGCCGCCGGTCACCAGCGTGGGGATGTGCTGCTCGTCAAGCTCGGCCAGCCGCGCGTCGGCGTCGTACCCCTCGCCGCAGACCCAGACCCACGCCGACCGCACGCCGTCGGCCGTGCCTATCGGACGCTCGGCCGAGCGAACCTCGAGGGTCGCAGACGTTAGCCCGGCGTCGCTCTCGCCGCCGACGCCGATCGCCTCACGCACGGCCCGGCGGGCACGCTCGCCCACCTCGTCCAGCGGTCGATCCGAGTCGACCAGCACCAGCAATGTCTGTCCCGCCATCGGTCGCTCGACGCTCGTAGATCGGAAGGATGCGATGAATCGAGCGGCCGGCCCGCTCACTCTTGGGCATCGGCCTTCTCACGCCAGAGCTTGAGCTTCTCGAACGGCAGACTCAGCTCGTCTCCCGCCTTAAGCCCTAATCGCTCCCATGTCCCGCCCGCGACCTCGATCACGTACTGAGCCCGGTACCGGCTGCGATAGGGCTTGAGCATGAAGTCCGGCCTGTCGTACGGCTCCACCTGCATCGCGTAGGCAGCCGTGACGCTGCCCGTCGGGCTCACGAAGGCAATATCGATCGGCACCAGGCAGCGGCGCATGACGAACACCCGTCGCGCTGCCGACGGGAAGACGAAGATCATCCCGCCGTCCGCGGCGATCGACTCGCGGTCCGACAAGCCCTGGAACTGCTCATCCGGCGTCAGCGCGAGCTCGAGATGGAAGGTCTCGCCGGCGATGTCGATCGCCGCGGTCTCGGGGATGGGTTCGCCCGATCCCGACTCCCCGTTCGACCCCGATGTATCGCAGGCCACGACCGCCGGCAGCAGGGCGATCAGCACGGCCAGCCCGACCCATCGACGCCAACCCGGTGTTGCGGTATCGAGCAAGCTCATGCGTTCGCTCCCTGCGGGCTCGCGCCCAGCCACCGCCACGCCCGCTCGTCCATCACGACCGGCTCGCGCGGCAGGGCGTCCAGAGTAAACGCCTCGGCGAACGCGGCCTCGCTCATCGCCATCGGCTCGCCATCGGCGCCGCCCACGCCACACCACCACGCCAGCAGCCCCACGACGCGCTCGGCCGAGACGCCACGCTCGGCAAACCAGCTCACGCGCGTGTCGCCGTGCCGCTTGGCCAGCCGGTGCCCGTCCTCGCCGAGCACCAGCGGCAGGTGCCACCAGTTCGGCTCACTCGGGTAGTCCAGCATCTCCCACAGCCACGCCTGGCGCGCCGCCGAGCCGATCAGGTCGTCGCCGCGCACGACGTCCGTCACACACTGACGATGGTCGTCGACCACCACGGCCAGCTGATACGCCGGCAGCCCGGCCTTGCTCGCGACGACGAAGTCGCCGACCTCCGCCTGCACATCGATGGACACGTCGCCCATGAACCCGTCATGCACGGCGCGCGGCCCGTCCGGCACCCGCAGCCGCCAGCACCGATCGCTGGGCTTGAGCAGGTCGCTTGTGTCCGACGCATCGGCATCACGGCTGGTGCCGGGGTAGCGCTGCTCATGGCCGCTGCGGTCGATCAAGCCGACGCCTTCATCGCGACCGGCCGCCTCGTTGCGTGGGTGCGGCGCCGACGCCGCGGCCTCGGCGACCTCCTTGCGCGTCAGCGAGCACGGATAGATCAGCCCCTTCGCGTGCAGCCGCAGCAGGGCGTCGCGATAGGGCGTCAGGTCGTCCCGCTGCCGGAGCACTCCTTCGCCCTGCGTGTCCATGCCCTCCCACGTCAGCCCCAGCCAGCGCAGGTCGCGCAACGCCGCCGCCTCGGCCCCCGGCTTGATCCGCGGCGTGTCCAAATCCTCCACCCGCATCACCACCCGCCACCCACGCCGCACGGCCATCGCCCAATTGATCA
>JBCCZA010000235.1:0-4089 GCA_039188455.1 Planctomycetota bacterium
CAGGGTGTTGCAGGTGCCCAGGTCGATGCCCATATCGACGCTGAACCAGCTGAGCACGCGATCGATCATGCGGGTGCCGCCAACCTCAGGAGGGAGGGCCGCCCGGCGGCCTTGCCGGCACGGCTAGCGCGGCAGTGTAACTCAACCGTGTCACAACGGTTGGGTCGCTCGGCCACGCCTAGGGAACATCGACCGAGCCGGGCATCGGGCCGCAAGATCGCGGCCGCCAGACTTCGGGAACGGACGCTCAGCCGCCGACGGCGAACAGGTTGCCCACGCCGCCCAGGACGTCGTTGGCCCGGATGAGGACGTAGACGATGCCGACGATCAGGGCGATCGTGGCGATCAGCAGCATGAGGGTGAAGGTGTTGAAGGAGTCGGACATCTCGTGCTAGCTCCCGGCCGTGGGCCGATCGTGTCACGCGGGGTGGTCAGAGCGGGCTCACAGCTCTCCGGCGAAGACGCTGTCGCCGGGCTGGATGTCGCCGACGGCGATCACGGCGGTGCCGGCGGCCTCGGCCGAGTCGACCACGGTGATGGTCACGGTGCCCTTGTACTCGTCGCCGCTGTGGACCAGGAAGTCCATGTTGTCGGCGACGCCGTCGTTGCTGCCGACGCTGATCTGCACGAGCGTCTCGCCGCCGGTGGCGCTGACGGCCGTGACGGTGCCGAGGATGGGGCTCGACGGCACGGGCTTGGTGTCGATGTCGGTGGCGAGCACGGTGCTGACGACGTCCGGCGGGACCGAGGCGAGCGTCTCCTCGAGCGTGCCGATGCGATCTGTCTGCGACTTGAGGTCCTCGCGGAGCTGGCGGAGGCTGCGGGTCAGGGCGGAGACCTCGGC
This sequence comes from Planctomycetota bacterium, assembly GCA_039188455.1. Taxonomy (GTDB): domain Bacteria; phylum Planctomycetota; class Phycisphaerae; order Phycisphaerales; family Phycisphaeraceae; genus JBCBUE01. The sequence continues at coordinate 845 of JBCCZA010000235.1, forward strand.
GGTGCGCTCCTGCAGGGCGTCGGTCAGCTCGATGTTCTCGCGGGCCTGCTGCAGCTCACGCTGACGCAGCTCGGTGAGTTGCTCGGTCATGCCCTTCATCAGCTCGGTCGAACCCTGGGAGGAGATCGTCGCGGCCTCGAGCGCGGCCTTGGCCGACGCGTGGTCCTGGCGGGTGCCCTCGAGCTGCTGGCTGACACTGCTGAGCTGGGCGTCCTTGGCGTTGAGGTCCTTGGTCAGGTCGCCGACCACGCCCTGCAGCCGCTGCACCTGCGTGGCCACGTCGGCCTGGATCGCGGCGATCTCGGCCTGAGCCGACGCGGCCTTGGCTTCCGCCGCCGCGGCTCGGCCCTCGAGAGCCCGGATCTGCCCGTTGAGGTCCTCCGTCTGAGCGACGTAGGGCACGACCAACGCGACCAACACCACCGAGAGGAACGTCACCAGAACCACAAATGCCTTGGAGAGTGCGCTCACCGTAAGACCTCGCGAGTTTGCCTCTTTCTGCCGTGGTCCGGCCGCCGACCGGCGACCCGTGAACGATTCATCCCACAGCTTGAGCCCGCACTATCGACCCCCGCCCAACCGCTGTCAACCACGCCCCGCCACTCGGCTTACCGACCGGCCGACGACGAGCCCAGCACGGCCCCCGCCGCGGCCAGCCGCACGGCCTGCATCGGGTCGCTCAGCAACCCCGCCAGGGCCTCGGCCGAGGCCGTATCGTCGGTCAGCCCCAGCCCGTATGCCGCCTGCGCCCGCACCGCCGCGGCCGACGCCCTCAGCCGTGCCGGATCCGCCAGCACCGCCCGGATCTCCAGCGCGAGCGGCGACGCCGGGTCCAGCCGGCCCAGCGTGGTCCGCAGCTCCGTCGCCGCCTGATCCGCCGAATACCCCGCCGAGGACTGAAGCACCGCCACGCCCGAGGGGTCACCCAGCCGCAGCAACGCCGCCGCCGCCGCCAGACGCACCTCCCTTGTCTCCGACCGCAACAACCGCACCAGCGCCGGCCGCATCGACCGATCATTCAGCCGCCCCAGCAGGTCGATCGACATCACCCGCACCTCGATCGCCGGCTCGAACATCGCCGCCCGGATCACGTCCCGCGCCGACATGTCGCCCAGCCGCACCATCGACTCGGCCAGCTTCACCTGAACCGCCCGCTCCTGCTCGACCGTCGCCTGCGGCAGCCCCAGCCCCGCCGCCGCCTCGATCATCGGTCGCGCCGACGGATCACCCAGGCTCGCCAGCACCTCGGCCGCGTTGATCCGCGACGACGCCAGCGGCCGCATCAACGCCTCGGCCAGCGGCGTGCGATCGACCTGCCGGCCGTTGGCCGACGCCGCGTAGATCGCCCCCGCTCGCACCGACGGCGACGGGTCATCCAAGTAACCCACGGCCGACGCCCCCAGCCCCGAGAGCTTGAGTTCGCCGATCGCCGTCAACGCCCGGTATCGCACGCGTGGGTCGTCGTCGTCCAACCCGAGCTGGATCAACGGCACGACCAGGTCGCGATCGCCCAGCGCCGCCTCGATCGCCGACGCCCGCAGCGCGCCATCGGCGCTGCGCGACGACTCGCGGACGATCTCGACCGCCCGATCGGTCACCGACGCGTGCCACCCGTCGCTAGCCGCGTCCACGGCCGCGCCCGACGGCGCCGCGCTCACCCCGCCCACCACCAGCGCCAGACCGAGCCACCCCGCCGTCACGATCGATCGCCTGCGTGTGTTCATGCCGGCAGTCTACGAGCGTCTCACCCCAGCCGTTCGCCGACTTCGCCACGCGACCACCACCGACCACGCCACCATCCCCCACAGCAACGCCCACCACGGCCAACGCCCCCACCAGCCGTACCACGTCCGCGCATCCGTCAGCCCGACGTCCGCCACCAGCACCCCCTCGACCCCCATCGGCAGCTCGGCCACGATCCGCCCAGTCGCGTCGATCACCGCCGACACCCCCGTGTTGCTCGCCAGCACCACCGGCACGCGGTTCTCGATCGCCCGAAACGTCGCGATCTGCAGGATCTGCCGCCGCATCGAGTCGCCGAAGTACCAGCCGTTGTTCGTGAGGTTGGTCAGCAGGTCGACACGCTTGGCGTCGCCGAAGGTCCGGCCGTAGACCATGTCACGCACGACCCCGGGCGAGACGATCTCGTAGCAGATGGGCGTGGCGATCCTTACATCAACGGTCACCTCACGCGGCGGACGCTGCCCACGCACACCCGGCTCGGTATAGGCGATCGGCACCTCAAACACGACGCCGCTGTCCCCCGCATCGAGCGTGTAATCCCCGCCCCACGGGCTGATCGTCTCGGCGATGAGCTTCCGCCACCACGGGAACGTCTCGCCCAGCGGGATCGTCTCGCCGGCCACCACGAGGTGCTGCTTGTCGTAGCGATCGACGGCCACGCCCTCACCATTCACCCCGTCAACCAGACCCGCGACCGGATCGATGTGATACGCCGAGTTCGTGCGCTTGGCCGGGAAGCGAGCCGTGCGCACCCCGCCCTGCCCGTCCGGCACTTCGCGCTCAACGACGCCCTCGACGCCCGGCCCGCACGCGATGATTGGTACGCCCGCCGCCTCGGCGACCAGCATCGTCTCGCGGAAGTAGTGCCGGCTCCCCCAGTACCCCCACCACGCCTGCTCCTCCGGCACCGCCACCTCCCGCGCCGCCGCGTTCACGGCCCCCGGCAACGCCGACTCCGGCCAAACCATCAGGTCCACATCCCCCGCCTCCGCCGCCTCCAGCGTCAGCCGCACGACGTCCCGCCAACGCTCCGCCTCCAGCTCCGCCGACCACGGCACCGAGTTGTCGTTCGGATGATCCGGCTGCAACGCGGCGACACGTGTGCGTGCGGATTCATCGCCAACGACATTGATCGTGCCCATGGTCAGGAGCAGCGGCCCAATCACCAGCACGACGACGGGCAGCGTCACCATCGGCACAAGCCAGCCGCCCAGGTAACGCGGGATCGTCCCCTGCCCCAGCAGCGACGCGTCGAACCCGAACTTCCGCAAGCTCGCCAGGAAATCGATCAGCACCCCGCTCGAGATGGCAACGGCGAGCGAGACGCCGTGCTCGCTCGCGAACGACGCGAGTTGGGCCCATCCCGACGCCGCGAACGAAACCGCTGCGTCGCCTTGCGTATGCCCCAGCGCAAACCACCCGAACCCACCGAAGGGTTGCGTGACGCGGAGCAGCTCGACCGACACCCAGCACGCCGGCAGCAGCACGGCCGCGGGCCAGCG
>JBCCZA010000236.1:0-4015 GCA_039188455.1 Planctomycetota bacterium
CGACCTGCTCACCCCCGAGTTCGACACCGTCGTCCGCTACAACGGCGGCGCCAACGCCGGCCACTCCGTCCAGGTCGGCGACACCCGCTACGCCCTGCACCTCATCCCCTCGGGCATCCTCTACCCCGACAAGCTCAACGTGCTGGGCAACGGCGTCGTCGTCGACCCCGACAAGCTCGTCAGCGAGATGCAAGGCCTGCGCGAGCGCGACGTCGTCGTTGCCGACAACCTGCGCGTCTCCGATCGCGCCCACGTCGTCATGCCCTATCACAAGGTGCAGGACGCTCTGCAAGAGGCCGCGCTCACCGTGCCCGACCGCGACGACCAGGCCGCCGAGGCCATCGGCACCACCGGCCGCGGCATCGGCCCCTGCTACGCCGACAAGGCCCTGCGCTCGACCGCCATCCGCATCGGCGACCTGACCGCCCCCGATCGCCTCCGCGCCCGGCTCAAGCGCATCGTCCCGATCAAGAACGCCACGCTTAGCTCGCTCGCTCAGTACGTCGGCCAGCCGTTCGAGCCCTTCGACGCCGACGCCCTCGTCGACGGCCTCGGCCCCGCCATCGCCGAGCTAACGCCGCACATCACCGACACCGCCACCCTCCTGCACACGCAGCTCGACGCCGGCCGACGCCTGCTGTTCGAGGGCGCCAACGCCACGCTGCTGGACATCGACCACGGCACCTATCCGTTCGTCACCTCGTCCAACTGCTCATCGCTCGGCCTGCACACCGGCACGGCCATCCCCGGCCACCACCTCACCGACGTGCTCGGCGTCGTCAAGGCCTACCAGACCCGGGTCGGCGGCGGGCCCATGCCCACCGAGCTGCTCGGCGACCCCGACGACGGCGGCGACGGCGCCACCGCCCACCGCATCCGCGAGGTCGGCCGCGAGTACGGCACCACCACAGGCCGGCCCCGCCGCGTCGGCTGGATCGACCTCGTCGCCCTCCGCTACGCCGCCCGCGTCTCGGGCGCCACCGGCCTGGCCATCATGCTCCTCGACGTGCTAGCCGGCCTGCCCGAGCTCAAGCTGGCCACCGCCTACGAGATCGACGGCGTCGCCACCGACCGATTCCCCGCCGACGCCGAGGACCTTGCCCGCGCCACACCGGTCTACGAGTCGCTGCCGGGCTTTGCCGAGCCGATCGACGGCGTCACCCGCCTCGACGAGCTCCCCGAAAACGCCCGCGGCTACCTCCGGGCCATCGAGGCCGCCGTCGGTGTGCCGATTCGCCTCATCAGCGTCGGCCCGCGACGCGACCAGGTGATCCGCGGCGGCTAATCTTGCGTACCGACCTCAGGTCAGCCCCCCACCGGCTCGACGCATGCCGACCTCCACTCCACTCAACGCGCCCCCCGATTCGGCAACTCTCGATGCCTCGCGCCTCGACGCCGACCGCCTGCCCCGCCACATCGCGATCATCATGGACGGCAACGGCCGCTGGGCGACCTCCCGCGGCCTCACCCGCTCCGACGGCCACCGCGCCGGCGCGAAGGCCGTCCGCGACGTCGTCACCGAGTGCGCCCGCCTCGACCTCGACGCCCTGACCCTCTACTCGTTCTCCACCGAGAACTGGTCCCGCGCCGCCGAGGAAGTCAGCACGCTCATGGCTCTCTACGTCGAGTACCTGGTCAGCGAGCTGCCGACCATGCTCGACAACAACGTGCGCTTCCGGCAGATCGGCCGCCGCCAAGGCCTGCCGACCGACGTCCTCGACCACCTCGACCGCGTCACCGAAGCGACCGCCGACAACGACGGCCTCACCCTCGTCCTCGCCATCAACTACGGCGCCCGCACCGAGATCACCGACGCCGTCCGCGCCATCGCCGCCAAGGCCCAGAAGGGCTCGCTCGACCCCGACGACATCGACGAAGACGCCATCGCCGACCACCTCTACACCGCCGGCCTGCCCGACCCCGACCTGCTCATCCGCACCGCCGGCGAGCAGCGCCTGTCCAACTACCTGCTCTGGCAGATCTCCTACGCCGAGTTCCACGTCGCCGACTGCTGCTGGCCCGACTTCGGTGTCGCCCAGCTGCACGACGCGCTCGTCGACTTCGCTCAACGCCACCGCAAGTTCGGCCGCGAGGCCTGACCACGCGGCCCGCCCTACGCCGCGTGACGCGCCGCCTCCGTCCGCTCCGCCGCCCCCGGACCGATCCGGCCGACCACGTCCGCCGGCATCGCCTGCACCTCCTTCGTCTCCACGTTGAGCTGGGCCACGACCTCCCGCGCGTCGGCCGTCAGCCGCGCCGCCGCCGCCAGCATCCGCCCGGCCTCGGCGAGCCAAGCCAGCCGCTCCTCGGCGTCCAGCCGCTCGGTCGAGACCGACATCGACGCCCCCTCGTTCAGGCAGGTCACCCCCGCCAACCGATGCCGTTCCCGCCGCCGGCGCACCGACGGCCGAGTCGCTCGACGTCGCACGATCCAAGACTCCAAGATGCACAGAGACAAAGAAAAGAACCAACGAGTTCATCGACCGTTCTCCGCTCACGGTTGACCCCAGCGTGCACGGTCCGCTAAGACCGTTGCTAGACTCCCGCCGATGTCCGGTGCCCCCATCCAACGCGTGCTCGTGACCGGCTCTTCTGGCCACATCGGCCGCACGATTATCCCGGCCTTGATCGAGGCCGGCCTCGAGGTCAACGGCCTGGATGTCGGCCCGCCGTCTCGCGGCCGACCGTGCGTCTGCCCCACCACCTTCGGCGGCGTGGACAACCCCGACACCGTGCACGCCGCGATGCCCGGTCACGATGCACTGATCCACCTCGCGGCCAACCCGAACCCCTCGGCCGACCTCGTCAACCGCCTTGTCGGCCCCAACATCATCGGCCTGCACAACGTCCTGCACGCCGCCGTCGACCACGGCGTCCGGCGCGTCGTCCTGGCCTCCTCGGTCCAGGCCGCCGGCCACGCCCACCACCCCCGCACCCCGGACCTGGCCGATCAGTCAGCCGACAACTGGTACGGCATCACGAAGATCGTCGCCGAGCACGCCGGCATGCTCTTCCACAAGAAGTACGGGCTCGACGTCATCGCCGCCCGCATCGGCTGGTTCCCGGGCCACGTCGGCGATGCTCGCTGGATGAAGACGCGGGCTCAGCAGGACTCGCTGCTCTCCCGCGGAGACGCCGTCCGCTTCTTCCTCGCCGCCACGACCGCCGAGTGGTCGGGGTTCCACGTGCTGTTCGCGATGAGCAAGCCGGTCGACGACGCCGATCCCGAGTACGACCTCCAGCCCGGCCGAAACGTCCTCGGATACGAGCCGCAAGACCGCTTCCCCGACGGCCTGCCAAGCCCGCCGCGCCATATCGCTTCGCCCGCCCCGTCGAGCGTGTGAGCCGACGCCGCCGACCGATCGCCGCGTCTTGCGATATCTTCCGGTTTCCGTGGACGACGACACACTCAACCAGCTGCAGGAGGCGCTCGCCCTCTCGCCGGACAACGCCCCGCTGCGTCGGCAGATCGCCAAGGCCATGATCCGCAAGGGCCGCCACGCCGAGGCCGAGGCCATGCTCCGCGCCGGCATCGCCCAGGGCAGCGGCGCCCGTCTGCTCGAGCCCGCGCTGGCCGAGGCCTTCGCCCTGCAAGGCAAGGTCTCCGAGGCCCTGGTCATCCTCGAGCAGCACGCCAACCGGTCCGACGTCACCGGCGAGACCCTCATGCTCCTCTGCCGCACGCTCCTGCGCAACGGCGACCACGACCGCGCTCGCACCGCCTATCGCCGAGCGATCGATCTCGACGACAAGCTGGCCGACGATGATCTCGCCGACGAACTCGGCGTCGACGACACCCCCGACACGCCCTTCGGCGCGGACGACGATGTCGACGAGCTCGGCCGCGTCCGCCAATCCAACCAACCGCACTCGGCCGGCCTGCCCATCGAGATGGAAAAACCCGGCGTCGACTTCAACCACGTCGGCGGCATGGACGCGGTCAAGGACGACATACGCGTCAAGATCATCGAGCCCATTCAACACGCCGAGATGTACAAGGCCTACGGCAAGGCCG
>JBCCZA010000237.1:0-3945 GCA_039188455.1 Planctomycetota bacterium
CTGGTGCGGCTTCACCCGCGCGATCAACGACCGGCTCGGCCACGCCTGCGACGTCCAGCCGTGCACCACGGCCGACTTCCCCCGCCCCGCCAAGCGACCCGCCTACTCCGTGCTCGACCTGTCGGCCACCGAGGCGGCGCTCGGCCCCATGCCGGATTGGACGGTGAACTTGAAGTCGGTTTTAGACAGGATGACAGGATGAACAGGATCGACAGGATGAGATCATGAAGCACGGGGAGCTGACCGAGAGTGTTATTGGGGCGGCCTATGCCGTCTACAACGAGCTTGGGTCGGGCTTCCTCGAGTCGGTCTACGAGCGATCGTTGGCCATCCTGCTTGCGGAGCAGGGACTGAACTGCGTGTGGCAGGCACCAATCGACGTGCACTTTCACGGACACGTGGTCGGCGAGTTCAGGGCAGACTTGCTGGTCGAGAGCAACGTAATCGTGGAGCTGAAAGCCGTTGAAACGCTAAACAAGGCTCATGAGGTGCAGCTCGTCAATTACCTGGCAGCGACCGGCAAAGATGTGGGTCTACTCATCAACTTTGGCCCCACCGGCGTCGACATCAAACGCAAGGTCCGCCAACTCAATCGTCATCCTGTCGATCCTGTTCATCCCGAAAATCCCATCCAGAACTGAACCACCAAGGACGTCACCATGCACATCCTCCTCACCGGCGGCTCCGGCTTCATCGGCTCGAACTTCGTCCGGCTCGTCCTGCGCGACCGGCCCGACTATCAGGTCACCAACCTCGACTGCCTGACCTACTCGGGCAACCCCGAGAACCTCACCGACGTCGATGCAGACGACCGCTACCAGTTCGTCCACGGCAACATCCTCGACCTCGAGCTCTGCCAGCGCCTCATCGAGCAGGCCGACGCCGTGGTGCACATGGCCGCCGAGTCGCATGTCGATCGCTCGATCCAGGACGCCCGCCCATTCGTCGAGAGCAACGTCCTCGGCACGCAGACCCTGCTGGACGCCATGCGCCGCGTCGACCCCGACAACACCAAGACGTTCGTGCACGTCAGCACGGATGAGGTCTTCGGCGACCTGCCGCTGGATCAACCCGAGCTGATGTTCCGGGAGACCACGCCGTATGCGCCGTCCTCGCCTTACTCGGCGAGCAAGGCCGGAAGCGACATGGTCGCCCGCGCCTACCACCACACCTTCGGCATGAAGGTGATGACCACCAACTGCTCGAACAACCACGGGCCGTACCAGTTCCCCGAGAAGGTCATCCCGCTGTTCGTCACCAACCTGATCGAGGGCAAGAAGGTCCCGCTGTACGGCGACGGCCGCAACGTCCGTGACTGGCTGCAGGTCGAGGACCACTGCGAGGCGGTGCTGACCGTGCTCGAGAAGGGCACGGCCGGCGAGACGTACTGCATCGGCGGCAACAACGAGCGCAGCAACCTCGAGCTGACGCACTCGATCCTCGAGCTCATGGGCAAGGGCCACGACATGATCGAGCCGGTGACCGACCGCCTCGGCCACGACCGCCGCTACGCGATCGACGCGACCAAGATCAAGGCCGAGCTCGGCTGGGAGCCGACGCGGTCGGCCTGGCCCCAGGCCCTCGAGTCCACCGTCCGCTGGTACGTCGACCACCCCCAGTGGTGGCAAAACGTGAAGTCCGGGGCCTATCGCGAGTACTACGCAAAACAGTACGGAAGTCGGGGTTAATCGGCGACAAACCGCGTCCGATATGGTTGAGGCGGCGTGTCCCGCCAGATACAATCTCTACCCCAATTAATCGGATTCATCACCGGGGCGTCGCTGAGTGGCAAGGCATCGCCGCTCGTTGCTAAAGGCGCCGGACGCGCTTCACGATCAATGAGAACAAGACCCGCCGATGTCTCGACGGGCTCCGTTTATAAGGACTCCCCATGAACGATCTCTACCTCGTCACCGGCGCCGGCGGATTTATCGGCGGCCACCTCGTCGCCGACCTGCTGGCCAAGGGCCACCAAGTGCGGGGCGTCGACTGGAAGCCGCTGGACGACTGGTATCAGGTGCTGCCCGACGCCGACAACGTCGTCGCCGACCTGAACGGCAAGGAGGCGTGCATCCGGGCGTGCGCCGACGGCGTGACCGAGGTGTACAACCTCGCGGCCGACATGGGCGGCATGGGCTTCATCGAGACGCACAAGGCCGAGTGCATGCTCAGCGTCCTGATCAGCACGCACATGCTCATGGCCGCCAAGGACGCCGGCACGGTCAGGCGCTTTTTCTACTCCTCCTCGGCCTGCGTCTACAACGCCGACAAGCAGAAGGACGAGAACGTCACCCCGCTCAAAGAGGAAGACGCCTACCCCGCGATGCCCGAAGACGGCTACGGCTGGGAAAAGCTGTTCAGCGAGCGCATGTGCCGCCACTTCCGCGAGGACTACGGCCTGGTGACGCGCGTCGCCCGCTTCCACAACGTCTACGGCCCCGAGGGCACGTGGGACGGCGGCCGCGAGAAGGCACCCGCCGCCATGTGCCGCAAGGTCATCCACGCCAAGGAGACCGGCGACCACTCGATCGAGATCTGGGGCGACGGCAAGCAGACCCGCTCGTTCATGTACATCGACGACTGCGTCGAGGGCGTCCTGCGCCTCACCCACTCCGACGTCATCGAGCCAATCAACCTCGGCTCCGACGAACTCGTGACGATCAATGAGCTCGTCGACATCGTCGAAGACATCGCCGGCATCAAGCTCGATCGGTCGTACAAGCTCGACGCGCCCAAGGGCGTCAACGGCCGCAACAGCGACAACGACATGATCCAGGCCAAGCTCGGCTGGGCGCCCTCCATCTCGCTCCGCGACGGCATGGCCAAGACCTACGCCTGGATCTACGACCAGTACCGCGCCAAGCACGGCAAGCCCGTGACCACCGGGTAACGCCCGCGGAACGAGCCGGGGATCGGCCCGGGGCGTCGCTACACTGCCGCCCCATTTGTGACTGATCGCCCCGGCTCGCTGAGCCCCGAGAGCCTGCCGTGCCCGCGTCGTCCGCGCCCACCATCCTGGTCATCTCCCAGGTCTACGTCCCCGACCCCGCCAGCGTCGGCCAGCACATGCACGACGCCGCGGCCGACCTCGCGGCACGCGGCTACCGCGTCGTCGTCTACGCCTCGGCCAACGGCTACGACGACCCCTCCCGCAAGTACCCCCGGCGCGAGACGCTCGACGGCGTCGACATCCGCCGGCTGCCCTTCTCCTCGCTGGGCAAAAAGTCCATCGCGGCCCGCCTCGCCGGCGGCGGCGTCTTCCTGCTCCAGGCATTCCTCCACGCCCTGTTCACCGCCCGCCTCGCCGGCATCCTCGTCAGCACCTCCCCGCCCCACGCGCCCCTCGCGGCGATCGCCCTCAGCCGGCTCCGCCGCGCGCCGCTCACCTTCTGGGCGATGGACATCAACCCCGACCAGATGATCGCCATGGGCAAGACGGCCGCCACGTCGATGCCCGCCCGGCTGTTCGACTGGATGTATCGCATGACCCTGCGCCGCGCCGCGGCCGTCGTCGCGCTCGACCGCTTCATGGCCGAGCGCCTCGAACGCAAGGTCGGCGCCGACGCGCTGGCCGACAAGATGCACATCCTGCCCCCCTGGTCGCACGACGACCACCTCGAGCCCGTCCCGCACGACGACAACCCCTTCCGCCACGAGCACGGACTCGACGGCAAGCTCGTCGTCATGTACTCGGGCAACATCAGCCCCGCCCACCCGCTGGACACCGTCCTCGAAGCCGCCGAGCGCCTCCGCGACGAAGACGGCCTGGTCTTCCTGTTCATCGGCGGCGGCCTGCAGAAAGAGAAGATCGAGGCCTGGGCCAAGGAGAAGGACCTCGCCAACGTCCGCACCCTGCCCTATCAACCGCTCGACCGGATTAAGTACAGCCTCTCGGCCGCGGACGTGCACCTGGTCTCGATGGGCGAGGCGATGGTCGGCATCGTC
>JBCCZA010000238.1:0-3905 GCA_039188455.1 Planctomycetota bacterium
CCAACGACGCACGCGCTCGGCGACGTACCGGCTGTTCGCCACCCACGCATCGACCCGGCTCGACGACGCCTCGTCCCACACCCGCAGCCGGTGCATCACCAGCCGCCACAACAACCCCTTGAGCCCCCGCCCCGCCTCGTGCGCATAACGCGCCGACAGGTCCCACGCATACCGCATCGGCGTGTGGCAGTAGCACACGTGCAGCGAATGCGCCGGCACGATCGCCCCGTGCGCCACCGCGTGGCTCGACGAGATCACCAACTCGAACTCGCTCAGGTCGTGCTGCTCCACCGCCACCGGCATCAGCCCCAGCAGCCACCGGTGAAACCGCACCGCCCCCGGCACCCCTTGCAGAAAACTCGCCCGGATTTCCCGCCCCTCCAGCGGCGTCCCCTTGATCACCCCCGCGTCGTACACCGTCACGTACACCGGCGCCGCGGGGAACATCCCCGCCAGCGCCCCCGTCACCTTCTCGGAACCGACCCACCCCGTGATCCACTCGTGCACGATCGCCGTCCGCATCGGGCGATTGTAAAACGGCGCTTCACACGTCGCGGAAGACGGCCGTTACGGGCCGGGCGACCGCTGCGGCGCCCCCTCGCGGGCCTCGGCCTTGCCCTCGGCGAGCCAGCGCAGGCTGTCGTCCACGAACTCGCCGCCCGTCCCCTCGACGATCGAGATCGGCAGGCGGCCCCCGGCCCCCTGGCCCGCCGTCGCGATGTACAGCACCCGGCCTTGGCCGACCTCGACGGTGAACATCGGCGTGAACAGCACGCCGTCGTCGAAGGCGTAGTCCTGAATCTGCTCGCGCTCGAGCCGGGCCGTCTCGGCCGCGGAGAACTGCAGGATCGGCGTGACGTCCGCCGGGTCGACCACCACGCCGTTGGGGTTCACGACGAACTCGTCGCCCGCCATGAACTCCGGGAACACCGGGTGCTCGCTCACCAACTCGGCCGGCTGCCCGCCGAACCGCACGACATACCCCAGCTTGTCCGTGCCCAACAGCTCGAGCACACGCGGGTCGTCGTGATCGGGCATCCACCCGATCGCCAGCAGCCCCGTGCCCGACTTCACCGCCGCCAGCAACGCGTCGAGCGTCCCGTCGGTCAGGTCGCCGGTCGCGCTCATGAGGATCACGTCCAGCCCGGTCATCGCCTCGACGTCGTCGCCGGCGATCAACGCGTCGATCCCCAACGCCTCGGCCCGCCGCAAGATCGCGGGGTCGTCCGCCGTCCCGGGGTCCACGACCGCCACCATCTCCATAGGCAGCGTCCCGAACTCACGCACCTGGTCGGCGATCCGGCTGTGCCACTGGAACGCAAAGGACCACTCGGCGTTCTCGACCTCCCGCCCTCGGCTCTCCGCAAAGGCCCGATGCACCTCGACATCAATGTCATAGGCCCGCCGACTCAAGATCACACCGACCCGCATCGGCCCGTCCCCATCGGACGCGGCGACCGGCCCGCCGGACGCGCCCGAGTTCGCGACGACCACCGCGCCGATCACGCCCAGCAAAACGACCAGCCCCGACAATGACGCCGCGATCGGCTTGGCCTTCACCGCCGCCAGCACCAGCCCGCCCAGGCTGATCAACGATGACGCCCCGCCCGACCCCGCGCCAGTGCCGCTGCCCACACCCGCCACGCCGAGCTTGATCAGCGACGCGTTCAGCGACGCCGGCACCGCGGCCGACGCCCCCTGCTCGGCCAAACAAGTCGCCAGCCCCGTCGACGGGATCGCCACCGCCCCCACGCTCAGCCGCTCCCGCAACGCCGACACCGCCGCCTGCACGCGCTTGCTCATCATCGACCGGCTCACCCCCGCGGCTTCGGCCATCTCCGCCTGCGTCCGCCGCTGGAAGTAGTGCTCGACAATCAACTCGCGCTCGCCCTCGCCCAGCGCCAGCAGCGCCTCGTCGATGCTGCGCTGCAGCTCGAGAAACTCGTGGTGCGACTCCGCCGTCGCCGCCGCCTCGGCAAAGCCCCGCTCGTGCGTCGCCCGCCGCGATCGGCCCCGCCCGATGTCCGCCGCCGCGTTCAACGCGCAGCGGTACAGCCACGACGCCAGGCTCGTGCGGATCGTCCGCGCCTTCTCCGCCAGCTTGATAAATGTCGTCTGCACGGCGTCTTCGATATCAGCCGGGTCCTCCAGCCGCCGCCGACACGCGCTGTACACCAGCCCCTCGTAGGTCCGCACCAGATACGCAAACGCCTCGGGGTCGCGGTGTTCGACGTACAAGCTCAACGCGTCGCGGTCGGTCATGGCCTCTCCAGTGTCGTCGCTGCCAGGCCCGGCTCCAACCGGGCGTTCAACAGCAAGACGACCGCCGAGGCGACGCGCCCACCGCGACCTGGAAAATTTGCGTCAGCCGACCGGCGGGGCCTCAGACGCGGGCCGCGGTGACGTCCAGGCTCGTGACGTAGTCGGCGACCGTCTCGCCGGCCGGCAACGCCGCGGCGATCTGACGGTATAGCGGGTCGTCCAGCCCCTCAAGCGCCGCGACGTAGTCCGGCTTGGGCGTGAGCACGATGTCGCTCAGCCCCGCCGCTTCGACCATCGCGCGGTAGTCGTCCACGAGCACCGCACCGGCCACGCAACCGACCAGCGCCTCGACCATCCCGGCGATCGACTCGGGCAACGGCCGCAGCAACGCCATGTCGCTCGCCGCGACCCGCCCGCCGGGCTTGAGCACCCGTGCGATCTCCCGCCAGACCTGCGGCTTGTCGGGCGAGAGGTTGATCACGCAGTTGCTGATCACCACGTCGACCGACGCGTCGGCCAACGGCAGGTGCTCGATCTCGCCGAGGCGGAACTCGACGTTGTCCAGGCCCGACGTCGTGCGGTAGTGGCCGAGGTTGCCGCGGGCCTTGGTGAGCATCGGCGGGGTCATGTCGACGCCGATGACGCGGCCGGTGGCGCCGACCTTGGGCCCGGCGAGGAAGCAGTCGAACCCGCCGCCCGAGCCGAGATCGACCACGACCTGCCCGGGCTCCAGCGCCGCGATGGCGGTGGGGTTGCCGCAGGACAGGCCCATGTTGGCGCCCTGCGGGAGGGCCGCGAGATCGTCGCTGCCGTAGCCGAGCTTCTCGGCCAGCTCGTCCTGCGACCAGCCGCCCTGCCCGGGGTCGGTCCCGCAGCATCCGCCGCCGGTCGGCAGCGAGATCGAGGTCAGCGTGCCGGACTCGGCGACCTGGGCGTAGCCATCGCGGACCTTGTCGTGCACGGTCGCTGTCGCACCGCCGTCGGAGTTGCCGAGGGGGGTGGGGTCGTCGGAGCAGCAGGTCGGGCCGCAGCAATCGCTCATGGCTGTCTCGCTTGAATTGGTTTCACGTAGCGCGAGCGACCCGGCGCTCGCTGAGGACTTGGGGGAGGTTCTGCACGTAGTCGCGGATCTCGTCGCGCACCCGGCGGTAGTGGCCGATCGCAACCTCCGGGTCCGGCTCGTTCTCCGCCAGCGCCGGCGGGTCGTCGAAGCCGCGGTGAATGATCGTCGCTCCGCCAGGAAAGACCGGGCAGGTCTCGTGCGCGTGCCCGCAGACGGTGATGACGACGTCGATCTTCTCGTCCCCCAACTCAGCCGTGACGTCGTCGAGCGTCTGACTCTTCTGCCCGGTGATGTCGACCCCGGCCTCCCGCATCACCGCCACGGCGTGCGGGTTCAGCCCCTTGGCGATGAGTCCTGCGGAATAGGCGTTGATCGCGTCGCCGTGCAGCGACCGCGCCCAGCCCTCGCCCATCTGGCTCCGGCAGGAGTTGCCGGTACACAAGAACAACACGTTCAGCTTCGATAGCACGACGTCACCTCCTCCAGGTCCATGGCCTTCACGCAGCACAGGTTGTCCAGGTCCTTCAGCACGGCCGACTCGCCCTCCAGCGACCGCCGCACCCACCGCAACGCCTCCCGC
>JBCCZA010000239.1:0-3871 GCA_039188455.1 Planctomycetota bacterium
CCCGACTCGGCGAGCTTACCCAGCAGCAGCGCGGGCATGCACACCCAGTACACCAGCCGGTCGAGCCCGTGCCGAAAGGCCTCGTCGAAGAACCCGAAGCGCAGCAGCGCCGCGCCGACCACGACCAGGACGACCAGAGGAGCCAGCGAGTCGATGACTTCGAGCAGCACCGTCACGGGCGGCGAGTCTATCGGCGGCTCAGCGGCGCGGCGGCGGCGTGGGGCGGTTGCGGTCGCGATCGCGGGTCTGGCCGGCGGGCGGGCCGGAGCGTGGGCGGTTGGTTTCCAAGAGGACGCGGGCGCGATCGGCCAGCTCGGCAAGGGCCGGCACCTGGGAATCGGCGAACCGCCGCTCGAACCGATTGAGGGCGCTGGCCGCGCCGCGCAGCTGGGCCTGCTCGCCGCTGCGGACCGCCTCGGTCAGCCGCTCGCGCAGCCGGGCGAACTCGGCGCGGGCCGCGGCGACGGCGGCAGCCATGCGCTCGCCATCGTCGTCGTCGGCATTGGCATCGGTGGTGTCGGTTTCCTCCGTCGTCTCGCCCTCGTCCGACGCCAGGGGTGGCAGCGGCGGGAGCTCGGGCAGCTTGGCGGCTTCGCCCGCCTCGTCGGAGGACTCATCGCTGATCGCGAGAGGCGGTAGGTCGGGCAATGCCGGCAGCTCGGGCGGCGTGGCATGGGTGGAGGCTGCGGCGGAGGCGCCAACGGGGTTGGTCGACTCGGCAGGCTCGAGCGCGGCGGCGGCGGGCTCGGCCACGGGCGTCACGGGCTCGACCGTCGACGTCGGGGTGGGCTCGGCGGGCGGTTCGGCGGCCGTCGCGACCGGCTGCGGCGTCGCCTGACGTCCGCTGCCCACGATCACCAGCAGCGCGACGCCGACCACGGCGACGACCACCAGCACCGCCGCCGCGGCGATCGCGATCACCAGCGTGTTGGACTGGCGGGGCGGGGCGGCGAACACCGTGCTCGGCTCGAACGCCACGGTGCCCGAGGCGGGGGTGACAGGCGACGCGGGCTGCGTGGGGTCCGAGGCGTCGAGCGCGGCGAAGACGTTGGCCAGCGGCGCGGTGTCGTCCGCGGCCGACGGCGGGGACGCGGCGGCGCGGGTCGTCGTGTCGCCCGGCGTCAGCACGGCCTTGAGGTCGGCGAACATGTCGTCGGCCGTGGCGTAGCGGTCGACGGGGTCCTTGGCCATCGCGCGGCGGACGATCGCGGCGCAGGCCTCGGGGATGTCTGCGTCGATCTCGCGCGGGTCGGGCACGGGCTTGGAGCAGTGGGCAAACAGGATCTGCATCGTCGAGCCGCTGTCGTACGGCGCCTTGCCGGTGAGCAGCGCGTAGTACGTCGCGCCCAGCGAGTAGATGTCCGAGCGGCCGTCGATCGGCTCGTTCTGGCACTGCTCGGGGGACATGTACTTGGGCGTGCCGAGCACGACGTCCTTGGACGTGAGCGTGTGGCTGGGCGCGGCGTGGAGCTTGGCCAGGCCGAAGTCGGAGAGCTTGATCGTCTTGTCGTTGGCGACGAGGAGGTTGGCGGGCTTGACGTCGCGGTGGATGAGGTCCTGGGCGTGGGCGACGGCCAGGGCCTTGCAGGCGTAGGCGACCATGCGCGTGGCCTGGGTGTGGTGCAGCTTGACGCCCGAGCGCAGCAGGTCGTCGGCGGACTTGCCGCGGACGAGTTCCATGGCGATGTAGTGCGTGCCGCTGTCCTCGCCGACGTCGTAGACGGCGACGACGTTGGGGTGGTTGAGCTTGGCGGCGAGCTGGGCCTCGCGGACGAAACGCTGCAGGGCCTGGGCGTCCTGGGTGAAGACGCGGGGGAGGACCTTGAGGGCGACGGCCCGCTGCAAGGCGGTGTCGACGGCCTCGTAGACGGCACCCATCCCGCCTCGGCCGAGCAGGCGGGTGACGGTGTACTTGCCGATGCGGGCGCCGGCGTCGAACTCGTCGGCGGGCGCGAACGCGGGGCCGGCGTGCCCGGAGATCGAGACGACGGTCTCGCTCTGCCGGTCGGGGAGGTCGGGGGGGCGGTCGGGGGGTGTTGGCGGATTCGCCTCGGTCATGGAGCCGGGCCCTGCGTCGCGGAGTGGCTACCGAATCATCGTACTTCTCGGCGCCCGCGTGTAGAACGCACGGGGGCGGCGTTGATTGCCGATGCATCGGATGCGACGATCGGCCGGCGACACGGCCCGCAACGGGAACGAGCATGGCTGATACGGGCTGGTGCCTGCACATCCGAGACGACGAGGGGGGCACGCGGCGGGTCGAGCTCGACGGCGGGGAGCTGCTTATCGGGCGGTCGGACGACGCGGACGTGCAGCTCGATCGGCAGAGCGTCTCGCGCCGGCACGCCAGGCTGTGGCGGGACGCGAACGGCGGGTGGCGGGTCGAGGACCTGGGCAGCCGGGCCGGCACGTTCGTCAACCTCGGCCGGGTCGAACGTTCGCCGCTTCGAGCGGGCGACGTCGTGGGCATCAGCCGGTTCCAGCTGGTCCTCGACGACGGCGCATCGGGGGCGAAGGCGACCGGCCCCAGCGGGCGATCGGCGTGGGCCGAGCGTGGCGACGTGTCCGAGGTCAGCGTGCTCACCCGCGTGACGACGCCCAAGCTCGACATGAGCCAGATCACCGGGCTGCAGGCGTTCGGGCGAGAGCTGATGGGCGTGGCGTCGGCGGCCGAGCGGCTGGAGCGGCTGTGCGCGGCGCTGTGCGGCGAGCAGCTGCGTGGCAAGTGGGCGATGGCGCTTCGGCTGGACGCCGACGACCCGACGCACCCGCCGCAGCAGCTGGCGATCTACCCAACCGACGCGGCCAAACGGCTGGACGTGAGATTGTCGCGGTCGGCGATCCGCGCGATGCAGGACTCGCGGGCGCCGGTTTTGGCGTCGAACGTGAGCCTGTCGAGCGGTGAGGCGGTGGAGATGTCGGTCGCGACGCAGGGCCCGCCGGTGGTCGTAGTCGCGTGCCCGCTGACCGACGACGAACGCTGCGACCAGCTGGTGTACGCGAGCCTGCCGCCGATGCTGGGGTCGACGGAGTGGCTGGCGTTGGTGGCGCTGGCGGTCAAGCAGTTCCAGCAGGCCGAGGCGGCGTGGTCGGCGCGGGAGGCGATCGAGCGCGAGGCGGGGATCGCGCGCGACCTGGCCAACGCCCGGCTGATCCAGCGATCGATCCTGCCGAGCGAGACCCCGCCGCCGGGGCTGGACGTGGCGTGGTGGTACGAGCCGTGCGAGGAGATCGGCGGGGACTACGTCGATGTGATGGCGATGCCCGACGGGCGCGTGACGCTCGTGGTCGGCGACGTGACGGGCCACGGGCTGCCGGCCGCGCTGGCGACGCTCGCGGTGCACAGCGTGCTGCAGACCTGCCTCAAAGCCGGGCTCGACCTGCCCGAGGCGGTGACCCGGCTCAACGACCACCTCGTGCGCTACCTGCCGGACGGCAAGTTCGTCACGCTCGCGGCCGCGGCGATCGACCCGGCGAGCGGCGAGCTGGTCATGGTCAACGCCGGGCACCACGCGCCGCTGGCCGCCGGGCCCGATGGCGTGCGCGAGGTCGGCGAGCAGGAGCACTACCCGCTAGGGCTGGAGGGCACGCAGTTCCGCGGCGTGGCCGATCGGCTCGGGCCGGGCGAGTGGCTGGTGTTCTCGACCGACGGCGTCACCGAACTCACGCTCGACGACGGCCAGTGGCTCGGCCAGGCGGGGTTGACCCGCGAGGTCGCCGCCGCGACCGACCCCAGCCCGGCGGACGCGGTGGCGCTGACCGCGTCGCTTCGCCAACGCTGGGAAGCGTTGAGCCAAGGCCGGCCGAGCGACGACGACGTCACGTTGCTTGTCGCTCGGCGTGCCGGCGACACGCCTTAGGTTCTGTTTGA
>JBCCZA010000240.1:0-3827 GCA_039188455.1 Planctomycetota bacterium
CCGCCACGTCGACGTCCTCGTCATCGACGACATCCACTTCCTGGCCAACCGCGACCGCTCGCAGGAAGAGTTCTTCCACACCTTCAACGAGCTCTACCAGTCCAACCGCCAGATCGTGCTGTCTTCCGACGCCGCCCCGACCGAGATCCCGCACCTCGAGGACCGGCTGGTCTCCCGCTTCAAGTGGGGCCTGGTCGCGGCCGTCATGAAGCCCGGCTTCGAGACCCGCGTCGCGATCCTCAAGGCCAAGGCCAAGCTCCGCGGCGTCACCGTCCCCGAGGACGTCATCGACTACATCGCCAAGAAGGTCGACACCAACGCCCGCGAGCTCGAGGGCGCCATCAACAACGTCCTCGGCCACGCCCAGCTGCAGAACAAGGCCCTCGACCTCCGCACCGCTCAGGACGCCATGGGCGAGCCGGCCGCCCCGCCCCGCGCCAACCAGACCACCCTGCAGCACATCATCGACGCCGTCACCGAGTACTACCAGGTCAAGCTCTCCGACCTGCAGTCCCGTCGCCGCCACAAGTCCATCACCGAGCCCCGTCAGGTCTGCATGTGGCTGGCCCGCAAACGCACCCGGTTCTCGCTCGAGGAGATCGGCGGGTACTTCGGCGGCCGAGACCACACCACGGTCATGCACTCCATCCGGACGACCGACGACCGGGCCTCGGCCGACCCCTCGTTCGCCCGCCAGCTCGAGGTGCTCGACACCCAGATCCGGGCCACCGAGCAGGCCCCGACCGAGTCCTGAGCCGGCCTCTAGCACCCAGCCGCCCTGTCGCCACGTGTCGGGCAACCGGCCACTCAGCGGCCTTTGCATTCTCCACCCGGCTGTGGAAAACGCGTGGAAGAGCGCCCGCGCTGCGCTAAGCCAGCGCTCGCTGTCGGTTAATCGACCGACAGCATGGTGGCCCTGGCGGGCCCGATGGCCGCGAAACGTCAGCGCCACGGTGGCTTGGCTGACAAGCTACCGACAGGTTCATCCCAGCCGCATCGCCCCGGTTAAAGGCATTATT
The DNA here is from genome assembly GCA_039188455.1 of Planctomycetota bacterium. Taxonomy (GTDB): domain Bacteria; phylum Planctomycetota; class Phycisphaerae; order Phycisphaerales; family Phycisphaeraceae; genus JBCBUE01. Next base: position 1,020 of record JBCCZA010000240.1, read on the forward strand.
GAAAAGCACTTGTGTGCGGATGGCCACAGCTGTGCACAAAGCGCCAGAGGTATTACGAAGAAGAGGGATAAGTATTCTCTTCTCTCTCTCTAGTCGTGTTGCGTGTCGACAACATCGCCCCGCCCAGGCGATGTGGACTAGTGCCCCCCGCCCGGCTGGCACCGCGGGCACCACGCGGTGGTCCGGGATGCCACCGTGTCGACGACCAGCGATCCGCCGCACCCGCGTCGCAGGCACCGCAGCCCGCCCCGGCCATAGGCACGGTGGCGGAGCTGGTACCCGCCGGCCGCCCCGTCGGCGTCGGCGTAGTCCCGCAGGGTCGAGCCCCCGGCCGCGATTGCCCGGTTCAGCAGCGTCCGCATCCGTCGCACCAGCCCGGCCGCCTGGTCGCGGGTGACCCGGTCAGCCGGCGTCAGTGGGCTTAGCCGGGCGGCGTAGAGCAGCTCGTCGACGTAGATGTTGCCCAGCCCCGCCACGACCTGCTGATCGAGCAGCGCCGCCTTGAGGCACCGCCTCGTGCCGCTCAGCCCCCGCCACAGGGTTGCCGGCCCGATCGCCAGGGCATCGGGCCCCATCCCGGCGAACCACGCCTCCGGCCCATCAGATGCCTCCCAGTCCCACAGCCCGCCGAACCGTCGGTGATCGACGAACGCCAGCCGGCTCCCGTCATCCAGTTGCCAGACCGCGTGCGTGTGCGACCCGCCAAACGGCTCGTCCCTCGCGGCGGTCCCGCGATCAAACACCAGCAGCCGGCCGCTCATCCCCAGGTGCACGCCGACCGCCGAGCCGTCTTCGCCAACGATGGCCAGCCGCTTGCCGTGACGTGTTGCGAGGGTCACCGTCTGACCACACAGCAGGCCCGCGATCGATCCTTCAGCGACGCGTGGCGTCGCAGCTACTGGTGCAGAGCCACGCCGCATCCCTTCGGCCGGCTGCAGGATGTCGGTCCGCTGCAACTCGACCGCCACGACCCGCCGCCCCAGCACGCGTCGTTCGATCGACCGCCGGACGCACTCCACCTCGGGCAGCTCGGGCATCCGGGCAGGCTAGACGACCCGGCGGAGGGCGACGAGACTGCCGGCATGACGCGCTCCCTCGTGCGGTCGATCCGTGGGCACCCTTTCGCGATGGCAACCGTCGTGTGCGTCGGCACGCTGCTGGGTCAGTCCGGATGTGGGGCGATCGAGCGGGCGGAATGGAAACGGCGATACCTGGATCGGCCCGGAGGGCTTCAGGGAGGTCAGGTCACGCATTTTGCCGAGGTGGTCGGCGAGCATGAGCAGCCGTTTGAACTCAATTTGACCTTCGATCCGAGGGAATTCGATGACTCGGTGGCCCTCGTCTCCGAGGTAGGCCGCGTGACGGTGTACACGGACGCGGACCGCGCAGCGATCGACCAACCACTCGCGGATCGTCTTGCGGACCGATACGACCGAGCAAGACAGTCAGCGTTCGTAGACCTCGGTATCGACAGCCCTCTTCGCGTGGTGATCCGGATCATCTACCTGCCCGAGTCGCCGACCCGTTACCACGTCTCGTCGCCGTTTTATGACGACACGTACGTCGCTATTCACTTCGTCGCCGACGAACCGCTGTCCGGGGCGGTCGATTACGACCGGCTCTACCTCGACATGCACGAGCTCGTGGAGATCACGCTGACGGACCCGACCGTGCCGCCCGTCGCCTTGCCCGACGCCAGCGGGCAATTCCTCGGGCTGATCCCGTTCGAGAGCCGCAATCGAACGCGCTGGTTCCGCGACGGGCTGGCGACGTATGGCGCGTATCGCGCCGCGACGGTGGTTGATCCCGACCTGCCCGAGAAGACCGGGCTATTCGGGCATCCCTTGTCTTCGCTGGCCGGTGTCGGCCCCGGGTTGTTTGACTGGCACCAGGATCAGCCGAGGCCATCCCGGGACGAGTACAACGCTTCGTTCGGCCTGTTCCTGCTGTTGGAACAGCGTTACGGCATGGAAGCCATCCGCTCCGCGATCCAAGCCGCCGGTGAGGTGGATTACCCCGATGGCCCGGCGTTGGTTGCCGCGGTGAATGGGGCGCTGGGGATCGATCTGCGGCAGGCCGTGGCTTCGTTCGACTTTCCGCAATGGTCGCTGCGCTACAACGATCGGGGCGAGGTCTGGGGCGTCGAGGTTCTCGATCCGTCGTGGGTGGACGGGCTGCAAGTCGGCGACCTGGTGATCTTCGCCGACGAGCGACTGATTCAATCGACCCTGGCGTTGGAGCTGGCCTGGCTAGAGGCTCGGGAGCAAAGGCGGCCGCTGGAGTTGTCGATCTGGCGCGACGGCCAGGCCATCGGGGTCACGGCGTATCCGGCCCTGACAGCTCATCGCCAATAGGCGTCGCGCGTCAGCGACTTGAGCCGGTACGTCTGACCGATGTGCGGATCGTCATAGGAGACGAGGACGTGCTGCGTCGCGGCGTCGGCGTGGAAGTGCATCGTGATGTCGGGTCGGCGTTCACGCGTCGGGCCGGCGAAGCGCAGGACGAGCTTGTGGGCGTCGATCTCGCCGATGGGCAGGTCGACCGTCTCGCGCCCGGCGTACTCGAGAACGTACGTGTCCGGCCGAACGGGCGACCACTTGGTCGTCGTCTGCTCGGGCACCACGGCGATGGTCGTCGGCTCCAGCGGCGCGTCGAACGGGTAGCCACGCAGCTGCAGCGGCAAGGCGTCGAGCCACGTCGTCGGTTGGTCGAGTTCGGTCTTGTCTTGCCGCAGGCCTTCGCTTGGGAAGTAGCTGTATTGCAGCCACTTCAACGCGCCGTCCCACACGCCCATCAGCTTGAACGACG
>JBCCZA010000241.1:0-3803 GCA_039188455.1 Planctomycetota bacterium
AGCGGGTCGTCGTTGAGGTTGAAGAGCTGGTCGGCGTCGAAGTAGCTCGGCCAGTAGGGTGGTTTCGAGCGGGCGGTGAGGCGTTCGAGGAACCCGCCGCCGGGCTCGCTGCCGAGGTGGAAGTAGCGGGCCTCGGGGTCGAGGTCGAAGCCGGGGGCACCGACGGTCCAGGGCTGGTTCTCATTGATGTTGGCCAGCACCTGGTGCTGGTCGGCCATGCGCTCGGCGTGCGTGCGCTGCAGACTCGGCGGGACGCGGAAGGCGAGGTACTTCCAGCCGTCGGCCGTCGTGACCGCGCGCGTCAGGCCGATCTCGCTGAACACCGCGTCGCGCACCGATGAATCGTCCTGGCTCAGCAGCATCGGCTTGAGGCTGTAGCCGTCGAGGTGCATCTCGGCCGGCGGCGTGACGCCGGCGAGGTCGAGGAACGTGGGCACGAAGTCGGTGTTCTGGATCATCGGGTCGCGGTCGCCCGGCTTGATCGTCCCCGGCCAGAAGAACATCGTCTGGCTCACGATCCCGCCCTCGTAGTTGCTGCCCTTGGACTCGTCCTCCATCCCGTTGTCGTTGAAGAAGACGACCAGCGTGTTGTCGGCGATCCCCAACTCGTCCAGCTTGTCGAGCACCGCCTGCACTTGGTGGTCGATCCACACTCCGCCCCATAGCTCCTTGGGCAGGTTGGCGTCTTGGACCTGCTTGAGCACCTCTTCGCGGCTGGGCATGCCGGCTTGGATCGGCTTATCAATGGGGCCGACGGGCGTGAGCAGCGGGTCGGACTGCAGCGACTCGTGCGGGTGTGGGTAGTGCGGCATGGTCAGGCCGTAGTACAGGTAGAACGGCTCGTCATTGTGATCCTCGATGAACCCGAGCGCCCCCTGGCTCTGCCACTCGGGGTGGTGCAGGCTCAGGCCCATGGCGATGAGGTTGTGGTCTTGCTGCGGGTTGCCGGGGTAGACGTTGCGGACGTCGGTGAAGCCGAACTTCTTGAGCTCCTTGGTGTAGTGGACCTGGTCGGCCTGCAGATGGGCGATCACCTCGGGGTCGTGGATGTCGGCTCCCTTGGGCAGGTAGGGCGGCCGGCCGATGCCGTTGATGTGCCACTTGCCGACGAACCCGGTCGCGTAGCCGTCCTCGCTGAGCAGCTTGGGCAGGGTGAGCTGGTCGTCGCCGATGCCCATGTTCCATCGGACCTGGGTCATGCCCTCGGGCGAGCGCTCTCTGAGGAACTGAGGCGTGGTGCTTCGGCTGGCGAACTGGCCGGTCAGGCAGGTGTATCGGCTCGGCGAGCAGACGCTGCTGGCGGCGTAGGCACGGGGGAAGTACGCGCCCTCGACGGCCAGGCGGTCCAGCGCCGGCGTGTCGACCTTGCCGTTGATGAACCCCGCGAGGTCGTCGCTGAAGTCGTCGGCGATGATGAAGACGATGTTCGGCCGACGGGTTGGCGCGTCATCCGCGACGGCCAGCGGCGTCAGGGCGAGGCTGAGAACGATCAAGGCGAGGAGCGAGAAGTGATTCATGCTTAATTAGTTTATCCGGGCCGGGTCGAGATCGAAAGCGATCGGCCTAAAGGCCAACCTTGACGCCGCTCGTTCGTGTCGAGTTCGAGGCCGCCGCTACAAGCCGGACTCTTGTCGCTTGAGCTTCCGATACGCGTTGGGGGGCCGGCCCACTCGGCTTGAGAAGACGCGGGTGAAGTAGAAGACGTCCTTAAACCCGACGCTGCTGGCGATCGTCTTGATGGGGTAGTGCGTCGACTCGAGCAATCGCTTAGCGGCGTCGACGCGGAGCTGCTGCCGATACGCGAGCGGCGTGACGCCGTACCGCTGACGGAATCGCTTGATGAGTTGATTTGGGCTGAGATTGACTTCGCTCGCGATCCGCTGGACGGTGATGCCTCGGTTGAGGTTGTGCTCGATCAGCCGCATGGCCGCGAGTGCGGGGTCGTTGGGCGGCGCCGCCTCACGGCTCAGATCGATGAGCGTCTCGAGCAGCCCCATCAGCGCTCGATTCACGTCAAACGAGCGTCTTTCGCCGGTGGACTGGCAGGCGGAGGCGACCCGGCTCAGGCCGTTGGCGATGATATTCTGTAAAGCCGGTGGCGGGATCGAGCCGGCGGTCCAGCGCGGGACTGTCAGGCCGGACCAAGCTGACAGCAGGTCGTGAAACGGCGTCTGCACAGGCCGGCCAGACCGGTCGAGCACCTCGAAGGTCACCTCGGAGTAAACCGATTCGTCGCTGGGCAGCGTGGCGTAGGTGTGGGGTTCACCGGGCGAGATCAGTGCCAGGCTTCCGGGCTGAGTGTCGATTCTTTCGTGATTTACGATCATAGAGCCGCGGCCTGCGTGGACCAGGCTGACGTGATAGACGTCGTGGACGTGCTCGGCGCGGCGGGCGTTTCGCGGTGCCTGGTGGCGCCAGGCGGCGTGGATGAGCCGGGGGGTGCGGGTCCGCGCAGGGTCGAGTGACCCGCCGCCCCGATCCCAGCCCGGCAGGTGGGGGAACACGAGGGTCAGATTCTCGGTCGGCGGCTCCATCGAGTGATAATGTGCAAAAATTGCACCGATGTGTCCATTGGTCGCCGCTCGATTCCAGCTTAGATTTCTTCCAACGTCTCCAGTCTCGTTCTGAACGGTTGTTCGGCGGAGTTGCCCGGCTTGATGGGAAGCATGATTCGGTGGTCGTGGTCGGCGTGTCTGCTGCTTGCGGCGGGCTATCTGCTGTTCGCCGGGGGCTGCGGCGACAAGCGTCCCGCGGCCGACTCGAACGACGAACTCGATTTGCCCGACAAGGTGGTGTTCAACGAGCACATCCGGCCGATCCTGGCCGCCAATTGCGCCGCCTGTCATGGCGGGGTGATGAAATCGGGCGGGCTGTCGTTCGTCTTCGAGGACGAGGCGATCGCGGTCGGCCAGTCCGGCAACGCCTCGATCGTGCCGGGCGACCCCGCGGCTTCCTTCCTGTTGGACAAAATCACCTCCGACGACCCCCTCGTCAGGATGCCCCCGCCCGATCACGGCCCGGCGCTGTCGGACCGCCAGGTTGGTCTGATCGAGCGATGGATCGCCCAGGGCGCTGGCTGGGAGGAGCACTGGGCCTTCGTGAAGCCGACGCCGGTCAAGGTCCCGCGGCTGGCCGACGACGCGTGGAGCCGGAACGACATCGACCGGTTTGTGCTCCGCAAGCTGCGCGAGAAAGACCTGCAGCCGAGCCCCGAGGCGAGCCGCGGCGCCTTGCTTCGGCGGGCCACGCTGGACCTGACCGGGCTGCCGCCGACCGTCGAGGAGCTCGACGCGTTTATCGCGGACGACTCCGACGATGCGTACGACAAGGTGGTCGATCGCCTGCTCGCGTCGCCCAGGTTCGGCGAGCGATGGGCGACGATGTGGCTCGACCTCGCGCGCTACGCCGACTCCAAGGGGCTCGGCCAGGATCGCCGTCGGCCGACGATGTACATGTATCGCGACTGGGTGATCCGCGCCTTCAACCGCGACATGCCTTTCGACGAGTTCACGATCAAGCAGATCGCCGGCGACCTCCTGCCCAACGCGACGCTCGACGATTATCTCGCCACCGCTTTCCACCGCAACAGCCCGGCCGAGGACGAGGGCGGGACCGACGACGAGGAGTTCCGCATCGTCTCGATTATGGACCGCGTGAACACGACCTGGCAGGTCTGGCACGCGACCACCATGTCCTGCGTGCAGTGCCATTCGCACCCGTACGACCCGATTCGGCACGAGGACTACTTCAAGTTCATGGACTTCCTGAACAACGTCCAGGACGGCGACCTCACCAGCGAGCAG
>JBCCZA010000242.1:0-3734 GCA_039188455.1 Planctomycetota bacterium
CCCCACCTCCAGCGGCTCGCCGACCTCGATCGCCGGGGCGTACACCCCGAACACCGTCAGCCCCAGCCGGTCGTCGATCGCCTCGCCCCGACGGGTGTCCTCCCACACGAGATCGACCGTCACCGCCACCTCCAGCTGGTTCGGCGTCGCCCCCGTCCGCCGACGCGTCAGCCGCTCCTGTTCGATCTCCACCACCACCCCGCGCAGCGTCGTGTCCGCCGCCCCGCCGCTGACGACCTGGTACGGCGTGCGCGACTCGATCGCCTTGATCACCGCCTCGGTCATCTCCAGCTCGACGCCGCGATAGAACGTGCGGTTCTCGAACACGGGCACGGCCACGGTGCGGTAGCCCTCGGGATAGATGCCCTGCGTCGAGTACCCGCAGCCGCTCAGCCCCAACGACGCGACCCACGCCAACGCCAGCCACACGCCGATCGACAGGCGGGGTCGGCTCATCGCGGGTAGACCTCCGGCGGGGTCGTCGGGTCGACCGGCCCCGGGCCATCCGGACGCGACTCGAGGTTGCGCAGCCGCTGGATAAACTCCTCGCGCGCCTGCCGCTGAGCCCGGTCGTCCGGGCCCTGACGACGCAGCTGGCCGATCGCCTGCTCGCCCTCGCGCCGCACCGGCTCGTCCGTCGCCGACAGCGGGATCAACGCCGTCTTCTCGACCACCGGCACCGGCAGCCCCGCCAGTCGCGCGATCGCGACCTGCGCGGCCGTGCTCTGCGGGTGGTCCTCGACGACTCGGCGGTACAGGTACGCCGCCGACACCGGCTTGCCGCGTCGCTCGTACCACCTCGCGTCGTTGAGGTCCTTGTCGGCCGCCGCGTCGGCGATGCGGATGTCCAGCGCGTCCACGCCGATCCGCTCGGCCGACGCCGGGAACTCCGCCCGGTACTGATCCAGCCGCTGCTTGGCCTCGATCAAGCCGGTCGCGTCGTACTCCGGCCCGCGGAACCGCGCGAGGTTCGCCTGGATCAGCCGGAGCATCGCCCACTCGCGCTGCGGGCTGTCGGGGTAGTTCAGCAGGAACAGGTCGTACGCCTCCGACGCCTGGAACATGTCGCCGTCGGCGAAGAAGTAGTCTGCCAGCGTAATGCTCGCCTTCTCGCCCAGCTCCGAGCCGGGCACACGCTCCTGGATGCGGATCAGCAGTTCCTCGGCCTCGCCCTTGGCCGTGAGGATCCGCAGCCCGAGGAACCGTCGCTTGGCGCCGTTGACGAAGGCGCGAGCGATCTCGAACTCGCGCTCCAGCGCGATGAGCCACGCCTCGCTCGCCGGGCTCGTGCGTGCGACGTACTCGTAGTCGAACAGCGCCCGGTAGTAGTTGCCCTGCGCGACGCGGATGTCGCCGCGGACCAGCCGGGCGTCGATCACGAACGGATTGTTGGGGTTGTTCTCGATGAACGCGTCGACGATCTGCAGCGCGTCCTTAAGCCGGCCCTCGGCCAGCGCCGTCCGCGCCGCCTGCAGCCGGCCTTCCGGCGAGCTGGGGTCGGGCGGCTCGACGAGCACGAACCCCGCCTCGTCGTCGAGCGTGAACGTCTGCTGCCCCGCCGCCGGCCACGCCACAACTCCCCACATCGCCGCGAGCACGGCCAGCGATCGCATCGCCCGATCAACCTGGAAAACCCGTCGAACCAAGCCCACAGCTTAGCGACCCCGCCCGCGCCGCCGCGTTGACATCCGCCGGGCCTGCTTTACACTGCGCGACTCGGCCGAGAGCGGCACCCCGCCCCGGCCACGCCCGCCTCCTTAGCTCAGTTGGTTAGAGCATCGGATTCTTAATCCGCAGGTCCCAGGTTCGAGTCCTGGAGGAGGCATTCGCCGCTCACCGAGCCTGGCGAGCCGAAAAACCGCTGCAGACTCCCACGATCCGTCGCGCGATATCGCGGTCCAGCGGGTATCGTCGGGCTTGGTTCCCCACGCGGCGAGCGGACGATGGACGGGGCTTGGCTCAAACCGGTGCAGGACTTCCTCGGCCACGCGCCGCTGGCCGTGCTGTTCGTCACCGTCGCGCTCGGCTACCTGATCGGCAAGTTCAAGGCCGGCCGGTTCGTCCTCGGCGGGATCGCCGGCACGCTCATCATGGGCGTGCTCATCGGCCAGCTCGGCATCAAGGTCGACACCAGCGTCAAGTCGATCTTTTTCGCCCTGTTCATCTACGCCGTCGGCTACCAGGGCGGCCCGCAGTTCTTCCACGCCCTCAACCTCCGCACGCTCAACCAGCTCGCCTCGGCGTTCGTCATGACCGTCGTCGGCCTGCTGTGCGTGCTGATCGCCGCGTGGCTGACCGGGCTCGATCGCGGCACCGCGGCCGGGCTCGCCGCCGGCGGGCTCACTCAGTCCGCGATCATCGGCACCGCCGGCGAAGCCATCCAGCAGCTCGACGCCTCCGCCGACTTCAAGCAGCAGATGCAGACCAACATCGCCGTCGGCTACGCGATGACCTACATCTTCGGCTCGCTCGGCCCGATCCTCATGGTCACCTGGTTCTTCCCGACCATCATGCGCTGGGATATCCGCAAGGAGGCCGTCGCGCTCGCCAAGAAGATGTCCGGCGGCAAGGGCGACCTCGAGCCCGGCGAGTTCGAGGCCATCGAGCCCGTTGTCACCCGGCTGTACCGCGTCAGCGATAACCACCAAGCGGTCGGCACGACGCCGATCGAGATCGACCAGGCCCTCGACCGCGCCGCCGTCGAGGCCGTGATTCGCGGCGGCCGTCGCTTGGATGGTGCCGACGCCGAGGCCCCGATCCAGCCCGAGGACGTCGTCGCCATCACCGGCCGGCGCGAGGCCGTCGAGCGAGCCAACGATTACTTCGGCCCCGAGACCGAGCCGCCTCAGGGACTCGAGCTCGTCGAGGAGAACCGCGAAGTGATCCTCACGCACCGCGGGTTCATCGGCAAGTCCATGAGCGCGATCCACGACGAGCTCGGCGTCGAGACCCGACACGGCGTCTTCCTCACGGCCGCCAAGCGTCTCGGCCACGACCTGCCGATGCTCCCCGACACCGTGCTGCACCGCGGCGACGAGCTGATGCTCACCGGCAAGCCCAAGGACCTCAACCGCGTCCAGGCCAAGCTGGGCTACAAGATCACCGCCGCCCGCGTCACCGATTTCATCTGCTTTGGCCTTGGCATGACCCTCGGCGTGCTCATCGGCGTGATCACCGTCAAGCTCGGCGGCGTGCCCGTCACGCTCGGCACAGGCGGCGGCTGCCTGCTCTCCGGCCTGCTGTTCGGCTGGCTCCGCAGCGTCCACCCGCAGTTCGCCGCCCTGCCCTCGGGGGCGTCCAATTTCCTCCGCGACTTCGGCCTGGCCGTGTTCGTCGGCGTCGTCGGCCTCGAGGCCGGCCCGCAGGCCATCACCACGATCAAGCAGTACGGCATCACCCTCCTTCTGCTCGGTGTCGGCGTCACGCTCGTCCCGCAGGTGATCGTGTTCTTCTTCTCCTACTACGTCTTGCGCATCCGCAACCCGATCGAGGCGCTCGGCTGCCTCGTCGGCGGGCGTAGCGCCAACCCCGGCTTCGCCGCCCTGCTCGACAAGGCCGGCAACGCCACGCCCGTCGTCTCCTTCACCGTCTGCTACGCCGTGGCCAACGTCTTCCTCACGCTGTGGGGGCCGCTGATCGTCGGCCTCGTGACCAAGAACCCGGCTTCACCCGCCTCGTAGAACAAGGCCCGCCATGGACAAGATCGACCCGAGCCAGTTCGCCAACCTCAGCCC
>JBCCZA010000243.1:0-3659 GCA_039188455.1 Planctomycetota bacterium
CCGACCAAGGACATCAGCACCAGCGAGATGTCGCGTGGGAAGGCCGTGATCGACTGCGGGATCGTCCGCGGCGGACCGGTCCACACGATGACGTACTGGTCGACGATGAAGTAACCCACCCAGCACGCCAGCAGCGTCAGCCCCGCCGCGATCCACGGCAGGCGCTGGTCGCCCTTCTTGTCCGTGAACATCACCGCCAGCCCGACGATCGCCCCGATGCCCAGCGGCGCTAGCCAGACCAACCCGCCGAAGAACAGGCCGAGCCAGGCGAGCACCCCGATGGCGGCCGTGACTATCGCGGCCGCAATCGGCACCAGCGGGAACGAGCCCAGGTCGTGGGTCTCCTCCAGCGTGACGTTCTCGGGCGGCGGCTTGCTCACTGGTCGCCCCGCGTCAGGCGGACGAGGATGGCGAGCGTCTGCTTGGCGGTGCCGTCGTCGAGCGCCTCGCGCGCCATCGCGAGGCCCTCGCCGAGTTCCTCGGCCACGCCGCCCACGCGCAGGGCGGCCGCGGCGTTGAGCAGCACGATGTCGCGCGCCGGGCCGTGCTCGCCGTCGAGGACGCGGCCGATCAGGTCCGCGGACGCCTCGGGGGACTCGACCGTCGCGGCCGACGGGATGCCCAGCGGCAGGCCGAGCCGCTCGATGTCCAGGGCACCGGTGGCGACGCTGCCGTGGTGCAGCTCGTGGACGGTGTTGTCGCCGAAGGTCGTGAGCTCGCCGAGCGGGTTGCCGTCGCTCATGCGGCAGTGCACGAGCATCGCGCGCTCGTCGCCGAGCTCGCGCATCGCTTCGGCCACGAGCTCGCCCATCGCCACGCTGGGCACGCCGATGAGCTGCCGCCTCGCGCCGGCCGGGTTGGTCAGCGGGCCGACGATGTTGAAGATCGTGCGAATCCCCAATGCCTGACGGATCGGGGCGGCGTGCTTCATCGCGGCGTGGAACATCGGGGCGTGGCAGAAGCACAACCCGGCCTCGTCCAGGCAGCGCGTCAGCGTCGCGTCGTCGGCCTCGACGTTCACCCCCAGCAGCTCGATCGCCTGCGACGAGCCGGACACGCTGGTCACCGAGCGGTTGCCGTGCTTGCAGACGGCCAGCCCCCGGGGCCGACCGGCCGCCGCCGCGACGATCGCCGTCGCCGTCGAGACGTTGAACAGCCGGCTGTGCGTGCCGCCCATGCCGCACGTGTCGATCACTGTCAGCCCGTCGGGCACCGCCACGGGCCGCACGCGATCCCGCATCACCCGCGTCAGCCCCACGATCTCCCCCGCCGACGGCCCGCGCGTCGACAGCACCGTCAGCAGCGACGCGACGTGCAGCGGGTCGGCCTGGCCGTCCATCACTTGGGCGAACACCTCGCCCGCCCGGTCGGCGTCCAGCTCCGCCCCGTCGACCAACTCAATCAGCACGTCGCGCATCGGCGCATGGTAGAGAAGTGGCCAGTGGCCAGTGGCCAGTCAACTCAGGCAAGGGCTATCGCGCAAGCACTGGCCGCTTCCCCCGTCACACGACCAGCTCCACCAGCAGCCACAGCCCCGCCGCCGCGAGCACCATGAACACCAGCACCTGCAGCACCAGGAACCCCGCCGCCTGCGGCAGACGCCGCAGCGACGGCCCGCGGATCGTCTTGAACACCACGCAGATCGCCACCACGATCGGCAGCATCAGCCACAGCCAGCCCGGCTCCCACGGCGCCGGCTCCAGGAACACGCGCCACGCCAGCGTCGCCGCCCCCATCACGCCCCCGCCTCGCTCGCCGACGCCGCCTCGCCGACCGGCCCCGGCGACCCGCCGCGGCCGACCCGGTAGATCACGTCGATAATGCAAAGCAGGTTCAGCAGCCCCGCGATCGACGTGTACAGCACCCCCTGCTCGCCCATCACCCCGATCGGCATGCCCTCGGCCAGCGACGGCGTCCCGTCGATCGCCGACCACGACCACAGCCGCTCCTGCGCCCACAGCACCACGAACGTCGGCCCGATCAGCATCTGCCCGAAAAAGCCCGGCAGCGGCGCCGCCCGGTCGATCACCCCGATCCCACCGATCAGCAGCCCCAGCACGTACAGCGACCCGATCGTGACGGCCAGGATCGCCCCGCGCGCCCGCTCGCCGATCATCCAGTGACCCAGCCCCGGCAGCAGCCACGTGCCCAGCGCGGCCGTGAGATGCCAGCGCGCCGGCACGCCCGCCGGCGCTCCCCGACCATCGGGCTCGCCCGGGTCGCCCGCCGCGCCGCCGGTTGCATTGACACCTCGCATCCGAGGATTAGCTTACACCCGGCGTCGCCCCTCCCCCGCGGTCTCGCCCGGTTAGGAGGATCGCAACGCCTGTCCCGATCGTCGGGGACGCGACCCGCCGTCCCCTCGGTGTCTGTCATCCCACCGCAGGAGAGAACGCCGCGATGACCGCCCCACGCTCCGCCGACCCGCTCGATCCCCGCTCCGACTGGTTCCCCCTCGCCGCCGGGCTCGACGCGACCCCCGCCGCCCCCTGGCGACTCGCCGCCGATGACGACGACGAGCTTGAGGACGACGAGCCGATGGACGATGAAGACGAAGACGACGACTTCTTCGACGACGACGACGAGGAGGACGACGACTTCGACGACGAGGACGACGACGAAGACGACTCGTACGACGATGAGGACGACGACGAAGACGAGGACGAGTCCTACTTCTTCGGCGACGACGACGACTGACGCCGGCCCGGCGACGTGCCCAGGGCCGGCACCCGCGGCCCCAAGCCTCCCCAGGTCCGACCCATGAGCGAAGACACCACCTACCGCGGCCCCGAACGACGCAAGAACGTCGTCGACACCCGCTCCGACGCCGAGCGCCAGCGCACCGGCCTCGAGCGCCGCCGCGGCCCCGGCCGACGCCGCACCGACTTCGCCAAATCCGCCGAGGAAGGCGAGATGTCGCCCGAGCAGTTCCTCTTCATCAAGGCCATCGACGCCTACAAGCGCGTCAACCAACGCCCCTACCCCACCTGGACCGAGGTCCTCGAGGTCGTCCGCAAGCTCGGCTACCGCAAGACCGCCTCGTGCGAGATCGACCTGCCCAGCTGCGAGGACTGGACCGAGACCCACGACGCCCCCGCCTTCGCGCCCTCGGCCGACACGCCCGACGCCAAGGCCGCCTGAGCCGCGGCGCTCGGTCCATCACGACAACCACGACGCCCGGGTGCCACACCTCGTGCTACGCACGATGTGTGCCGTTGAGTTGGCGACATGGCCAGGGCGCACATCGCCCGCGGCGAGACGTGGCACCTACGACCCACCTCTCACGCTGGCCCCGATTGGCTTAGCATCCGCCCGCCTGCATCGGACGGGAGCCCATGCCAAGCCTGCTGAGTTATCGACGTTGGCTGCGGCTCAGCCGCCCCCGCGGCGGGTTGTCCACCGCGCACCGACGACGCGGCCTCCGCGGCCTGTTCGCCGACGGCGTCCTCTCGCAGTGCATGGACATCCTCGTCGCCGGCGCGTTCCTGCCCGCCTTCGCCCTGCTCATGGGCGCCTCGGCCTGGCAGATCGGCCTGCTCGCCACCCTCTCACCCATCACTCAGCTCCTGCAGATCCCCGCCGTCCGTTGGGTCGAGAAACTCGGCCGACGCAAGCTCATCGCCGCCTCGACCACGCTCGTCTCCCGCGCGTTCATCGTC
>JBCCZA010000244.1:0-3626 GCA_039188455.1 Planctomycetota bacterium
CATCCACGCGATGACCGTGGCCTACCACCGCAAGCCGGTGCTCTGGGACGTCGACTACGACGCCCCGGCCGGCAAGCTCGTCGCGATCGTCGGTCCCAACGGCGCGGGCAAGAGCACGCTGATCAAGGCCTGCCTCGGGCTGGTGCCGCGTGCCTCCGGCGTCGTCGAGTTCTGGGGTCGGCCGTACCGCAGGCAGCGCTCGCGCGTCGGCTACGTCCCGCAGCGCGAGAGCGTCGACTGGGACTTCCCCGTCTCGGCGCTGGACGTCGTGTGCATGGGGCGCTACCGACGCATCGGCTGGTGCCTGCCCGTGTCGCGGAAGCACAAGCGAGCGGCGCTGGAGTGCATGGACCGCGTCGGCATGGCGGGCTACGCCAAGCGGCAGATCAGCCAGCTCTCCGGCGGCCAGCAGCAGCGCGTCTTCCTCGCCCGCGCCCTCGCGCAGGAAGCGGACCTGTATTTCATGGACGAGCCCTTCGCCGGCGTCGACGCGGCGACCGAGAAGGCGATCGTCGACGTCCTTCGCGACCTCCGCGAGCAGAGCAAGACGGTGATCGTTGTCCATCACGACGTGCAGACCGTCGATGATTACTTCGACGAGGTGATGCTGCTCAACATGCGCGTCGTCGCCGCTGGCCCGGTCGCGACGACGTTCACCCCGGCGAACCTGCGCAAGACCTACGGCGGCAAGCTCACGCTGCTCAGCGAGGCCGCCGAGGCCATCGCTCAGAGCGACGGCCGGGAGCCGCGGGCGTGATCGCCTCGCTCGCCGCCGCCGGCCACGCGCACCGACCGGCGTCGATCACCAACGTCACCGACGAGTGGCCGACGGTCGAGCAGGTCTTCGCCGTGCTCACGTTCCAGTCGGGCTACAACACCTCGGTCGTGGTGCTGAGCACGACGCTGCTGGGCGTGGCGGCGGGGATCGTCGGCGTGTTCGCCCTGCTGCGCAAGCGATCGCTCATGGCCGACGCCCTCAGTCACGCGACCCTGCCCGGGATCGGCTTGGCGTTCCTGGTGGCGACCGCGCTGGGGATGCAAGGCCGGACGCTGCCGGTGCTCTTGCTTGGGGCGACGGTCACGGGCGTCGTCGGCGTGCTGTGCATCCAGTGGCTGCTTCGCTACACACGCCTGCACGAGGACGCGGCCATGGGCCTGGTGCTCAGCGTTTTCTTCGGCGTGGGCGTGGTCGTGCTGAGCCTGATCCAGACGATGCGGGCCGGCAACGCCGCGGGGATCGACGAGTTCATCTACGGCCAGACCGCGGCGATGAACGCGACCGACGGCTACACCATGGCCGTGATCGCGACGATCGCGGTAATCGCGGCCGCCGCGCTGCTCAAGGAGTTCGCCCTGGTCTGCTTCAACGACGCGTTCGCTCGGGTCGACGGCTGGCCGGTGTCGGTGATCGACCTGTTGATGATGGCGCTGGTCGTGGTCGTCACGGTCGCGGGGCTGCAGGCGGTCGGGCTGATCCTGGTGGTGGCGATGCTGATCATCCCGGCGGTGTCGGCTCGGTTCTGGACGCAGCGGCTTTGGCTGCTGGTGGTGCTGGCGGCGGTGATCGGCGGGCTGTCGGGCTACCTGGGGTCGAGCGTGTCGGCGCTGCTGCCGCGCAAGCCGGCGGGGTCGGTGATCGTGCTGACGAGCGGGGCGATCTTCCTGGCGAGCATGCTGATTGCGCCGAGCCGGGGCGTGGTCGCGGCGGCGGTGCGGCGGCTGCGGACGCGGCTGGGGATCGCGGCCGACCACCTGCTGGAGGTGGCGTACGTGGACTCGGCGGAGCGTGGCCTGTCGGCGGTCGATGCAGGGGAGCTGGCCGAGCTGCGTCGACGCCGCGCGTGGGGTCTGCTGATGAGGGCGCTGGTGCCGCTGCACCTGCGGCGGCGCGGGATGGGCGGGATCGTCGGCGGTGCGTTCGTGCCTACGCCCGCCGGTCTCGCGCGCGGCCGACGCGTCGCGCGCAACCACCGTCTGTGGGAGCAGTACCTCGTCTCCTACGCCGATATCGCGCCCAGCCACCTCGACTGGACCGTCGACCAGGTCGAGCACGTGCTCAGTGACGAGCTCGTCCAAGAGCTCGAGCACGCCCTGGCCGAGCGCGGCGTCGACCCGATGGCGGTGACCGAGGGAGCGACGGCGTGATCTTCGACCTCGGCCTGGACCTGTTCCCGCTGACCGCCGCGATCCTCGCCGCGGTGACGTGCGGGTTGCTCGGCAACTTCCTCGTGCTGCGTCGGCAGAGCCTGATGGGCGACGCGATCAGCCACGCGGTCTTGCCGGGCCTGGTCGTCGGGTTCCTGGTCACCAGCTCGACCAGCAGCTCGCTCGCGGTGCTGGCCGGCGCGGCGCTGGCCGGGGTGGTGGCGGTGGTGCTGATCGAACTGGTGAAGAAGCTCGGCCGGGTCGAGCCGGGCGCGGCGATGGGCGTGGTGTTCAGCGTGATGTTCGCCTCGGGCGTGCTGCTGCTCGAGCAGGCCGCGGCTCGCAACGTGCACCTCGACGCGGACTGCGTGCTCTACGGCCAACTCGAGACGCTGGCGTGGTTCGAGGCGCCGCCGACGCTGGCGGGGCTGCGGTCGTGGTCGACGGTCGAGGCGATCCCGCGGCAGGTCTGGCTGCTGGGCGCGGTCGGCGTCGTGTCGCTGGCGTTCGTCGCCGTGCTGTTCAAGGAGCTGCGCATCGCGGCGTTCGACCCGGAGTTGGCGACATCGCAAGGGATCCACGCCGGGTTCATGCACTACGCGCTGATGGTGCTCGTGGCCGCGGCGACGGTCGCGTCGTTCGAGGCCGTCGGGTCGATCCTCGTGGTGGCGATGCTCATTGCCCCGGCCGCGGTCGCGCGGCTGATGACGGATCGGCTGGGCAGCCAGCTCGGGGTGAGCTTGGTCGCCGCGTTTGCCGCCGCGATGCTGGGCTACTTCGGCGCGACGGCGGTGCCCGACCTCTTCGGCGCCGGCAGCGTCAACGCCGCGGGCAGCATGACCGTCGTGGCCGGCGGGCTCGTCGTCGCGGCCGCGCTGTTCTCGCCGACGCACGGCCTGGTCGCCCGCTCGCTACGCCGCCGCAAGCTCGGCCGCGACACCGCCATCGACGACCTGCTCGCCACGCTCTACCGCGCCGGCGAAACCGGCGTCGACAGCCTCACCGTCCCGCGGCTGCGCGACGCGCTGCTCGGCCGGCCCGTCCCCGCCGCGCTAGCCGTCGCGCGGCGCGAGGGGCTCATCGCCGACCGCGGCAACGGCGTCGGGCTGACCGCCGACGGCAAGCACGTCGCCGCTCGCCTCATCCGCAACCACCGGCTCTGGGAGCGATACCTCGTCGACAGAGCCGGCGTCACCCCCGACCACGCCCACGACCCCGCCGAGCGTCTTGAGCACCTCGACGTCCGCCCCGACCTCGGCCCGACCACCGACCCGCACGGCAAGCCGATCCCCGACGTCAACGGCGGTCCGCCCAGCCGCGAAGATTAGCCGCCCACCGACCGATCACCAGGTGTAACGCACCGTGTACGTCACGACCGCCTCGCCCTCAGCCGGCACGGACACGTCGAAGTGGATCGTCCGCGCGTCGACCTTGTCGTAGTCCATCGACGACTGCGTGATCTCCCAGTTCACCCAGCGGTA
>JBCCZA010000245.1:0-3584 GCA_039188455.1 Planctomycetota bacterium
CCGGCAAGACCGTCGCCATCGTCGGCCGCAACGGCTCGGGCAAGACGACCCTCATCTCCCACATCCCCCGCCTGCTCACGCCCACCGCCGGTCGCGTCCTCATCGACGGCGTCGACCTGGCCACCGTCGACCTCTACTCGCTGCGCGAACGCGTCGCGCTCGTCTCGCAGCGCACCGCCGTGTTCTCCGCCTCCGTCGCCGACAACATCGCCCTGGGCCGACCCGCCACCCCGCGCGACCGCATCGTCGCCGCCGCACAAGCCGCCCACGCCGACACCTTCATCGACACCCTGCCCGACGGCTACGACACACGCCTCGGCGAAGAGGGCGTCGGGCTCTCCGGCGGGCAGATGCAACGCCTCGCCATCGCCCGCGCCGTCCTGCGCGATGCGCCGATCCTCATCCTCGACGAGGCGACCAGCCAAGTCGACGCCGAGTCCGAGTCCCTCGTCCAGGCCGCGCTGGCCGAGCTGATGCACGGGCGCACCACGCTCGTCATCGCCCACCGCCTCGCCACCGTCGTCGACGCCGACCTGATCGTCGTCCTCGACGACGGCCGTGTTCAAGCCACCGGCACCCACGCCGAGCTCCTCGACCGCAGCGACGCGTATCGCAAGCTCACCCGGTCCCAGCTCGTCCCCCAGGCCGCCGACGCCAAGCCAGCCGACGCCGCGCCGCTCGACGCCTCCTCCCCCGACGCAGCCATCAAACCCACCGACCTCCCCGCCTGACCTCACTACGCTGGCGCGATGGCCGCCCCGCGACGCCTCGACCACGCCCCCCTCGGCGATCGCCTGCGCGCCGCCCTGCGTCGCTCCGCGCCCGGCCGCGCGTGGTACCGCCACCGCCGCAACCGCATGGCCGACGCCTACGTCCTCTCTTTCCCCAAGACCGGCCGCACCTGGCTCCGCCTCCTCCTCGGCAAGGCCATCGCCACCCACCACCAACTCCCCGAGGAGCAGGGCGACGGCAACGCCGACCTCCTCGAGCTCGACCGCCTCGCCGACCGCCTGCCCGGCCTGCCGCGCATCCGCTTCAAGCACGACGACAACCCGCACTTCAAGACCCCCGGCGAGCTCGTCACCCGCAAGACCGAGTACGCCGACCGACCCGTCGTCTTCCTCGTCCGCGACCCGCGCGACACCGCCGTCTCCGCCTATCACCAGCTCAGCAAGCGCGAGGCACGCTACCGCTTCGACGGCACGCTCGAGCAGTTCCTCGACTGTCCGCGCGGCAGCGTCGCCACCATGCTCCGCTTCTACAACCTCTGGCACGCCGAACGCGAGACGCCCAAGCGCTTCCTGCTCGTCCGCTACGAGGACCTCCACGCCGACACCGCCGGCCAGCTCCGTCGCGTCACTGACTTCCTCGAGTTGGGTGACGTGACGGAAGACACCCTCGCCGCCGCCGTCGACTTCGCCCGGTTCGACAACATGCGCAAGATGGAGCAGAACGCTTCGCAAAGCACCACTTCCGGGGGCAATGCAAGACTCGCCGCGACCGACCCCAACGACCCCACGACGTTCAAGACCCGCTCCGGCAAGATCGGCGACTTCGTCAACCACATGAACCCCGCCACCGCCGCCGCCCTCACCCAACGCGTTCGCGACGAGCTCGACCCGTCCTACGGCTACCCGTACGACACGACCAACAGCATGCCCGTTTAGCCGGCGAGATTTCTCGCCGGTGCACCGCCCGATCTTCAACCATGTCCGACACCACGCCAACCGACCGATTGGTGTTTAAGCAAGACGCTCGATCCCGCGTCGAGTGGACGCCCATGCCCGGTACGCCCGGCCTCGTGCTGAAGACGTTCTTGCATAGCCCCCTGAAGCAGCGATTCACCTACGCGCTCGGTTTACATCCTGCGCAGGCGGAACGCCGCACCGCGCACTGGCTTGAACAGCTACGCATCCCCGTTGTTCCCATCCAGTCAATAGGTGTCTTCCGATCCGCTGAGGGCCGCGCAACTTTTCGTGTCCACATCCTGACCGCGTACCAGGGTTCGTCGCTTCAACACGCGCTTGGCAAGGCTAACCGCAACGACCACCCCCGCATCCTCGCCGCCGTCGCCCCCCTCGTCCGGCAACTCCTCGACCGCTGCGTCTTCTTCAAGGACCTCAAGGCCTCCAACATCGTCCTCGGCCTAGACGCCCCCGACACCCTTGACCCCAAGCTCATCGACACCGGCTCGGCCCGCCGTGGCCTGTCGCCGACTCAACGCGGCCGCATGCTCGACATGCTCCGCCAGACCTGCCTCGACGCCGGGGCCGACCCCGCGTCGCTCGATCACCTCGATCTCGGTTGAGCCCACCCCGCTCGACCGCTAGTCTGAGACCGAGTCGCAGCGACGGCCGTCCCTAGTCGCCGGCCCCATCCCCGCAAGCCCCGGAGCGTCCCGCTATGCCACGCCCGATCCACGATCGCCTCGCGTCACGGCTCACCGCCGCCGTGCTCCTCGCCACCTTCGCCGCGTTCGCCCACGCCAAGCCCGTCGACGTCCAGCCGGCCGCCGACGGCCAAGGCTTCACCATCACCGACACCCGCGGCCGCGTCCACGCCTTCGACGCCCCCGTCGAGCGCGTCGCCGCCTGCTCGACGTTTGCGCTCGAGACCCTCATGGCCATCGACGCGCCGCCCGTCGCACGCTTCCACGTCCCGCCCGTCTACCCCGCCGAGGCCGAGGCCATCCCCGTCGTTGCCCGCTCGCACGGCACCGGGCCGGACGTCGAGCAGCTCGTCGCCGCCAACGCCGACGTCATTTTGCTGCACGACGTCTTCCACGCCTTCGCCGACGACGTGCAGGCCGCCACGCGCACGCCCGTCGTCCTCCACCGCGTCGACTCGATCGACGACATCCGCCAGCACGCCGCCATGATCGGCACGCTCGTCGGCCGCGAAGCCGCCGCCGCCGACATGGTCGCCGACATCGACGCCACCCTCGGATGGATCGACCGCGCCCCCGCCACCGTTCACGCTCCGCGCGCCGTCAGCCTCTTCGGCACCAACGACGCCTGGTTCGCTCACCGTCGCAACGCCTTCATGGGCGACCTGCTCGATCGCCTCGGCGCCGTCAACGTCGCCGCCGCACGCGAGGCGCATGCGAAGTACCGCTCGCTCACGCCGGTCGATGTCGAGCAGCTCATCCAGCTCGACCCCGAGGTCGTGTTCATCGTGCCCTACGGCGGGGCCGACGAGAGCGTCGTCGAAAACCTCATCAACCACCCCGCCTTCGGCGCGCTCAGCGCCGTCCGCAACGGCCGCGTCCACGTCCTCGATGGCCCGATCTACTTCTCGCACGTCGGCCCGCGCGTCGGCGAGGCCGTCCGCACGCTGCACGCCCACCTCTACCCCGACGCCGACGCGCCCGCCTCGGCCAGCGCCGCCGACGCCGCCCGGCCGTGACCGCTTCCATCGACGCCGCACGCGATCAAGCCCCCGCACGCGCCCCGCGCCTCGCGTTCGCCTTCATCGTCCTCGCGCTGCTCGTCGCCGCCGGCCTCATCGCAGCCATCACCACCGGCTCCACCGCCCGCGACCTCCTCGACGTCGTCGCCGCCCTGGCCAACCCCGGCGTCCTCGAC
>JBCCZA010000246.1:0-3539 GCA_039188455.1 Planctomycetota bacterium
CCCTGGCCGTCGCGGCGGTCAAGCTCGGCATCGGGCTGGGCCTCGGCGTGCTGTGCGTGCTCGCCTTCCGCCTCGACCACGACGAAACACTGGCGCTGCTGGTCATGGCCGCCTGCCCCACCGCCGTCACCAGCGTCGTCCTGGTCGGCCAGATCGGCGGCGACCGCGGGCTGGCGGCGTCCTGCGTCGGCGTCACCACCGCGCTGTCGGTCTTCTCCCTCGGCGGCGCGTTGGCCATCGCCCATCTCTGGCAGGCCTGACGCGGCCGGCCGCGCTCAGTGCAGGAACAGCCGCACGCCCGTCATCGCCATCGCCATGCCGTGCTCGTCGGCCGCGGCGACGACATCGTCATCCCGCACCGACCCGCCGGCTTGGGCAATGCACCGCACGCCCGACCGCGCTAGCCGATCGATGTTGTCGCGGAACGGGAAGAACGCGTCCGACGCGCAGCACATCCCCGACACCCCCGCCAGGTACGCCGCCGCCTCGTCCTCACCGATCGGCTCGACCGGCCCGTCGACCTGGCCACGCAACTGATCCCGCTCCAGCTCACTCAGCTCGCCCCACATCACGTACGCATCGATCGCGTTCACCCGATCCGCCCGCTTGACCTCATCCTTGAACCGCCCAGCCAGTTCCACCGACCGCGGATGCAGCTTCAACAGATACCGCCCTGCCTTCTCGCAGCACAGCCGCGTGCATGCGATCCGCGACTGCTGGCCCGCGCCGATCCCCACCGCGTGGCCGCCCAGCCCGACCGCCACCGAGTTGCTCTGCGTGTGCTTTAGCGTCGTCATCAGCACCAGCAGCGTCTCCGCCTCGGCCGCCGAGATGTCTTTACGCGCCGTCGGCACCTCCGCAAGCAGCTCGGCCGACGGCAGCAGGGCGTTGCTTGTTTGCTCGAGCGTCAGCCCCATCTCGACGCGCGACTCAACCGCCGGCTCGACGTAGCCCGGGTCCATCGACATCACGACGTATCGGCCCCCCTTCTTGCCCTTGAGCATCTCCAACGCCGCCGGCTCGTACCCCGGCGCGACGATGCCGTCGGACACCTCGGGCTTGATCAGCGCCGCCAGCGACGCGTCCACCACCTCGCTCACCGCGATGAAATCCCCGAAGCTCGCGCCGCGGTCGGACGCTCGTGCCTTGGCGTACGCCGCGGCGATCGACGACAGCTCGGCGTCGCCGTAGAAGTTCACCGCACGCAGCGCCGGGTCCAGCTCGCCCGAGTCCGCCACGGCCGCCCCAGCCGGCGAGACGTGCTTGAAAGACGCGGCCGCCGCCTTGCCCGTGACCGCCTTGAGGTCCTTGACCAGCCGCCACGCCCGCAGCGCGTCGAGCACATTGATGTAGCTCGGGGCGCCGTTGACGATCGTCAGGGGCGGCTCACCCGGGCCGTCGAAGGCGACGCGGGCGTCGGGTTGATTGGGGTTGCAGCCGTACTTGAGGGGGATCTCGGGCATGGCCGGCATGCTAGCGAGATGTTGAATGAGGAAAGCAGGAAGGCCGCACGAATCGCGGAGGATGCGAAGCCGCGGAGGCGCGGAGCAATCAGCAGAAAAGCGTTCGACCTCCGCGTCTTCGCGCCTCCGCGCACTCCGCGATGTCAGCTATTACCCAGTACTTCCTGCCTTCCTGCTTTCCTCATTCAACATCTGCCTCTTGATGTCCTGAGCCTTGGCGCGGATCGCGTCGATCTCGTCGGTCTGCCGCTTGCGGTCGATGTTCTTGACCTGGAACGCCATGCGCATGTTGCCCTTGAACGTGTCGCGGTGGCGGTCGAGGAAGTCCCAATAGAGCGTGGTGAACGGGCAGGCGTCGTCGCCGCTCGCTCGCTTGGGGTGGTACCGGCAGGACTTGCAGTAGTTGCTCATCTTGTCGATGTAGTTGCCCGACGCGGCGTAGGGCTTGGTGCCGACGACTCCGCCGTCGCCCCACGTGGCCATGCCGATCGTGTTCGGCGCCGACACCCAGTCGATCGCGTCGACGTACATCGCCATGTGCCAGTCATGGAACTTCCGCGGGTGCACGCCCAGCAGCATGGCGAACAGCCCCATCACCATCAGCCGCGGGATGTGGTGCGCCCAAGCGTGTTTGATGACCGACCGCATCACGTCGCTGACGCAGGCCATCTCCGTGTCGCCGTCCCAGAAGAAGCTAGGCACATCAGCCCCCTCGTCGTTGTCCAACGCGTTGCTGTTCAGGTACGCCTCGCCCTTGAAGTAGTACACCCCGCGGATGAACTCTCGCCAACCGATGAGCTGGCGCACGAACCCCTCGACCGAGTTCAGCGGCGTATCCCCCGCCTCGTACGCCGCGATCGCCTTCTGGACGCACTCGCGCGGGTTCAGCAGATGCATGTTCAATGCCTGGCTCAGCCGCGAGTGATAAAGGAACGGCGCGTCCGTCCACATCGCGTCCTCGTAAGGCCCGAAGTCGCACAGCCGGTGCTCGATGAAGTCCCGCAGGTACTTGAGCGCCTCTTTACGCGTAACCGGCAGGTCGAACTGCTCGGTCGAGCCGGGGTGATCGACGAAGCGGACCTCGACCATGTCGATGACCTCTTGCGTGAGGTCGTCGGGCCGGAAGTGGTGGGGCCGCTTGCGCATCGTGGGCGGGCCGACCTTGCCGAAGGTCTTGCGGTTGTCCGCGTCGTAGTTCCACTCCCCGCCGACCGGCTTGCCGTCCTTGGTCAGCAGCACGGCGTCGCGCTTCCGCATCCGCCGGTAGAACATCTCCTGCACGAGTTCTTTTTTGCCGCCCGCCCACTCGGCGAACTCGTCCAGCGAGCAGAAGAAGTGGTCGTCCTCGCGCACCTCAAGCCCGACGCCCAACTCTTCCGCCGACTGCTCGAGCATCGCCTGCACGCGGAAGTCGCCGGGCTGCATCGCGACGAGCCGTTCGGGCTTGAGCTTGCGGACGTCCTTGCGCAACACCTCGGTGAAGTCGGCCCCACGGTCGTCGGCCTTGCGCGTCGTCAGTTCGTGGTAGTGCACGGTTACGCCCTTGCCGCGCAGCTCATCGCGGAAATGGCGCATCGCCGAGAAGAACACGACCAGCCGCAGCTTGTGGCACCAGACGTGCGTCGCCTCGGCGTGGGTTTCGGCCATCCACACCGCGTCCTGCGCCGGGTCCAAGTCGCGCAGCGTGGCCGAGCGGTGGTCGAGCTGATCGCCGAGCACGAGGTGCAGCCGGCGGGGCCGCTTGGCGGGGTCGTGCTTGGGCTTGGCCATGGGGGGTTGTAGGCGGCGATCCGCCGCGTCGCGCGGCCGCGCTACAGTGACGCATGAGGGTCCTCGTCACCGGCGGCACGGGCTACATCGGCGGGCGGCTGGCGCCGCGGCTGGTCGAGCGCGGCCACGACGTCCGCGTCATGGTCCGCGACAAGGCCCGCCTGGCCGGTCGGCCGTGGGCGGGGATTGTCAAGGAGGTCGTCGAGGCCGACCTGTCCGATAAGGCGTCGCTGGCCAAGGCCGTCGAGGGCGTCGACGCGGCCTACTACCTCGTCCACTCGATGGTCGAGACGCCCGACTTCCGCG
>JBCCZA010000247.1:0-3523 GCA_039188455.1 Planctomycetota bacterium
GTCGAGGATGCCCTCGGACTTGAGGCCGACCTCGACGAGGAAGTCGTCGCCGGCGTGGCCGATGACCTTGCCCTGCACGATCGTGCCGGACGAGAAGTCGGCCATGATGTCGCCGAGCAGGGGTTCCATGTCGCCGCCGGCCACGTCGGTGCCGAAGGCGTCTTCGAGCATGGCCACGGCCTCGGAATCTTCGATCTCGAGCGTGGCGATGAGGGACTTGTCAACCATGGGGGAGCGTGAACCTTTCCGGTGGGCGGTGTACCCGCGACCGGCACACGCCGATCAGCCCAAGCGGGTCGCAGGCGACCGATCGCCTGCCTGGTGGGATTGACCCGGGGTCGCGGTCCGGCGGGACGGGCCGTCACGCGACGCAGAGACAAACAAGCCCCGGA
This sequence comes from Planctomycetota bacterium, assembly GCA_039188455.1. Taxonomy (GTDB): domain Bacteria; phylum Planctomycetota; class Phycisphaerae; order Phycisphaerales; family Phycisphaeraceae; genus JBCBUE01. Next base: position 393 of record JBCCZA010000247.1, read on the forward strand.
ACGACCGGGGCAGCGAGCCGAGCAGTATATATCGGCCCGGCCGAGACGTACAAGCAATCATCAGCCGACGGCGACCCGCGCCGACGCGGCGTGTTCGACCGCGTTGCGGAACATCGTGAGGCCGGGGGTCTCGGCGGCGAGGTGGGCTTCGCAGAGGCGGGTCCAGGTGGGGTGCTGGAGGGGGTCGGTGTAGCGTTCGGGGTGGGGCATGAGGCCGAAGACCAGGCCGGTCGGGTCGCAGATGCCGGCGACGTGGCGGGCCGAGCCGTTGGGGTTGTCGTCCGCGTAGCGCAGGGCGATCTGGCCGTTGGCGGCGAGTTGGTCGAGCACGTCGGTCGGCGCGGCGAAGCGGCCCTCGCCGTGAGCGATCGGCAGCTCGCACCGCTCGATCCCCCGCGTCCAGACGCACTTACCACCGCCCTGGCCCTCGCCGGGCACGACGCAACTGACCCAGCGATCGACGAACCGCGGCAGGGCGTTGTCGATCAGCGTCACCCGCTGCGACCACTCGGCGTCGCCGCCTGGCAGCAGGCCGAGCTTGACCAGCACCTGAAACCCGTTGCAGACCCCGATGATCGGCACGCCGCGCTCGACCGCCGCGGCCAGCGGGTCCGCGAGCTTGCGGGCCAGCCGGTGAGCGAACACACGCCCGGCGGCGATGTCGTCGCCGTAGCTGAACCCGCCGGGGATACCGATCAGCGCCGCGTCGGCCAGCGCCGCCGGGTCGGCGATCAGCCGATCGACGTGCACCGTCCGCGGCTCGGCCCCGGCGAGGTCGAACGCGTGGGCCATCTCGCGATCGCAGTTCGTGCCGGGGGCACGGATCAGCAGGGCGATCGGGCGGTCGGGGGTGTTGGCGGGCTGGACCACGCGGCGAGTGTAGCGTTGACCACGCGGCAAGCCGCGGCGCTACATCGTGCGTTGTGCGAGGCGACGCGGACCGGCGATCACGCGGCGGCGGCGTAGATCCGCTGCAGGCAGTCGAGCGCCTGCTCGTCGATGACGCACTGCTCGGCGTGACGGGACTCGACGTGGTCGACCAGCCCGCGCTGGTGCTCCTCGTCGAGCGTGCCGAACGCCCACAGCGAGGCGGCGGCGAGAGACTCGTTGACGTCGCGGACGCCGATGTGCCGCTCGAGCTCGCGATAGACGAACCCGAACACCAGCACCTTGCGGGCCCGGCCGAGGTGCTCGATGGTCTCCTCGAGCGTCCAGTTGTACGGATCGGTCTGGCGGACCTGGGCCTGCTCGTCGAGCCAGTCGTTGAAGCCGTGGTGCAGACGGACCTGCTCGTCGCGGTCCATCAACGAGAGGCGGAACAGTGCCGCGGAGTTGGCGGCCAGCACGCCGGCGCCGCCCTCGGCCTTGGCCTGGAAGATCGGGGCCGGCGGGGTGAGGGCCCCGGCCCAGTCGGCCAGGAACCGGCGGCACGTCTGCGGGCGGGCGTTGAGGATCGGCGGGATCGACATACTCACTCTCCAAGACCTCGCCGACCAACGCGGCCGACGCTGATCTATCGGTGACATGTCGAGCCGCCCTGAGTCGGCGCGATCGTCGCGGCCCTTATCGGCACAGCCCCGAGATAGTGATGGCGTGGCCGCCGCGCGTCCCGCGTTCAGCGGGTCCGCAGCTTGCCGTAGAGGTCGACAAACGCCGGCTCGTCGTCCGGTAGCGCGGCCCCGATGAACGTGTAGTCACCGCCGAAGCGATCGGCGATCGCCTCCATCGCCCCGGCCGCGTCGCGGTAGAAGAACTGCACCGTGTCGATCCGCGTCTCGCCATTGGGCAGCGTCATGGCGATCTCGTCCAGCAGCGTCGGCCCGCCGACCCACGTCAGCCCCCGCCCGAACCCGTCGTCGCTCAGCAGCACCACCCGGTCGACCTCGTACCGCAGCGCCGCCAGCACCGCGTCCGACAGCGTCGCCTTGCCGCCGGCCTCGACGTGCCCCTGCTCGGGCCGCATCCAGTCGTACGCCTCCCATTTCATCACGAACGTCGCCGGCTTCAGCCCGTACGGCGGGGCCTCGATCACCTCGCCCCGCCGGAAGAACAGCACCGTGAACACCGCCGGCTGATCCAGCGCATCCAACGCCTCGCCGATCCAGCGCACCGCCTCGGGCAGGCTGTCGACCAGCGACCCCGACAGGTCGACCATGTACACGACTCGCTGCGTCCGCGACCCGGCCGGCGGGGGCGGCGGGACCGGCTTGGCCAGGGCGACCAGTTCGGCCTGCGTGGCGGATGGCGTGTCCGCGGGAGGAACGTCGGCCGGCGTTGCCTGCGCCCGCTCGATCGACCGCTTCGCCGTCACGGCACGCGCCGGCGAGACGCGCGGGGCGGCGGTCGGCTCGGGCTCGGCGGTCGGGCCGGTCCGTGCAGCCAGGGCCAACGCGACCTCGGTCGGCGCGGGCGTCGCCGTTTCGACGGTCTCGGTTGGCTCGGTGACGGCGGGTCGCTCGGCCTTAGGCGCCGGGCTCGCGATCATCGCGGTCGGCTTGGCAATCGGCTCGTCCTCGACCTCATGGCCCTCCACCGCGACGGCCGGCTCCGGTTCGGCCGTCTCAGCGGGCTCCACGATCGGTGCCTGGCGACCCGTCCGGGCGCTCTCGCGCGCCGCTTCCTCGGCGGCCGCCGTCTGCAGGTCGATCACCAGCGGGCCCGGGTCCGCCGGTGCCTCGGCCGCGTCGTCCCGGCCGAACGCCACCGCCGGGGGCACCCCCGTCGACAGGTCGATGCCCCGGCCTTCCGCGGGCGCCGGCCCCAGAGTCGGCCGCGAGCCCACCGACGCCGGCCCAAGCGCCGCCCACGCCGCCACGCCCACCGCCACCACCGCCGTCGGCCCGACCCACCAGCCCCGCGGCACACGCAGCCCCGACGCTCGCGCGGCCACCGAGCTCACGCGCTGCCCCGCCCCTGACCAAGCGTCCCGCAACCACGCCGTCGCCCAGCCCACCACGCCCCCCGGCGCCGGCCGATACCGCATCACCACACGCCGATCGTCCCTCGGCTGACTCATCGTTATTCGCCTTTCGATCCGGTGCTAAACCACACACCCAGCGGCAGGCCGCTCGGCAGATTACAGGGTTATCGGCCCTTGCCAACCGCCCGCCTGAATCTCCACCACAACCGAC
>JBCCZA010000248.1:0-3521 GCA_039188455.1 Planctomycetota bacterium
GCTCAGCTGCAGCAGCTCGCCCTCGCACACGACGTTCGTCGTCGCCGCGACCTGTCGGGAGATCGCCTGGTCGTCCAGCGACGAGCAGAGGTGATACGCGTGACTAATCAGGTAGTCGCCGAGCATCACGGCCGTCTCGTTGCCGGTCAAGGCGTTGACGGTGTGACCGCGGCGACGAACATCGGCCTCGTCAAGGATGTCGTCGTGAACCAGCGTGGCCATGTGCACCATCTCGACGACCGTCGACACGACCCGCAGCTTCTCCTCGGCCCCGACCGCCATCGCGTCCGACGCCGACTCGCCCACCGCCGACTCCCCGGCCGCCAGGCCGCACGCCAGGACCAGCGTTGGCCGCAGCATCTTCCCGCGGAACCGCTCGACGTGATCCACCAGCGTGTTCACGCACTCCAGGTCCGACATCAGCTCGGCCCGGAAACGCGACTCGACACGCGTCAGCTCGTCGGCCAGCCGCTGGCGGATCGGCGCGTCGGTATCTGTCGGCATCAGCATGCACAAACCCTCTCGGTCGGCGGAATCCTAGCCCAAGGCGCGATCGCCGTGCGGCGTGCGACGTCCCGACCGGTGCTCGGCGACGCCCGAACAGCCGGATCGGCGAAAGTAATGGGGTTTGACACCCGATATTCACGTCCGTAGGTTGCGCAATCGTCCGTGGACCTGACTCTTTCGACGCCCCGAGGCCAGCCGTTGCCATGACCGACTCGGCGTCCACACAGACCAGCGTTGACACGATGCTCGGCAAGATCGTCGTCGAGCGTGGCCTGGCCACGTCCGACGAGGTCGAGCAGTGCCTGGAGTCGCAGAAGTCCGATAGCGGCGGCGACCCCAACCAGCGCAGCCTCGGCGACCTGCTCGTCGAGCACGGCATCGCCACCCGCAAGCAAATCGATCGCCTGCTGCCCGAGCTCGAGGAGCAGAAGCAGCAACGCCAGATCCCCGGCTACAAGATGCTCGAGCGGCTCGGCGCGGGCGCCATGGCCACCGTCTACAAGGCCAAGCAGCTCAGCCTCGACCGCGCGGTCGCCATCAAGATCCTTCCGCGCAAGTTCTCCAGCAACAAACAGTTCATCGAGCGGTTCTACGCCGAGGGCAAGGCCGCCGCCAAGCTCAACCACCCCAACATCGTCGGCGCGGTCGACGTCGGCCTGGCCGGCGAGACGCACTACTTCGTCATGGAGTTCGTCGATGGCTTCACGGTCTACGACGAGCTGGTTAAGCACGGCCGGTACGGCGAGCAACGGGCCCTCGAGATCGCGGTCGGCGTCGCCAAGGCGCTCGACCACGCGCACAAGCAGGGCTTCATCCATCGCGACGTCAAGCCCAAGAACGTGATGATCACCAAGCAAGGCGTGGTCAAGCTGGCGGACATGGGCCTGGCCCGCGCCGTGTCCGACCGCGAGGCCGCCGAGGCCGAGGCCGGCAAGGCGTTCGGCACGCCCTACTACATCAGCCCCGAGCAGATCCGCGGCGAGGTCGACGTCGACCAACGCGTCGACATCTACGGCCTGGGCTGCACGCTCTACCACATGGTCACCGGGCAGGTCCCCTTCGACGGGCCCAACCCCTCGGCCGTGATGCACAAGCACCTGCGCAACGAGCCCAAGCCGCCCGACGAGCTCAACCCCGACCTGTCCAACGGCGTCGCGGAAGTCATCGAGGCGGCGATGAGCAAGGACCGCAAGGCCCGCTACGCGACCGCGGCCGACATGCTGATCGACCTCGAGGCCGTCGCGCAGGGCGAGCCCCCGCCGCAGGCCCGCAAGATGTTCGACTTCGCCGCGCTCTCCGCGCCCGAGCCCGCGCCCGAGGCCCCGGCCGAAGCGCAGCCCAACCTCGTCAAGCTCGACAACCAGGCGGGGCTGCTCGGCCAGCCGATCTTCTGGGCGGCCGTTGCCGGCTGGGCGGTGTCGCTGGTGCTGCTGATCGTGGTCATCGTCGTGGCCGCGACCTGATCGCGGAATACCGGCCCAAGCGGGGGGATTGAGCGGTGATGAAACGACTGAGCCCGAAGTGGTTGGCGTACGGCTCCCTGCTGGCGGCCGTTCTGGTGCTAGCCGCGGTGCAGTCGTGGCCGGTCGAGGACCGGGTGCCCTGGCGGACGGACCTGACGGCCGAGGTCGTCGCGCCGGCGGACCGGCCGACGCTGCTGTACTTCACCGCCGACTGGTGCCCGCCGTGCCGGGCGATGACGCGGCGTGTCTTCAGCCACGGCCCGACGGCCGACGCGATCGCCGCGGCAACGACGCCGGTCAAGGTCGACCTCACCGATCAGGCGCCCGGCCCGGCGGCGGACCTGGCCCGCTCCTTCAGGGCAGACGCGATCCCGACGCTCGTCCTGCTCGACCCCCAGGGCCGCGAGTTGGGGCGGGTCGTCGGCCAGCTCGATCGCCAAGAACTCGTGAGTTGGCTCGACAGCCTCGCCCGCGCCGATAACGCCGGATAAGGTGATACCACCGACCGCGACGCCGCGCCCGCGTCCGCCCATGGTCGATGTATATCGCCGACGCCCCTGCCTGAAAGGATCGCCATGACCCCGCTCGAATCGCTCGTCAGCACCGGCACCAAGCTCTGGCTGGACTCGGTCGACCCCGTCGAAGTCGACAAGAACCTCAAGTACGGCGCGACCGGGGCGACCTCCAACCCGATCATCATCGCCGGCATCCTCGCCACCGGCGACCACGACGCCAAGCTCTCCGAGCTGCTCGACGCCGGCCACGACGACACCGCCATCGCCTGGGCCATGACCGACTACCTCGTCGCCAATGCCCAGAAGAGCTTCCACCCCGTCTGGCAGAAGACCGCCTGCAACGACGGCTGGGTGAGCTTCGAGCTCGACCCGCTGCTGGAAGACGTCGAGCTCGGTCCGGCCCACGCCGACCGTGTCGCCGCGTACATCAAGCAAGGCAAGGAAGCCAACGAGGGCCACGACAACCGCATGATCAAGGTGCCCGCCACCCCCGCCGGCCTCGACGCCCTCGAGGAGCTGGCCGCCCACGGCATCACCCTCAACGTCACCCTCATCTTCTCCGACGAGCAGTACCACGCCGCCCGCGAAGCCGTCTGGAGAGGCCGGCAGCGCTTCGGCCAGCTCGACACGTTCAAGTCGGTGTACTCCATCTTCGTCAGCCGCGTCGACGCCTACACCGACAAGCACTACACGAGCCTCTCCGACGACGCCCAGGGCGAGGTCGGCCTGCTCAACACCAAGCGGATCTGGCACGACAACCAGGCCTGGTGGGCCGACAAGGGCCTCAAGCTCGACCAGGAGATCATCTTCGCCTCGACCGGCGCCAAGCTCGACTGGCAGCCCGCCGACTACTACCCCGCCCGCCTCGCCGGCTCGGACATCCAGACCAACCCCCCGGCCACCAACGACGCCATCCAGGAACTCGGCAAGTCCTACGCCAAGACCGTCGGCGACCTGCCCAGCCAGGCCATCCAGGACGACGTCGACGCCAAGGTCGATCAGGCCAAGATGACCGCCGACCTCATGGAAGAGGGCC
>JBCCZA010000249.1:0-3501 GCA_039188455.1 Planctomycetota bacterium
CTCGTCGGCCTCGACGCCCGCGACCAGGAAGGCATCGACGCCGCCCTGCTCGCCATCGACGGCACCGAGAACAAGGGCAAGATCGGCGCCAACGCCATCCTCGGCGTCTCCATGGCCGTCGCCCACGCCGCCGCCGACGCCACCGGCCTGCCCCTCTACCGCTACCTCGGCGGCTCCTCCGCCAAGGTCCTGCCCGTCCCCATGCTCAACATCCTCAACGGCGGCAAGCACGCCGACAACACCGTCGACTTCCAGGAGTTCATGATCCAGCCCTGGGGCTTCGACAACTTCCACGACGCCCTCCGCGCCGGCGTCGAGACCTACCACGCCCTCAAGAAGGTCCTGCACGACAAGAACCTCTCCACCGCCGTCGGCGACGAGGGCGGCTTCGCCCCCGACCTCAAGTCCAACGAGGACGCCCTGAAGATCATCGAGGAGGCCGTCGACAAGGCCGGCTATAAGTGGGGCGAGCAGATGTTCGTCGCCCTCGACCCCGCCACCTCCGAGCTGTGGAACGAGGCCGAGAAGGACGGCAAGGAAGGCTACAAGTTCTTCTCCTCCACGCAGGAGATCATCTCCTCCGACGACATGGCCTCCCTCTGGGCCGAGTGGTGCGCCAAGTACCCCATCCGCTCCATCGAGGACGGCCTGGCGGAGAACGACTGGGCCGGCTGGAAGACCCTCACCGACAAGGTCGGCGACAAGGTCCAGCTCGTCGGCGACGACCTGTTCGTCACCAACCAGAAGTTCCTGCAACGCGGCATCGACGAGGGCTGCGGCAACGCCATCCTCGTGAAGGTCAACCAGATCGGCACGCTGAGTGAAACCTTCGACGCCGTGAACCTCGCGATCCGCAGCCAGTACGCCGCCGTCCTCTCGCACCGCTCGGGCGAAACCGAGGACGCCACCATCGCCGACCTCGCCGTCGCCACCAACTGCGGCCAGATCAAGACCGGCGCCCCCTGCCGCTCGGACCGCAACGCCAAGTACAACCAGCTCCTGCGCATCGCCGAAGAGCTGGGCGACGACGCCGTCTACGGCGGGATCATGTGGACGAAGGGGTGAGCGCATGACCCTCGCATGGGTCGGCTGGCATGTCGCGCCTTGCATGGTCACCAGCGTGCTCGGCCCGATCGCGGCGATCTTCTCTCTGCTGATCGCGGCCACCGCAGGGCCCGGGCGTTTGCTGGGTGTCTGCTGTGCTGTAGCAATTGCCACGTCCGCGTTTGCCGCGTCGATCTTCTGGCTAATTGCTCCTGAGGCGATAAGCGACGAATGGCTTCCAGGCAAGTGGCCCGGGCTCGCTGTGGGTTTCGTGGTATCCCACGGGCCCGCAGTCAGCGCTGTCGCGGCCATTTTCTGGTGGCGTTATCAACGTCGAATGGTGGGTGCCACACCTTGACCCGACAGGGCAAGGTGTGTGAAGAATCCGTGACGCAGGGTGTTTCGGCATACCTTGACCTGTCGGCTCAAAGTGTGGCACCCGATGGGTAAACTCTTGTCGTGCCAGCTTCATCTACCGCAAACCTTTCTGCCGAACTCCTCGCCGTCTCCGTCGGCCGCATCCGCGATGTCGAGCACAACGGCCGCGCCGTCCCCACCGGCATCTACAAGTCGCCCGTCACCGGCCCCGTCCAGGCGCGCGGGGTCAGCCTCGTCGGCGACGAGCAGGCCGACCTCACGGTGCACGGCGGGCCGGGCAAGGCGGTGTACGGCTTTGCGGCCGAGCACTACCCCGCGTGGCGGGAGGCGTTCCCCGATGTCGAGTTCACCTGGGGCGCGTTCGGCGAGAATCTCACGACCGCCGGCATCGTCGAGGACGACCTGATGATCGGCGACCGCTTCCGCGTCGGCACCGCCGAGCTGACGATCACGCAGCCGCGGCAGCCGTGCTTCAAGTTCGCCATCCGCCTCGGCCACAAACGCGTCGGCAAGCACATGATCGACACCGGCCAGTCCGGCTTCTACTTCACCATCAGCAAAGAAGGCGAACTGCAACAAGGCGATCGGCTCGAGCTCATCGATCGGCTGGACGACGCCCTGCCGCTGGCCGAGATGAACCGGCTGTTCTACGACAAGCAAGCCACGGCGGCCGAGCTCCGCAGAGCCGCCGAAGCCCCGGGCATGCTCGACGAGTGGCGCGACTGGTTCACCCAGCAGGCCGAGACGCGCGGCGGAGGCTAGCCGCTCAGGCCCGGCGGCGACGCAGGCACAGCGTGGCGATGCCGAGGATGCCCGCGGCGGCGGCGGTGGGCGTCGGGATGACGTTCATCTCGGTCTCGGTTGCTTTGATCTGGAACGCCAGGTGCGAGCCGCGCGGCGTCGGGTCGGACCAGATCATCGTGGCCTGGCCGGTGAGGATGAAGCCGTCGTCCAGGCCGTCCATCGCGATCTTCAGGATGCCCAGGCCGTCGTCGTCGCCCGAGGCGAACGAGGTGTCGCCGACGTCCATGCCGTCGAGGACGAGCTCGTCGAGCAAGATGCTCGAGTTGTCGCGGGTGGCGCGGGTGCGGAGGAAGAGGGTGTTGAAGCCGTCTTCCTCGAACGACATGACCGTGCGCGTGAGCTGCTGGGCGGTGTCGGACAGCGTGAACTCGACGAGGTTGCTGCCCGCGGTGAACGCAAGGGTGAAGTCGACGGCGTTGCCGCTGACCCAGCTGAAGTTGTCCTGGTCGGCAACCGAGTTGGGGTCCCAGATGCCCTGCTCCCAGTCGCCGTTGTTGGCGTTGTTGTTGCCGAACCGGCCCTCGACAACCCAGGGCTTGCTGAGGATCATCGCGTTCATGTCGCTGTCCGAAGCGACCTGCTCGGTGTGGATGCCGGCGGCGAGAGCGGGCAACGCGAGGGCGGACACGGCGAGGGCGGCGGCAGCGGGCTTGAACATCTATGGGTTCCGATGACGGCGTGTGGTGGGTCGTCGATGGCCATCCCCTCCGTCTCCCGAAGGGCCTCGACGATCCCGAAAAATGCCACGGGAGCGCGGACATACCAAGCAAAGCGGGCGTGAACGCGGGAGATAGCCGGCGTGACACCCGTCTGTGACGATCGGAGAAGGCGGGGCATCGGTTTGCGGTGAATCCGCCGACTCGATTGGTCCATCGGGATCTTTAGCCGCCGCCCTTGGGCGGCGCTGCCGCTGTGCGATCGACGAACGACGCGCCGCCCAAGGGCGGCGGCTAACACAAATACGACCGTGGTTGTGCGCACTACGGCCGCCGTTCGCCCGGGGGTAGGAACGCCCCGTGAGCGGCTCGTCCCCCATCGGCAGGGCACGTACGAGCGTCGCGAGATCGGGGAAGACCGCCGGACGGGACGCCCCCCGTGCACGTCATGGGCCGGGCGGCCGACGAACGACGATCGCGACCCTGCCTTAGCGATCGACGTTCGTCGGCCGCCCGGCCCATGACGTGCACGGGGGGCGTCCCGTCCGGCGGTCTTCCCCGATCTCGCGACGCTCGTACGTGCCCTGCCGATGGGGGACGAGCCGCTCACGGGGCGTTC
>JBCCZA010000250.1:0-3484 GCA_039188455.1 Planctomycetota bacterium
CTTGTCCTTGCGCTCGATGATCGAGCCCTCGTTGACGCCGATGCGGATGGGCAGGCCGCGCTGCTTGCAGGCGGCGATGACCTCTTCGACCTGCTTGCGGTCCTGGATGTTGCCGGGGTTGAGGCGGATCTTGTGGACGCCTGCCTCGACGGCCTCGAGGGCGCGCTTGAAGTGGAAGTGCACGTCGGCCACGATCGGCACGCGGACCTGGGGAAGGATCTCCTTGAGGGCCTCGGTGTCTTTCTTCTCGGGGACGGCGACGCGGACGACGTCGGCCCCGCCGGCGGCGAGCTTGTTGATCTCGGCGACGCAGCTGTCGATGTCGTGGGTGTACCCGGCGGTCATCGTCTGCACGGCGACGGGGGCGGGGGTGGTCGGCGTGCCGTCCTGGGCGGGCTTTCCGCCGCCGATCTTGACGATGCCGACGCGGTCGTCGCCGAGGGTGATCTGGCGGGTGGGTCTGCGAGAGATCATGTGGGGGAGTGTATGGGATGACGCTCGGGATTTCGGGGTTCTCGGCGGCGACGGGGCGGCCGCGGTTGCGAGCGGCGCGTGGTTGATTAGTATTCCCCCCGATGCCCGACACGCCGCTCTACCCGCTGAAGTTCCGACCGATCTACAAGGCAAAGGTCTGGGGCGGTCGACGCCTCGAGACGCTCGAACGCGAGCTGCCCGACGGCGACATCGGTGAGTCGTGGGAACTGGCCGACCTGTCGACGACGTCGGTCTCCGGCGGCGGCGGCGGGGCCGAGCGATCGGTCGTGACCGACGGCTATCTGGCGGGCCAGACGATCCACGAGGTGATGAGCGCGTACGGCCGGGACCTGCTGGGCGACCTGCCACTGACCGAGTCGGGCGACTTCCCGCTGCTGGTCAAGTTCCTCGACGCCAACGAGAACCTCTCGGTGCAGGTGCACCCCAGCGCCGAGTATGCGGCGACGCACGACGACGCCTATCTCAAGAGCGAGTGCTGGTACGTCGTCGCGGCCAACGTCGACGCCGCGATCTACAAGGGCATCAAGGCGGGCACGACGCCCGAACAGTTCCGGAAGGCGATCGAGGACAACACGGTCGAGGACCTGCTGATCCGCATCCCCGTCGAGGCGGGCGACTTCCACTACCTGCCCAGCGGGACGTGCCACGCGCTCGGGGCCGGGGTGATGGTGGCCGAGGTGCAGACACCGAGCGACACGACCTTCCGCGTCTACGACTGGGGCCGGACCGGGCGCGAGCTGCACATCGACGCCGCGATGCAGTGCCTGGACTTCGGCCCGCTGGATGCGTCTGAGTACGAGCCGATGACGCGAGTCGAGGGCGAGCACGCCGTGCGGACGTTCCTCTGCCGCAATGACTACTTCCACCTGCACCGCGTCGGGGTCGACACCAACTTCCTGGGCGACTGCGCCTACGACGAGCCGGTCGTGTGGACGGTGCTGTCGGGCAGCGGAATGATCTCCGGCGGCAAGGGGGCGCCGGACGTGTCGTTCTGCGCCGGGCAGACGATGCTGATCCCGCCGAACCTGACACGCAGCCGGATCATGGTGCACGGCCCGACGACGTGGCTGGAGACCAGCTTCCCGCAGGCGCGGCGGAACCGTCTGGCGTAACTCCGGTAGAGCAGACTCAGACCTCGGCGGCCTGCTCGAGCGGCTCGCACGCCGCCAGCAGCTCGCGCCGGTCGAACCCGCAGACCGCGACGTGCTCGTCGGCCGCGCCGTAGTACACCCAGAACTGCTCGTCCCGCTCGATGATGCCGGTCGGAAAGACGACGCCATCGACGAACCCGTGGGTCTCGAAGTCTTCCTGCGGGGTCATGATGGGCGCGGTCGCCATGCCGACGACGGTGCGCGGGTTGTCGGGGTGGAGCAGCATGGCGTGCGCGACGTACTCGAATCGCTTCTCGCCGTTGGGGGCGTCGGGCAGGTCGTGCTTGGCGTGGTAGATGATCAGCCAGCCGTCGCGCGTGCGGACGGGGGGCGTGCCGCCGCCGATGCGCAGCCCGCCGAGATCAGTACCCTGCATCTGCTCGTGGGCACCCCATTGCATGAGGTTCTGCGAACGCGCGAGCCACATCGCCGGCTCGGCGAACTTGATCATCGGCATCGGCCGGTGGATCGCCACGTAATCGCCGAGCAGCTTCTCGGGGAACAGCACGACGTCCTTGTTGTCCGGCGGCAGGACGATGCCGTGGCGGTGGAACGTGACAAAGTCGGTCGTCGACATCAAGCAGGTGCACACGCCGCGCGGGGAGACGGCGACGTAGGTGATGTAGAACAGGTCGCCGATCTGCGTGACGCGCGGGTCCTCGATGCCGTACGTCTCGTATGGCCCTTCGGGCAGGACCACCACGGCGTTGGCCGGGTCGTCGATCGACTTGCCGTCGGCCGAGCGGAACACGCGGAAGTGCGAGATGAACCGCAGCCGGCGCGAGCCGTCGACGCGGTGCGTGACGGTGCGGCGGTCGGAGAGGTCGTATTGAGCCTCGGGCAGCTCGTCGATCAGCAGGGTGCCGTGCTCGTCGAGCCTGGGCGAGGCGACGTAGCCGGGCTGGGTGTCGGTCGGGCGTTCGACGACACGGCCGACGATGACGGTCTCGCCGTTGAGCTCGGCGACGCCGGGGTTGAAGACGCCGATGACCTCCAGGCCGTCGCGGCTGGGCACGAGATCGGCGGGGCTGACGAGCTTGTGCGTGAACGTCCTATCCGGCATGGGCTGCTCCGTGCAATCCCTGATGGTACCTGCGAGGGTGGTCGGCCGCGCGGCCTTATCGGGCGCGATCGGCGGCTCAGGGCAGGCATTGGCGCCAGAAGCGCAGCCAATTCCGGCCCAGGATGCCCTGAGCGTCATCGGCCGTGAAGCCCGCCGCCTGAAGCGTCTCGGCCAGGCGGGGCAGGTCGGCGATCGAGTCGATGGTGTCGGGCGTGTGTTCTCGGCCGAAGCCGCCGTCGAGGTCCGAGCCGATGGCGACGTGGTCGGTGTCGCCGGCGAGGTCGCAGATGTGGCGGGCGTGCTCGGCGACGCGGGCAACCGGGCAGTCGGCGGGACCGCTGGTTTCGGTGTAGCCGGGCTGGAGGAAGGCGTTGAACAGCGGCAGGCCGACGACGCCGTCGCGGTCGAGGATCGCGCGGAGCTGATCGTCGGTGAGGTTGCGTTGGGGATGGACGTGCTCGTTGTTGCCGACGATCGCGCGGCAGGCCGAGTGCGAGGCGTAGACGCGGCCGGGGAAGCGGTCGATGGCCTCGGTGAAAGAGCGGTCGCTGAGGTGTGTGAGGTCGAGCGGCATGCCGAGGCGGTGCATCTCGGCGATGAGATCGCGGCCAAGGTCGGTCAACGGGCCGTCGATGTCGTGCGTGTTGGTCGGGTCCGTGGAGGGGGTGCCGTGGGCTTGATGCGATCGGCCGAAGTGGGCGAGGCACAGGGTGCGCAGGCCGGCGTCGTGCCAGCGGTGCAGGTCGTCGACGTCGAGGATGGGGTCGGCGCCCTC
>JBCCZA010000251.1:0-3404 GCA_039188455.1 Planctomycetota bacterium
GGCGAGCGCGAGCGCGACCACGTACCCGATCCCGACCAGGCGAATCGGCACACCCCGCACTGCCGCCAGGTCACGACTGACGCTGGTAAGCAGAAGCGGCCGGTAGAGCGCCGCGATGAGACCCGCGACGATCACGCCAATCACGGCCACGGTGGGGAGCAAACTCGGCTGCACAGTGAAGAGCGACCCGAAAAGAATGCTGACGGTTGTCCCCGATCGGCTCGTATAGGCGGTATCGAGGGCCAAGAAGAGAGCAGAAAGCCCGAGAGCGACGCCGAGCACGATACCCGTGGCGAGGTTCCGACCGCGGGCTCCGCGAAGGCCGATCATCTCCATCGCGCCGGCCGCCGCCACGTTGATGGTCACGAATCCAACGAGCGGTTGCACTCCGACTAGCACGGCCCCGGAGCCGCCCGCTGCACCGATGCCCGAGAACGCGTGACCGGCGAAGGATTGACCGCGAATGACGGCGAATACTCCGACCGCCGCTGAAACGAGGGCCGTGATCGCGCTGACGGCGAGAGCCGTCTGAACGGGTTGATTGGAGAGGAACCCTGTCAGAGCCTGCGTCGAGCCATCCATGTCACACGACGCCCGGCTCATCGCGCGGGGGCGAAGTGGGAGGATTCTCGTCGTCAGCACACTCGCCGGCGACCACCAACACCCTGCCGCCCGCGTGGACTACCTCCACGGGATGGCCGTAGAGGTCGCTCAGAGTTTCGCTTCTCACGACCTCGGCCGTCGTACCGCTAGCGGCACGGCCTCCGGCAAGATAGACGATGCGGTCCATCGCCTGAAGCAGGGGATTCATGTCGTGTGCGGTGAGCACGATGGCGATGTTCTGATCGGTGGCGATGTGGCTCAGCAGCTTGACCACCTCGTGACTGTTCGTGATGTCGAGATTGGCGAGTGGCTCGTCGAGTAGGAGCAGGCGCGGACGGCTGATGAGCGCATGGGCGATCATCACCCGCTGCTGTTCCCCTCCGGAGAGTAGGCCGACCCGTCGATCGGCGAAGCCGTTGGCGTTCACGGCATCAATCATCGCGTCGATCAATCGCCGCCGGTTCGCGCTTGGCCACGGAATACCCAAGCGGTTGCCATCGAGACCGAGCCCGACGAGATCCCGAGCCCGGAGCGGCGCATCGGGCTCCAACTCAATCTTTTGCGGCACGTATCCGACGAGCGGGCGTTGTCTCGAACCCGCGCCGCCGTCGATCAAGACTCTCCCGGAAGTCGGCTGCACGATGCCGAGAATCGTTTTCAGGAGTGTGGTCTTGCCGGTCCCGTTGGAGCCGATCAGGCCCGTGAAACTGCCCGCAGCCGCGCTGAAACCCACCCCGTCGAGGACCGTGCGACCCCCGAGCACCACGCTGAGATCCTCGACGACCAAGACATCAGAGCCCCCCGAAGAGGTGCGCTCTGAAGTCGACATCACAAAGACTCTTTCGAGATCCCCGACACGATCGCCTTCTGAAGGGCCTCGGTCTCAGCCATCATCCAACTCTGATAGGTGAAGCCGGGAACCGGCATGGTCTCGTACACGCCGACGATCGGTATCTCGTTCTCCTTCGAGCTCTTCTTGAACGAGTCGGTCAGCTGGTCGGTGACCTGCTGGTTGTACACGAAAGCCTTGACCTTCTTCTTGGAGAACAGCGCGTTTTGGAAGCTGACGTCCTGGGGGGTCGGATCGGTGCCATTCATGATGGCCGCTTGGAGATTCCAGGGCGTTTCGTTGGAGATCCCCATCGCCTGGAGGAGGTAGTCCGCCACAGGTTCCGTCGTCGCAACGGGAGATCCGCTGTGCTGACTCTTGAACGACTCGATGGCCTTCAACCATGGCTGCAGCGAATCGATGAACTTCTTCTCATTCGCCTTGAAGTATTCAGCGTTCTTGGGTTGAAGCCTCGAGAGCTCTTCAACCAACGCGGATACCACGGCAGGCATCGTGGCTGGTTTGTACCAAAGGTGCGGATTGGGCGTGCTGTCTGGCAGGTCCAGCAACTTTTGGGCATTCAAGTTCTTGCGTTCCGGGTTCGGCGCGGCCGCTTCGATCTTCTGCACCCAGTCGTCGTAGCCGACCCCATTCTGGATGACGATGTGAGCGTTGCGAACGTCAGTGGCCGCTTGAGGACTGACCTCGTAGGTATGCGGATCGGTATTGGGGTTCGATTCAATCGAAGTCACCGTGACGAAATCCCCGCCAATCTGCGACGCGACGTCGCCATACTCATTCTCGGCAGCGACAATCGCGATCTTGCCACTGTCCGACTGGCCGCTGTCCGACTGGCCGCTGTCCGACTGGCCGCTGTCCGATGATTCCGACGTTCCGGACTTGCAGCCGTAGGCGTGCAGCGCCATCGCTCCGACCAGGAGCGGCGCAACGACCCTCAAAACCCTGCGGGCCGAGACCGAACCGCTTCGAACACCGTGGCCGTAGCTTCCTCTAGACATGGTCATTCTTCTCCCCAGCGCTTGCACCGATCTTCTACTTGCAAGGCGATTGCTCGTGCAAGTCGAATTGTGTCTATCGAAAGATGCACGACCAAGAAGCGGCACGAGACCTACTGACCACTCTCGAGACGCCATCCGAGGACTCGAATACGCGCCCTCTCGATACCGCTATCGGTGCGGGCACGAGTCGGCGTCGCTCGCCTTGAAGCGCCCGGACAAGACATCGTCGAAGCGATCGCCGAGTGCGCCGATCGACGGCCGAATCGCGTCGGCCATCGTCCTCGAGAGGCAGGCCGCACAAGAATTGAGGCCCGACGAGTGCCTCGAGATTGAGTTCGCCGTTGGGTACCCACTCCTGCTACGGGGCCGGGTTCGACGCGAAGCCGAAGAAGATCACGCCGGGGTTCGTGCCGACCAGCGACCACGTGCCGTCGTCGAGATCGTAGCGCGCCACGCCGCCGAGGCGGACGGTCCGGGTGTCCGGGTCGCCGTCGTCATCGAAGAAATTGACGTTCCCGAAGAGCGCGTCGAACTCGCCGTCGGCGTCCTCATCGACCCCGGTCATTGCCGCAAAGCCGCTATAGACACCGCCTCCGACGGAGCCCACGGCGCCGATATCGCCGACGACCGAGACCGAACCCTGTTCGGAGTCGATCGCGATCAGCGAGTTTGTGTCTAGGTCGACGCCGTAGATGGTGTCGCCGATCGAGCTCAGTCCGATGACGAAGGGCGCGCTCGTTCCCGGAGGATCGCCAGCCGCCGCGTCAATCGCGTCCCCAACGGCGGTCGGGCTGCCGATCGGTGTCGCGGACCCGGTCTCGAGGTCGAGGCCGTGCAGCTGCTGCGTGTTGAAATCGTCGTCGAACGGCAACAAGAAGCCTCGACCGTCAGCGGTGACGTCAAGGCCGGTCGCGTTGAGGGTGTTGTTCTCGCCGATCGGTGTTTGCACGCCC
>JBCCZA010000252.1:0-3385 GCA_039188455.1 Planctomycetota bacterium
CGGCTGACCAGCGAGGTCGCCGACGGGCAGATGTCGCTCACCGGCCTGACGCACGAGCAGAAAAAAGCCCGCCGCGACGCGCTGGCCGCTGCGGCGATTCTGTCGATCTTCTTCGAGCAAGGGCCGGTGGACACGGTCGCACCGACAGGCCACTAACGGCGGGATCGCCCTTACTTAGCTGCGACGCTACGCGTCGCTGAAGGAATCACGGGACCCGCTGACTTGCCTTCAGCGACGCATAGCGTCGCAGATAAATGCAGCGTGAAGCACCCGCTCGCGGCTCCTTCCCTCCCCCTACAACCCGCACGACTTACCCCGCCCCACCGGCAACACCGGCAGCGCTTGCCCATCTCCCCAAGTCTCGCCCCCGACGCCCCGATGTCATCCCGGGCGGTCGGCCGCGTGAGGCGACCGCCTTGGAACCCATCCGGAGATAGGCCATGTCGGACAACGGCCAGGACCCCTCAGCCAGCAACAACGCCAACGGGAGCGCCACCGTGGATCTGCACGCCAAGCAGGTGTTCACCACCGGCGAGGCCGCAGAAGTGTGCAAGGTCTCCCAGCAAACCATCATCCGCTGCTTCGACGCCGGCCGCCTCGGCGGCTTCCGCGTCCCCGGCTCGCGCTTCCGACGCATCCCCCGCGATGAGCTCATCAAGTTCATGCGCGACAACGGCATCCCCGTCGAGAACCTCGAGGGCGGCAAGTCCCGCATCCTCGTCGTCGACGACGACCCCCAGATCCTCGAGCTGTTCCGCGACATCCTCGCCGACGACGACCGCTACGAGGTCCGCACCGCCGCCACCGGCTACGACGCGGGCATCGTCACCGAGCAGTTCCGCCCTCACCTCATCGTCCTGGACTACATGCTGCCCGACATCAACGGCAACAAGGTCTGCGAGACGATCCGGCAGAACGGCGAGCTCAATAGCACGCGCATCATCGTCGTCTCCGGCGTCGTGAACCGCGAAGAGGTCGACGACCTGCTGCGCTGCGGCGCCGACGAGTTCATCAAGAAGCCCTTTAACGTCGACCACCTGGTCAAGCGGATCGAGTCCCTGCTCGACGCCTGACCCAACGACGCCCCCCAAGGATCGGCCCGACTCGGCGAAGGATCGCCCGCGTTCGCTGTCGTTTTGCACGCAGGCCTTGCCGCCGCCTTGTCGCCCATGCCGACCGAACTGACCAAGCCCCGACGCGTCGAGTTGATCCTCCGTCAGATCGACGCGCTGCCCACGCTGCCCGCGGTCGCCACGCGGCTGCTGCAGCTGACGGCCGACGAGGAATCGACCGCCAAGCAGGTCGTCCAACTCGTCGAGGCCGACCCCGCGCTGACGGCCAAGGTGCTCGCGCTGTGCAAGACGGCCGACCGCGGCGTCCGCCAGGACGTGCTCACCGTCGAACGCGCCGTCGTGCTGCTGGGCTTCTCCGCGATCCGCAACGCCGTGCTCAGCGTGCAGGTCTACGAGCTGTTCCGCCCCGAGCGCCGCAAGGGCCCCGGCCGACGCGCCGCCGACCGGCGCACCCATCCCCAGGCCGAGCCGTTCGACGACGACGCCCGCCGCCTCGACCGCGCCGCCGTGTGGACTCACGCGCTCGCGGTCGCCTGCCTCGCCGAACTCATCGCCAAGCAAGCCCGCGAGCCGGACCTCAACGCCGACGAAGCGTTCGTCTGCGGCCTGCTGCACGACATGGGCAAGCTCGCCCTCGATCACGTCCTGCCCAAGTCCTACGCCAAGGTCGTCGAGCTCACCGACCTCAACCAGGCCAACATCGCCGAGTTCGAGAAGCGCGTCATCGGCATCGACCACCACGCCGCCGGCAAGCGCGTCGCCGAGCACTGGGGGCTGCCCCACGCCATGCAGGACACCTGCTGGCTGCACGGCGCCCCGTACGACACGCTGCCCAACCTCCCGCACCGCCGGCTGGTCGGGCTCACTCAGCTCGCCGACCAGATCGTCCGCGCCCAGCACCTCGGCTACTCCGGCAACCACCTCATCCGCCACGACGCCGAGAAGCTCGCTCGCAAGCTCGACCTCTCGCCCAGCGCCCTCGACGCCGCCGTCGCCGGCCTGCACGACGCCGTCGAGAACCGCAGCAAGGCCCTGGGCCTCGGCGACGCGCCCAGCAAGGACCTGTTCCTGCAGTCGATCCAGCGCGCCAACGTCGCGCTCGGCCGCATGAACCACGCCCTGGACCTGCGCTCCCGCACGACCGCCGTGCAGGCTCGCGTCCTCGACGCCATCGCCGCCTTCCACGCCGCCAACCAGCCCGACCGCTCGACGCAGGACGTCCTCGACGCCATCGCCACGTCCGCGATCCACCTCCTGGGCCCCGGCTTCACCTGCCTGCTCCACCCCGGCGGAACCAACCACCAGGGCCGCGACACCTGGCTCATCGCCCAGTACGACCACGACGGCAACCCGCTGCACGCCCAGGTCGCCGAGGCCCCGCCCCACGCGCCGCGCATCGAGCAGCTCGATGCCTCGGGCGCCGTCTCGCTCGACCTCATGGGCCTGCTGCCCTGGGTCGCCGACTTCCTCGTCGCCGCCGACGACCTGCGACAGGTCCGCCTCATGCCGCTCTCCGCCGGCTTCGGCACCGTGGGCCTGCTGCTGCACGACCGGCCGACCACCCCGACCGCCCAGCAGCTCACCCCCGTCACGCAGACGTGGGGCGCGGCGCTCGCCGCCGCCGACCGACACGAGGGCGCCCGCCGCCTGGGCGAAGAACTCGCCGACGCCAACGCCGCGCTCGCCGAGGCCCAGGACCGCCTGCTGCACACCGAGTCCCTTGCGCGCCTCGGCGAGATGGCCGCCGGCGCCGCGCACGAGATGAACAACCCGCTGGCCATCATCTCCGGCCGCTCACAGCTGCTCGCCCACGAGCTCACCCCCGGCACCAAGCACCAGGCCGCCGCCGAGTCCGTCGCCCGCGAGGCCCACCGCCTCTCGGACCTCATCACCTGCCTGCGCATGTTCGCCGACCCGCCCCGCGCCGACCGCGAGCCCGTCAACCTGCTCGGCCTGCTCGACGAGGTCGTCAAGCACACCCGCGACACCCTCCACGCCCGCGACCAGACCACCCCGATCTACCTGCACGTCAAGGACAGCGAGACCGCCTTCTTCCTCGACCCGCAGATGCTCCGCGACGCCATCACCGAGCTGATCCACAACGCCGTCCAGGCCAACCCGCAGAAGGCGATCACCGTCTCCGCCGTGGTCGAGCCCGGCCGCGACAACCTGCTGGTCAAGGTCATCGACGACGGCGACGGCATGGACGGGCACACGCTCGACCACGCGCTCGACCCCTTCTTCTCCAACAAGCCCGCCGGCCGACGCGTCGGCATGGGCCTGCCCCGCGCCGGACAGCTCGCGGCCGCTCA
>JBCCZA010000253.1:0-3384 GCA_039188455.1 Planctomycetota bacterium
GGCCGTCCTTCTGCTCGTACTTGTCGCAGGCCTTGCGAGCGGTCTGGGCGGCGAGGACGTTGAGCTCGTGCACGCGGTCCTGCAGGTCCTGGTCCTCCATCGTGTGCACGGAGGCGTTGAAGCTGTCGGTCTCGACCGCGTCGGCGCCGGCTTCGAGGAACGACTCGTGGATCCCCTGGATGACCTCCGGGCGGGTGAGCAGCAGCACCTCGGTGCAGTTCTCCCGGCCGAGGTAGTCGCGCTCGAGGTCGAGGTCCTCGATCGAGTGAATCGAGGTGCCCATCGCGCCGTCGAGGAAGAGGACGCGTTGCTTGAGGGTGTCGACGAATTGGCTCATGGCTTTGGTAGATCGGTCGTTGGGTGCCGTGAGTGTTTAATCGAGTCGTCGCGGCGAGTTATTCATCCGTATATGCGGATTGACGGATGATAGGGTGGAGGCGTGACCGTTGTCGACCCCGTTTCAGCGTTGAAGAGGGCCTTTGCCTCGGGCGTGATCGCGCCCGCCATCACCCGAAAACCCAACGGACAGCGCGGATGCGGATCCAGGCCCGTCGTGTCGCCGAGCCGCCATACCTATTCCTGTGAGGTATGCCATTCGGGCGATCGAGCGTCGGGAGCAGGCGTGCGTTGGGGCTGCTGAGCCCTTGCTCGCGTCCTGCTGAGCCTTAACCCGCGTCAATGGCGGGGCTTCGGTGTGCCGATAGACTCCCGGCCATGACTTGGTGGGAAGCGATCATCCTGGGCATCGTTGAAGGGCTGACCGAGTACCTGCCGGTCAGCTCGACGGGCCACCTGATCGTGACTCAGCGGGCGTTAGGGCTGGAGGGGCAGGCGGCGGATGCGTTTGCGATCTGCATCCAGGCCGGGGCGATCGTGGCCGTGCTGGGGCTGTATTGGAAGCGGGTGCGTCAGGCGGCGGTGGGGTGGGTCGGCAAGGTCGGGGTCGGGCCCGGAGACGCGGACGGATTTCGGCTGGGGCTGCACCTGCTGGTGGCGTTCCTGCCGGCCGCGGCGTTGGGGCCGCTGCTGGACGACGCGATCGAGGCGCGGCTGTTCAACCCGACGATGGTGGCGGTGGCGTTGTTCGTCGGGGGCGTCGCGATCATCGTCGTGGATCGGTGGAAGCGGGCGAAGGCGAAGCGTGAGGGGGGCGGGGAGAAGGCGGACGCCGGCCGGTCGCTCGAGGGGATGACGGTGATGATGGCGCTGGGGATCGGGATCCTGCAATGCGTGGCGATGTGGCCGGGGACGAGCCGGTCGCTGATGACGATCGTGGGGGGCGTGCTGGTGGGGCTGAGCCTGGCGGCGGCGGTGGAGTTCAGCTTCCTGCTGGGGGTGGTGACGCTGCTGGCGGCGACGGCGTACAAGGCGATCGACGCCGGGCCGGTGATGGTCGAGGCGTACGGGTGGTGGCCGATGATCCTGGGTTCGGTGGCGGCGTGGGCGTCGGCGGTGCTGGCCGTGAGGTGGATGGTGGGGTACCTCAAGTCGCACGGGATCGCGATCTTCGGGTACTACCGGGTGGCGGCGGCGGGGGTGATCGCGGTGCTGATCGCGATCGGGTTCTTCACCGACTGAGCTGAGTGAGCGCGTCGGCGAGGCCGCCGGCGGCACGACGGACGTCGACGACCGGGCCGTAGCGTGAGGGCAGCGACACCGGGCCGACGCGAGGCAGGCCGAGGTCGTCGATCCAACGACGCCAGGGCGTGGGCTCAGGCCCGAGGTCGAGCACGGCGTCGACGGCCGGCAGGATCGCCCAAGGCTCGGCGGCCCGCGGCTCGGCGATCAGCAGGCGACCGAGCCCGAAATCGCGCCACAGCGACCACGCGTGCACCCGTCCCGACTGGGAAGGACGCACCACCAGCCGCAGCTCGCCCTTGCCGGTCGCCAGCCGCGCTTCGCGCGCCAGCCCGACGGCCATCGCCGCGTCGTAGGCATCGCCCGACACGGCGTCGCCGCCGACCGCGAGGACGCAGGCCGTGTTGTCGTCGACGCCCCATGCGTCGCGCCTCTCGGCGCGGCGTTGCTCGCGGTCGGGCTCGTCGTGCACCCGCCAGGCCGGCGTTGCCTCGCTGGCGGAACGGGTCTCGGTGTTGATGCGAGTGAACCGTCGAGCGACGCGTGCGGCGGAGTCGGACCAGGCGACGCAGGCCGAGGCGCCCACGCGGCGCAGCGTGCGCCGGATCGCCGGGCCGGCCATCCCGGTCCGCCCAAGCGGCGCGGACAGGTACTCGCCGCGCCCGACCCCGGCAGCCTCTGCCAAGGCCCCGAGGCGGCGATCGCCGACGACCAATGTCGGTTCACGCTCGGCCGCCGCTGCGCGCAGGGCCAGCGCGGGTTCGCCGGCTTGATCGATCAGGTGCCAACGCGTCACGCGGGGTCTCCGTGGGCCGACGCGTCGCGCTCAGCCCGGCAGCATGTCCCCCGGCTCCTTGCCGCGGTGCTTGTAGAAGAGCTGTGCGATCTCCTTGCCGATCTCCTCGGCCAGGCGACGCATCATTTCGTATTCGACGCTGCGGTTGGAGATGGCCGAGGCCTCGTGCTCCTCTTCGACGGTCACCACGTAGCCCGGCCCGGGCCCGCTGAGGTCGTTGCCGGGGTTGGGCCAGATGCGGCTGCCGTCGGCCGAGTTGATGAGCTTGACGTCAACGACGGCGTTGGGTCGGTAGAGGCCGCCCGCAACGCGGGCCCCGGCGGAGAGGACCTCGGCGTAGAGCACCATGTCGGCGCCGAGGCGTCGGCCGATCTCGTCGATCGGCATCTCGGCGAAGGCCTCGCTGCCGACCTCGCGTTGCAGGACGCGGATATCGGAGACGCCGAAGATCTCGGTCGACTCGGACAGCCCGGCTCTCTTGCGGTTCTGGTGGAGGTGATAGGTGATGTTGGCCATCACGCGGCCGGGGCCGTTGACGTCGCGGAGCTGGTTCTTGGGGTCGTCGACCAGCACGGCCATCGATCGGTCGGGCAGCGTGTAGACGGCCTTGACATCCGTGTCGCGGAAGAGGACCGCGGCGGCGGCGACGCCCTCGCAGCCCGACTGCATCGCCACGGCGGCGATGCCCAGCACGCCCACCGCGGCCGACGCCGCCCAGCCCCACGCTCTGCTGGCACGCCGCGGACGCGTCACTTCTTGCGTTCCACGGTGTGGTCGTAGAACAGGCCGGCGGCGTCGCGCGAGAAGAGCGTCAGCAAGCCCAGCTCGATCGCCGAGTCCTGCTCGTCGATGATGCCCAGTTCCATGTCTTCGGGGAAGACGTTGCTCACGGTGTTGAAGTAGGTGAAGTCGTCGGCGTCGGGCGCGTTGGCCTCGATGACGCCGACGTTGGCGGTGATCGAGCCGCGCTTCTCCCAGCGGTTGCCCGGCTCGTGCAGCTGATAGTTGAC
>JBCCZA010000254.1:0-3335 GCA_039188455.1 Planctomycetota bacterium
CGGGTACTTCCTGCACAAGTACAACCCCGACGGCACGCTCGCGTCGTCGTGGCACCCGTGGATCGCCAACGGCCACCCCTCGCTGCCGATCCAGGAGGACGAGACCGCCCTGATCCTCTGGGCCATGTGGCGCCACTTCGAGCGGTACCGCGACATCGAGTTCATCCGCCCGCTGTACACCAAGCTGATCCGCCCCGCGGCCGACTTCCTCTACCGCTTCCGAGACCCCGCGACGCGCCTGCCACTGCCGTCGTACGACCTGTGGGAAGAACGCTTCGGCGTGCACGCGTTCACCGTCGCGTCGGTCTACGCGGGGCTTCAGGCCGGCGAGCAGTTCGCCCGGGCCTTCGGCGACGACCGCCTGGCCCAACGCTACGGCCGGGCCGCCCGCGAGACCCGCGACGCCTTCAACCGATGCATGTGGTGCAACAAGCTCAAGCGCTACGTCCGCCGCGTCGAGTTCGCCGACGCCGAGCGCATCGCCCGGCTCGTCGAGGACGTCCGCCAGGGCCGAGAGCCCATCGACGACCAGGCCTCGATCTTCGCCAGCCTCAGCCCGACCCGCGCCGCGACGCCCGCTCAGCGCAGCGGCCCGCGGTCCGACGCCGCCGACAAGCTCGTCAACGACGAGGTGATCGATGCATCGATGTACGCCATCTTCGCCCTGGGCATGCTGCCGGTCGACAACCCCCGCGTCGACGCCACCATGCGCGCCGTCGACGCCGAGCTGCGCGTCAAGACCAAGGTCGGCGGCGTCGCCCGCTACACCGACGACTACTACCACCAAGTCGTCGGCGACGACGACAACGTCCCCGGCAACCCCTGGTTCATCTGCACGCTCTGGCTGGCCGAGTGGCACATCGCCCGCGCGATTTCGGCCGACGAGCTCGCCCCCGCCGCCGAGATCCTCGACTGGGTCGCCGACCGCGCGCTGCTCTCGGGCGTGCTGGCCGAGCAGGTCAACCCGCTCAACAACGACCCGATGTCGGTCTCGCCCCTGACCTGGTCGCACGCCACCGTCGTCGGCACGCTCGCTCGCTACATGGACCGGCTGGCCGAGCTGCGGGGCGAGGCCGCGCCGTCGGTCCACGACGCCAAGCCGCAACGCAAGAACGCGCCGGCCTCCGCGTAGCCATCACGGCCCATCTCACATTGAGCGTCAGTTGTCGCGTGGGCCGCCCGGCTCGGGGTCGTCGTCCCCGTCGTCCAGCGGCGGGAACTCGTAGTCGCCCAGCGGGTCGTCGTCGTCATCGCTCAGCAGCGTGCCGCCGTCGTCATCCCCGATCGACGGCGACGGGATCCCCGGGTAGTCCTCCGGCTCGGTGCGCTCGGCCGGGTCGGACCGCGAGGCGTTCTCGCCCAGATCGTTCTCGCCCAGCAGCGTGAACAGCTTGCGCCGCAGCAGCTGCTCGGCGAAGGTGCGATCGTCGGTGTGCAGCACCACGGCCGGCAGCCCACGCGGGCGAACCAGCAGCGGGTAGACGTAGTGGATCGACAGCTCGGCCCGCAGCAGCGTGTAGCACAGGTCGCGCAGCGTGTGCTCGGCGTCGAGCTCGACGATCAGCACACGCACGTCGGAGAACGCCAGGCCGTGACGCTTGAGCAGCCGGGTCGCGAGCACGGCGTTGCTGGTGACAACGCGCACGACGGCGTGGTCGTTCGAGTCGACGACCGAGTACCCGGCCATGACGACCGGCTGGCCGGCGAACGCGTCGATCAGGTCGAGCATCTTGCCGACGCGGTTCTCGAGGAACACGTTGAACTGCGTGTTCGACGGCGGCTCGAAGCCGGGGGGCAGCAGCTCGGCGGAGGGGGTCTGGGTCATCGGCTGGCCAAGGGGTCCGGCATCGGGCGGGGCAATCGGTTCGGCCGTCGATCAGGCGGCCGCCGCGGTCGTCTCGGCGTACCACGCCACGGTCGCGGCCAGGCCGTCGGCGAACGGGACCACCGGCTCGTAGCCGATCGCCTCGCGAATCGCCGTCAGGTCGGCCAGCGAGTGCATCACGTCGCCCGGCCGCGGGGCGTGATGCTCGGCAGTCAGCTCGGCCCGGCCGAGGTTGCCGGCCATCCGCTCGGCCAGCTCGTTGACGTCGATCCGCTGGCCGCACGCCACGTTCAGCACCTTGCCGCCGATCTTGCCCTCGGCCCGGGCGGCCAGCAGGTTGGCGTGCACCGCGTTGTCGACGAAGGTGAAGTCGCGCGACTGCGAGCCGTCGCCGAAGATCACCGGCCGCTTGCCAGACAGCAGCGCCTTGGCGAACGCGGCGATCACCGCGGCGTAGGCCGAGTTGGCGTTCTGGCGTGGGCCGAAGATGTTGAAGTACCGCAGGCTTGCCGTGTCCAGGCCCATCGAGTCGGCCCACGCCATCAGCATCGCCTCGCCCGCCGCCTTGGTCGCCGCGTAGGGGCTCTTGGCCCGCACCGGCATCGTCTCGATCTTGGGCAGCACCTCCGAGTCGCCGTACGCCGAGCTCGACGCCGCGAACATCACCCGCTCGACCCCCGCCCGCCGCGCCGCGCGCAGCACGCGGAAAGTGCCAACCACGTTGGCCTCGAAGAACGCCTCGGGCATCTCGATCGACCGAGGCACCGAGCCCAGCGCCGCCTGATGGAAGACGTACCGGCAGCCGCGGACCGCGTCGTCGATCGCCGCCTCGTCGGTGACGCTCGCCTCGATCACCCGCAGCCGAGGCCCGGCCGACGCCTGCGCCGCGGCCAGGTTGTCCAGGTCCCCGCCCGAGAGGTCATCGATGACCACCACGTCGGCCCCGAGCGTCAGCAGCGCGTCCGTCAGGTGCGAACCGATAAACCCGGCCCCGCCGGTGACCAGAGCCTTGGTCCCCTCGAAGGCCTCGCCGTGCCGTTCACGCCAGTCCGTCAGCGTCATGGTGTCGGTTCCGTCCCCGGCATTCTGCGTCGGCCCGCCACGCCGGCAAGCCCCGCATCTCTATCGGCAGCCTCAGCTTATCCCCCCGAGCGAACGCGGTACACCCCCTGCAGCACCCCCGCCACGTCCCCCGGCGGATCGTTATCGCTCATCACCCGGTCCACCCACTGCGCCGCCGCCACCCGCGGCTCGCCCAACGCCACCAACGCCGCGATCGCCTCTCGCGCCACCGACCCACCCCGCACCTCAACCCCGTCACCCCCCTCGCCCTCCCCCCAAGCCGACTGGGAGCCAAGCGACCGGTCGGATCCCCCCTCACCAGTCACTCCCGCCGCAAACCCGTCCACCTTGTCCTTCAGCGTCACCACGATCGTCTCCGCCAGCCGCTTGCCCACCTCCGGCAGGCTCTGCAGCAGCGCCGCATCCCGATCCGCGATCCCCCCCGCGA
>JBCCZA010000255.1:0-3236 GCA_039188455.1 Planctomycetota bacterium
GATCGACCGCACCGTCGTCCTCGCCGCCGCCGCGGCCCTCGCCCTGGCCGTCCTGGCCTGCGTCGGCTGCGCCGCCGAGCGCGAGCCCGTCACCGCCGTGGCCCCGTCCTACAGCCACGTCCGCGACGGCCGCGCAATCAGCCCCGCCGCGCCCGCCCCGGCCACGATGGCCCATCGCTTCCTGCGCCCGACCATCGACCGCCCCGCCGAGTCGCTCAACGCGACCGCCGCGGCCGACCGGTTCGAGTAACGCAGCAACGCAGGGGTTTCAGCGGAGGCGACCGGCCTCTTCTCGCAAACGACTAAGCAGGCGGGCCTCGTCCATGTCGGTGCGGCCGTCGCTGCGCGAGACCTCGCCACAGGCGAAGAGCGTGTAATCGCGAGCGGGCTTGTCGCCGAGGCGATCGATGATCGACTCGGCGTAGGCCTTCTCCGCGGCAAGATCGCCCAGCGCCTGACGCAACGCGGTCGCCGACTTGAGGGTGTAGTCCTTGACCGGCATCGGGCCAGCCCAACGGGCCTTGGCGGCGTGCTCGTCGATCGACGCTCGTTCGACATCGGCCAAGAAGTGGTCGGCGTACATCACCCAGACCATCGCGTCGACCAGGGCTTCGCGTTGTGTCTGCGACCACGCCTCGGTCTGCGAGGCGGCCAGTGTGTGGGTAATCGTCTCAAGCATGCAGCCATGCTAAAGGCACGTGTTAGCGCACAGCTGCGACTCGGGTGTGCCGCGAGTGCGATCTTGGCAACGCCGAGCCAGGCTTAATCCGTACGGAACCGCGCGACCAGGTCGCGGAGTTCCTCGGCCTTTTGCGAGAGGCTCAGCGAGGCTTGTGAGGCTTCGCGGGTGCCCTGCATCGAGGCCTCGATGGCGCCGTTGATCCGCTCGACGCTCGTGGCGACCTCCATCGCTGCGGCGGTCTGCTGATCGGCGGCGGCGGCGATCGATTGGATCTTGCCGGCGACGCTGCCCGAGGCGCTGACGATGTGGTCGAGGCTCTGACCGGCGCGGGAGGCGGTCTCGACGCCGTGCTCGACGGACTGCTGGCCGGCGGTCATGCGTTCGACGGCCTGGCCGGTCTCGCCCTGGATGGCGGCGATGGACTCGCCGATCTCGCCGGTGGCCTGAGTGGTGCGGTCGGCGAGCTTGCGGACCTCGTCGGCGACGACGGCGAAGCCTCGGCCGTGCTCCCCGGCGCGGGCGGCCTCGATCGCGGCGTTCAGGGCCAGGAGGTTCGTCTGGTCGGCGATGTCATTGATGACGCCGACGATCTGGCCGATCTGCTCGCCGCGCTGGCCGAGGGTCTCGACGGCCTCGGCGGTCTGGCGGACCGAGTCGGAGATGCCGCGCATGCCCTCGACGGTCTGGCCGACGACCTCGCGCCCGTCGCTGGCCGCCTCGCCGGCCTGACCGGCCTCGCCGGCGACCTCGTTGGCCTGCTGCGAGACCTCCTGCACGCTCGCCGACATCTGCTCGATCGCCGCGGAGATCACGCGGACCTGGCCGGCCTGCTCCTCCATGCCCTGCGTGAGGTGGTCCGACGTGCTGGAGACCTGCGTCGAGGCGGCGGCGACCTGTTCGCTGGACGCGCGGACCTCGCCGATGATCTGCCGCAGCGTTGTGATCAGCCCGTTGAATGCGCAGGCCAGTTGACCGAGCTCGTCCTTGGCCTTGTCGTCGATCGCGATCGTGAGGTCGCTCGTGCGTTCGATCTCGCTGATGCTCGCGACCAGCCGGCTCAGCGGGCGGTGGATCGAGCGGAAGGTCCACCAGGCACCGGCGCCGACGATCGCCAGCACGGCCAGGACGGTCGCGATGATCTTGAACATGAGCCAGCGCGCCGACGCCGCGGTGTCGCGGGCGGCCGCCTTGAGCGTCTCGCCCAAGGCGTCGTCGACGCCCTTGAGCTCGTTGATCTTGGCGGTGATGGTGCCGAACCAGGCGCCGGCGTCGGTGCCGAAGCCGCCCTCGGCGGCGTGCTCGCTGGCGACCCGGCGATAGGCCTCGACCTCGGCGAACGACGGGTGCGCGGCGGCCTGCTCGTAGCGCTCGATCGCGTCCTGCGTCGCGAGGTTGCGGAAGACGTCCAAGTATCTGTCCTGGGCGGTCACGAGCGAGATGAACTTGGGGTACATGCCCGGCCCGAAGCGATCGGCCGCGAACGTGTTGGCGAGCACGGCCCGCTCGATGCCGGCCCGCTCCTTGCTCTTGAGGAACGCCGTGTAGGCGGCGATCTGCTGGGCAAGCTCGGCGTCGCTGGAGGCGGCGACGGTCGCGCCGATCGCGTCGAGGAACGACGCGTTCATGTTCGTGTAGTAGCCGATGGCTTTGGGCGTTGGGATCGACTGCGCGGAGACCGCCGAGCGGTGGGCCTCGATCGTGCTGAGCGCCTGCAGCGCGGCGTCGAAGTGCTTGACGAACGCGGGCGAGAGGGCGTCGCGGTCGAAGCCGGCGAGGAAGCCGTGCAGCGAGGCGATGCGTTCGTCGGTGAGCTTGCGTTGATCGGCGAGCTCGGGGCCGAACTTGTTCCCCTTGCTGCCGAGGTAGCCGGCGGTCCGGCCTCGCTCTTTCTGCGTCTCGTGGACCAGCACGCTGATGTGCGACGCGAGGTCGGCGAGCCCCTCAAGGCGCGACATCTCGCTGGCCTGGCGCTGGAGCTGCCAGACGCCGACGCCGCCTGAGATCGCGATAACCAGCAGCGGCACGGCCGCGACGAGCGTGAGCTTGAGCTTGATCGACATGTATGGGGACCCTGGGCCTTGTGGGGGTGGTCGGAGTGAACGCCTCGGTGCCGGACTTATCGTGGGAAGCCCGATGCGGGATGAGTCGAGACGCCGCGATCGCGGGCGAAGGGTGCGGGCTGGGGCGGCTGGCGGGGGACGCCGCGGTTATGGGGCGGCGAAAACCGATCATCGGCCAAACATTCTCAAGGCGAGTTAGGTTTTTGATCGATATGCTGTCGGCATGCTGCGAGAGCTGCACATCTCGAACCTGGCGGTGATCGAGGACGCGACGGTCGAGCTCGGGCCGGGCTTGAACGTCTTCACGGGCCAGACGGGGGCGGGCAAGTCCCTGGTGATGGGGGCGATCGAGCTGCTGCTGGGGCTGCGGTCGGGGTCGGGCATGCTGCGGGACGGGGCCGAGCAGGGGCGGGTGACGGGGTTGTTTGAGGTGGGCGGTGGGGCGGGGGTTGAGGTGACGGGTGTTGGCGTGGCCGCATGCGGCCACGCGAAAA
>JBCCZA010000256.1:0-3135 GCA_039188455.1 Planctomycetota bacterium
TCGCCCAAGGCGGCCCAACTCGCCGATCACCCGCGAGCGGTCTGGTGCTTCTACGACGCCGGGGCCAAGCTGCAGCTGCGGTGCCTCGGCCAGACCACCGTGCACGTCGACGACGCGCTGGCCGACGAGCGCTGGCAGGCGTCGGCGCTGTCGTCTCGCCGCTGCTACCTCGCCCCACACCCGCCCGGTGAGCCGAGCGACGCCCCGAGCCCGAACCTGCCGGAAGCCGTCCGTGGTCGCGTGCCCGACGCCGACGAGACCAAGCCCGGCCGCGCCCACTTCGCCGTGATCCGCACGGTCATCGACCGCCTCGACTGGCTGTATCTCGCCCACGACGGCCACCGCCGGGCCCGATTCACCTGGTCCGATCAGGGCGACCTCGCCGCGACCTGGCTGCATGTCTGACGCCCGGCTTGCAATCCACCGCCACCCCGCCAACCATCTGCCATGAGCGATATCCAACGCGTCCTCCTCGTCGGTCACTGCCGCGCCGACACCGGCATGCTGACCCGCTTCGTCCGCCGCCACGCCGACGGCCTGCCGGTCGTCTCCGTCAACGACGCCCAGACCCTCCACGCCTCGGCCGACTCGGCCTGCCTGATCCTCGTCAACCGCGTGCCCGTCGGGTCGTTCGACGCACTCGACGGCGTCGGACTGATCGAACGCGTCCTCGGTCGCGAAGACCCGCCGGTGGCGATGCTCGTGTCCAACTACGCCGACGCGCAGTCGGCGGCCGTCGACGCCGGCGCCCGCCACGGCTTCGGCAAGGGCGAGCTCGGCCACCCCGACACCGCCAAGCGGCTGCGCGAAGCGATCGGCGCCGAGGCTCCCGCCGCCTGATCGCCGGCCGCGTCCGCCTTAGCATGGCGACGTGCCGCGATCGCCCCGCCGATGGACGACCCTCAGCGACGACCAGCTGCTCGACCTGCGGTTCTGCGATCTGCCGATCGCGCTCGACGTGTCGCCGCTCGCCGACCGGTTGGCCAAGCTGCTCGATCAGCTCGACCGCCGCGGGCTCTGGCGGTTTAAGCCTCACTTCTGGCTGTCGACCGAGTGGTTCAGCCCGGACGGCGTGCCGGGCATCGCCGTTCCGTTTTACCTCGCGCACCCACGCCTGCAGCGGCTCGAGCAGCGGCAGATGCTCCGCGTCGAGGGCGGCAGCGAGGCCGAGTGCATGCGCATCCTCCGCCACGAGGCCGGCCACGCCGTCGACTCGGCCTACCGGCTGCACCTGCGCAAGCGATGGCGTCAGCTCTTCGGCTCGTTCGCCAAGCGCTATCCCGACGCCTACACGCCCAAGCCGAACTCGACGCAGTTCGTCCAGCACCTGCCGTTCTGGTACGCCCAGGCGCACCCGGCCGAGGACTTCGCCGAGACGTTCGCCGTCTGGCTCACGCCGCGGGCCAAGTGGCGGCAGCAGTACGCCGACTGGCCGGCGCTCAAGAAGCTCGAATACGTCGACGACCTGATCGACGAGATCGCCGACGAGCCGCCCGCCGTGCGCACCCGCCGGTTCGTCGAGCCGCTCTCGCGCAACCGCACCACCCTTCGCGAGCACTACGCCCGCCGCAAGGCCCACTACGCCCCCGACGCCGCCGCCGTCATCTACGACGACGACCTGCTCAAGCTCTTCTCCGCCGAGTCACGCTACCGCCACCGGCCGACAGCCGCGTCCTTCTTCCGAAAACACCGCGCTTCTCTCGGCGAATCGGTTGCTTATTGGACCGACTTACACCCTTACACGGTCGATCAGGTCATCGGCGACGCGATCGACCGATGCAAGCACCTCGGCCTGCGACTCACGTCTGCCGAATCGACCGCGGCCCGCGAGGCCGTCGCGCTGCTCACCGCCCAGTCGATGAGCTACGTCCACTCGGGCGGTTATCCCGTCGCCCTCTGATCTGGTTTACCACGAAGGCCACGAAGAACACGAAGGGCGCTTGCGATGCCGATGAACCTGGATGAAGGAACCGAGCAGCTGGGCAACATACTCATTGGTGCCGCGATTGAGGTCCATCAGGTCTTGGGCCCGGGGCTTCTCGAATCGATCTACGAGAATGCACTAGCCGAGGAACTCAGGCTACGCGGCATCGATTGTCAGACTCAGGCGCCGTTGCCGGTCCGATACAAAGGCAAGCTTGTAGGTGATATGCGGGTTGACCTCCTGGTTTCTGGTGGCCCGATTATCGTTGAGAACAAAGCCGTCGAGTCCATCCATCCCATCCATGAAGCACAACTCATCACCTATCTCAAAGCGGGTCGCGTTCGCCTGGGTTACCTCATCAATTGGAATGTCCCGCTCATCAAACAAGGTATCAAACGCTTTGTGGTGTAATGCCACCGACCTTGACTCTTCGTGCCCTTCGTGCCCTTCGTGGTAAACCGGCTCCGTGAAAAAGCACCTGCGCATCCTGGTCCTCGTCCACGAGTCGCTCGTCCCGCCCGACTCGATGGAGGGGATGACCGACGCCGAGCTCGACCCGGTCAAGACCGAGTACGACGTCACCGCGACGCTGCGCAACATGGGTCACGACGCCCGGCCGCTGGGCGTGGGGTCCGACCTGGGCGTGATCAACAAGGCGGTCGAGGAGTTCAAGCCGCACGTCGCGTTCAACCTGCTCGAGGAGTTCGCCGGCGTCGGCGTGTTCGACGCGCACGTCGCCAGCTACCTCGAGATGCTCGGCCTGCCGTACACCGGGTGCAACCCGCGCGGCCTGATGCTCGGGCACAACAAGGCGATCAGCAAGATGATCTGCCGGTACCACCGCATCCCCGTGCCGCGGTTCCACGTCTTCCAGCTCGGCCACCAGGTCCGCCGGCCCAAGCGCCTCGCGTTCCCGCTGCTCGTCAAGTCGCTGACCGAAGAAGGCTCGATCGGCATCAGCCAGGCGTCGATCGTCCGCGACGACGAGCAGCTCGCCGAGCGCGTCGCCTTCGTGCACCGGACCGTGCAGACCGACGCGATCGCCGAGCAGTACATCGCCGGCCGCGAGTTCTACATCGGTGTCTTGGGCAACCAGCGGCTGCAGACCCTGCCGCTGTGGGAGCTGACGTTCGAGAAGCTCCGCGACGACGCCCCCAAGATCGCTACCGCCCGCATCAAGTGGGATACCCAGTACCGCAAGCAGATCGGCA
>JBCCZA010000257.1:0-3091 GCA_039188455.1 Planctomycetota bacterium
GGATGCGTGTCAGAGTTCACCGTCCGATCCACACGACAAGTTGCTTTGTGTCGTACGAAAGATTGCGAAAGGTCGTGCGCGATGGTGCGCTCAAACGGTCGCCGGCTCGACATCCAGCTCGGCGGCGAGCAGGTCGTCGTACGTCTCGCGGCGGCGGATGAGGCGGGCGTCGTGGCCGTCGGCGAGGACCTCGGCGGGCAGCGGGTGGGCGTTGTAGTGCGAGGCCATGACCATGCCGTAGGCGCCGGCGGTGAAGATCGCCATGCGGTCGCCGCGGGCGACGGGGGGCAGCGGCCGGGCCTTAGCGATCGAGTCGCCGGTCTCGCAGATGGGCCCGACGACGTCCATGGGCGACAGCCCCGGCAGGTCGGGCGCCTCGGTGCGTGCCGGGGGGACGTGCTGGGCGGCGACGCGGGTCGGCCAGACGAAGTGGAACGCGTCGTACATCGACGGGCGCAGCAGGTGGTGCATGCCGGTGTCGACGATGGCGAAGGTCTTGGCGGCCGAGTCGGAGACCTTGGTGTAGAGGACCTCGGTGAGGAGGATGCCGGCGTTGCCGGCGATGGTTCGGCCGGGCTCGAGGATGACGCGCAGGCCCTTGTCCTTGAGCAGCGGGACGATGGCCGAGGCGTAGGTGTGATAGGCGGGAGACTTGCCGGTGACGTAGTCGGCCGCGTAGCCGCCGCCGATGTCGAGCGTGTCGATGGTGAAGCCGGCGTGGCGGAGCTCGTCGATCAGGTTGAGGCCGACGTTGATGGCGTTGACGTAGGGCTCGGGGGAGTAGATGGGCGAGCCGATGTGCAGGTGGATGGCGGTGAGCCTGACGTGCGGGTCGTGGCCGTAGGCGTCGAAGAAGCGGCGGGCGCGGGCGAGGTCGACGCCGAACTTGGTTTCCTTGGTGCCGGTGGTGGTTTTGTTGTGGGTGCGGGCGTCGGCGACGTCGGGGTTGACGCGCAGGGCGGCGTTGGTGGTGGTGCCGAGCTCGGCGGCGAGGCGGGCGATGTTCTCGAACTCGGCCTCGGACTCGACGTTGAACCAGCCGATGCCGGCGTCGAGGGCCTGGCGAATCTCGGCGTCGGTCTTGCCCACGCCGGCGTAGACGATCTTGGCGGGGTCGACGCCGGCCTGCATGGCGCGGTGCAGCTCGCCGCCGGAGACGACGTCCATGCCGCTGCCCATCTCGGCCAGCAGGCGGAGCAGGTGGATGTTGCCGCAGGACTTGATGGAGTAGCAGACGAGCGGGTCGAGCTCGCCGAAGGCGTCGCGGACCGAGGTGTAGTGGTCGCGGAAGGTGGCGGCGGAGTAGACGTACAGCGGCGTGCCGAAGCGGTCGGCGAGGTCGTCCACGGGGACGTGGTCGCAGAGCAGTCGGCCGTCGCGATAGTGGAAGTGGTCCATCGCGAGAGTGTAGGAAACCGACACTTTGTGCAGCTCGTCGCACGGGCGCGGTGGCGCAAACTTGGCCGGGTGACTACGGTGGGCGGGATGAAACGTCGAGACCTCGAACGCCATCTCAAGGCTCACGGCTGCGAGTTCGACCACCACGGCGGCCGACACGACGTGTGGGTCAATCTGGCGAACGGTCGAGACGCGGCGGTGCCTCGTCACAACGAGATCAAGCCCGGCACGGCGCGAGCGATCTGCAGGCAGCTCGACGTGCCCGAATCGACCAAGAAGTGATGGACTTACCCGGCGGCGGGGGCGCGGTGCCCGAACCGTTCGCGTCGCGAGTCGGCCAGGGCTTGCATGGCATCCCGAGCCATGTCGAAGGCTTCGGCGATCGTGTCGGCTTCCGTGATCAACGCGGGGTCGAGCGGCGAGGTGACCGTAAAGCCGCCTTCCTCCGCTTCGGTGAGGTGGAGCACGAGTTGACCATCGGAGACGGTGTAGGTCACGTCTCCATACTACGCCAAGATCGCTTGCGACAAGGCAACGGGTTGAGTCACCCGAGCGATCGCCGGCGACGGACGACCGCGACGAGGCCGATCAGGCCGAGGGCGGCGGCGGTGGGCGTGGGGACGACGGTGGGGGTGCCGTTGTCGTCGCCGGGGCCGAAGACGCGGATGGCGCCGCTGAAGTTGATCTCGTAGACCGGGCTGCCGTTGCTGCCGATGGCGGGGGCGGCGATGAGATCGGTCTCGTAGTCGAAGACCTCGAACTCGATCTTCGAGATGGTCTCGCCGGCGAAGTCGGGGTCGGTCAGGCCGAAGAAGCCCTGCTCGGTGTCGTTGATGTCGACGGGGAAGGAGGCGCCGCCGGACTCAAGGAGCTGGAAGTTGGGGAACTGGGACTCGGTGATGCCGTCGGTGAGGGCGTCGACGATGAAGGGGTAGTTCACCGCGTCGGCTCCGGACGCGAAGGTGTAGATCGTGCCGGGCGAGGTGGTCTCGTCGAGCTCGATGGTGAACAGCGAGAGGCCGCCTTCGCCGACGCTGATCTGGAAGAAGGCGCTGTACGGCGGGCCTTGGTTGTCGTTGACGGTGACGTCGATCAGGCGCTGGCCGAGCAGCGAGTCGGCGTGGGTGAGGGCGGCCGGGGCGAGCGCGATGGGCGCGGCGACGAGCGCGGATTGGATGGGGCGGATCATGGGGGGTTCTCTCCTCTGCCGGGCGGAAGCCGCCGCGGCGGGCGGTGATCATTCCAACTTCGCGCGGGTTGTCAATCGGCGGGCCGGGGTTTTTCGCGGCATCGGGCACGGACGCGGGGGCTCGCGTGGCGGCCGTGATGCGCGGATCGCGTCCAACTCTTGCCCGCGGCAAGGTTTGGCGTTGGTGAGGACCGTCCGGGCGAGTCAGGCGCGTTTCGCGAGCGTGCCCTCGACGATGTCGGCGAAGCGGTCGCGCATCGTTCGCGAGGCGAACTGGCCGGCGGCGAGCCGGCTGGCGGCCTGGCCCTTCTCGGCGAGCTCGGCGGGTCGGTCGCGGTTGAGCCGGCGCAGCAGCTCGACGACGCCGTCGACGTCGCCGTGGTCGGCCTGCCAGCCGACGCCGAGGTCGACGATCTCCCCGGCGTGTGAGTCCTTGGGCCCGAGCAGGAGGACCGGGCGGGCGACGGACAGCGCGCCGTAGACCTTGCACGGGTGGACGATGCC
>JBCCZA010000258.1:0-3043 GCA_039188455.1 Planctomycetota bacterium
ATCGACGGCCTGCTGCACGTCTCCGACCTCTCGTGGACCCGCAAGCTCTCGCACCCCAACGAGATGCTCAAGAAGGGCGAAGAGGTCAAGTGCGTCGTCCTCGAGGTCGACCGCGACAAGCAGCGCGTCGCCCTGGGCCTCAAGCAGATGACCGAGGACCCCTGGCACGAGGCGATCCCCGCCAACTACCAGCCCGGCATGATCGTCGAGGGCAAGGTCACGAAGATCACCAACTTCGGCGTCTTCGTCGAGCTCGAGGACGACCTCGAGGGCCTGCTTCACATCTCCGAGCTGTCCGACCACAAGGTCGACAACCCGCAGGAGGTCGTGCAGGCCGACCAGACGGTCGAGGTCAAGATCCTCCGCGTCGACACCGACGACCGCAAGATCGGCCTGTCGCTCAAGCGCGCCCAGTGGACCGCGGATCAGGACGCCGCCGCCTCCAAGCGCGAGGCCAAGAGCAAGCCAACCGACGGCCCGGCCACCGGCGGCCTCGGCGGGTTCGGCGATCACGACGCCCTCGGCACCGACAAGATCACCTTCGGCCAAGGCGGCGCGTCGACCGGCTGATCGATCGACACATCAAATCACCTCACAAGCCCCGGCCATGCAGGCCGGGGTTTTTAGTTGACCAAGCGCCTGGCGGGTACGATTTGCCCTATGAAATACACGCTATTCGCCGGGGCAATCGCCTGCTTACTCACCGGCTTGGCCCATGCCGAGGACGGGTTTCACGCTCACCGCGCCTGGGGCGTCAGCGACGGCTCAACGCCGCTGATCCCCGGCTCGACGTATCGGGTCCACCAGGACAACCGCCCGCAGCCACCCCGAGTCGAACCCGGCGAGCCCGTCAGCCAGCCGCCGCCCGCAGACGCCGTGGTGCTGTTTGACGGCACGTCGCTCGAACACTTCCGCGACACGAAGTGGGAGATCGTCGACGGCCACGTCGTTGCCGGCGAGGGCTCACTTCAGAGCAAGGAGCCGTACGGCGACTTCCAATTGCACCTCGAATGGCGGACGCCGGACCCGGCGCTCGCCGCCGAAAAGCCATGGAACATGGGCAACAGCGGCGTCAAGATCATGGGGCGCTACGAGGTGCAGGTCTTCGACTCGTACACCTGCCGGGTCTACCCCGACGGCTCGGCCGGCGCCATCTACGCCCAGATCCCACCCCTGGTCAACGCCAGCCGCCCACCCGGCGAGTGGCAGACCTACGACATCTTCTTCACCGCCCCTGTGTTCAACGGTGACGAGCTCGTCGAGCCCGCACGCGTCACCGTCCTGCACAACGGCGTGCTCATCCAGAACAACACCGAGATCCTCGGCACCACCAAGTACAAGGGCGAGCAGGCCTACAAGCCACACCCAGCCCGCCTGCCCTTCCACTTGCAGGGTCACTCCAGCCCGGTGGCGTACCGCAACATCTGGATCCGCGACCTGGGTTCGGATAGTCAGGAGTAGTCGGTCGGACCCCCGACACGCCCGCGGCCTCGGCGACCGAATCAACTCACGAACCCCGGCACCGCAGGCCGGGGTTTTTCTTTGGTGTCGAACGCTATCTCAGCGCCGGATACTTCCCCATTAGCCCCCGGCTTTGCCGGGGGTGAAGAACTGGAGGCCAGATCACGCAGCAGACGCGTTTGATTCATCACCCCCGGCAGAGCCGGGGGCTAATGGCCATACAGCGCACGGAAACCGTGATGACGAACGATGTACTCATGCCGCGCTTGCACCTCCGCCTCCGTGAAGCAGTACCGCTTGTCGTATCCCGCGGTCCAGATCTTGCCACGCTCAACCGCTTGACGCATGCGGTTCTTCAATCGCCCCGACACCGTCGCGACGCCATCGCCGCCGTGAGATAGCAGGACGTGGGCGTGCCAAGACTCGACCGATACCGCGATCAGGCGGTAGTCGAACTCGTCGCAGGCAGCGACCAAAGCCTCGAACGCAGTCTTCTGCTCCACTTCAGCGAGATACACCGCGTCCGCCCGCATAGCGCGTTTGGACTTGCTTTCCAATAGTGGATCACTCGGTAGCACGCGCCCATTGTCGACGTATCCACGCACATCACCCGGCAGCCATGTGCCGTACGTCGTGGTCGTGATCATTGTCGCCAGAAGATTGAGCGACCCCGGCATGTTCGTGAGCCCGGTGAATTCGTCACCATTAGCCCCCGGCTTTGCCGGGGGTGGAGAATCGCACGCCGATGTCCACCTCAAAAGCCCTTGCTTCTTCACCCCCGGCAGAGCCGGGGGCTAATGGGCCCGCTGGCGCGGGCGTGAGTCGATCGACGTTGTCGATCTACTCCTCGAACTTCTCAACCAGCCAGTACTCGAGTTCGACGGGCGTCGCGCGGCCGAAGATGGTGACGATGACGCGGACCTTGCCCTGGTCGGGTAGGAGTTCGTCGACGGTGCCTTCGGTGTTCTCGAACGGGCCGGAGACGATCTTGACGTGGTCGCCGGGCTCGAACTCCATCTTGACCTCGGGCTGCTCCTCGGGGGGCTTGGCCGCGTTGATCATCTTCTCGACCTCGGGCATGGACATCGGCGAGGGACGGCCGGCGGTGCCGATGAAGTCGCCGACGCCGGTCGTCTCCTTGATGAGGAAGAAGATGTCTTGAGGGATGCGGCCGTCGTCCTCGAGCTTCATCTCGACGAAGACGTAGCCGGGGTAGAGCTTGGTCTCGAGGATCTTGTGCTTGCCGGCCTTGATGGTCTTCTGCTTCTCGGTGGGGACGAGGATGCGGTTGACCAGGAAGGGTTTTTCGTGGTGGTCGCCGTCGAAGCCCTCGATCTTGATCTTGCGCAGGAGGGTCGCGCGGACGGAGTCCTCCTTGTTGGAAGCGACGCGGAGGACGAACCAGTTCATACCCGCGGTGACCAGGGGGTCGGCGTCGGCGGGGATGTTGGAGGCGGCGAGGTCGTGATCGGAGAGGGCGGGGTTCGGGCATTATCGTTTCGAGAACGGTTTCTCGGCTCGTAGTCGTCATCGTAACGCGACTTGTATCCCGGCATTCGGGACAACTCCGTTTCTTTTTCCC
>JBCCZA010000259.1:0-2977 GCA_039188455.1 Planctomycetota bacterium
CTCATCGGCGAGTACCTCTTCGAGGACCTGGCGAAGATCCCCGCCCGCGGCGAATACGCCAGCGAGTTCCGCTACCGCAACCCGATCATCGAGGACCAGTCCGTGATGATCGCGATCAGCCAGTCCGGCGAGTCGGCGGACACGCTGGCTGCGCTGCGCGAGGCCAAGGAACGCGGCGCCCTCACGCTCGGCGCGGTCAACGTCGTTGGCTCGACCATCTCCCGCGAGACCGATGCGGGCGTCTACCTGCGTGTCGGCCCGGAGGTC
This sequence comes from Planctomycetota bacterium, assembly GCA_039188455.1. Classification (GTDB taxonomy): domain Bacteria; phylum Planctomycetota; class Phycisphaerae; order Phycisphaerales; family Phycisphaeraceae; genus JBCBUE01. Next base: position 268 of record JBCCZA010000259.1, read on the forward strand.
GCGGTTGCCTCGACCAAGGCTTTCGTCGGCCAGGTCGCCGTGCTCACCATGATGGCGCTCTACGTCGGGAGGCGGCGTTTCCTCTCGCAGGAAGCCACCGCCCGCTTCCTCGCCGAGCTCGAGAAGGTGCCCGACATGATCGGGCTCGTGCTGAAGCAGTCCGAGACCATCAAAGCCTGCGTCGAGAAGGTCGCCAACCGCGAGAACTGGCTGTTCCTCGGCCGGGGTTACAACTACCCCGTCGCCCTTGAGGGCGCGCTCAAGCTCAAGGAGATCAGTTACATCCACGCCGAGGGCATGCCCGCCGCGGAGATGAAGCACGGCCCGATCGCCCTGATCGACGATGGCATGCCCGTCGTGTTCATCGCCACCCGCGGCAGCCAGTACGAGAAGGTCGTCAGCAACATCGAGGAAGTAAAGGCCCGCGGCGGGCGGATCATCGCCGTCGCGACCGAGGGCGACGAGGACATCCGTCAGTACTGCGACGACGGGTTTGTGTTCTACGTCCCGCACGTCGCCGAGCCGCTGCAGCCGCTGCTCACGAGCGTGCCTCTGCAGCTGCTGGCCTATCACGCCGCCGTGATCCGTGGCCACGACGTCGACAAGCCCCGCAACCTGGCCAAGTCCGTCACCGTGGAATAGCCGGGCCTCGCGGGCGGGCACATCGCCGCCGACACCGATATCATCGCGGCATGACTCGATCGCTCCGCCACGCCGCCCTCCTCGCCGTCGCCGCCGTGTGCCTGCCGCTGCTCACCGGCTGCGCGGCCTACGTCAACATCCCCGACCAGAAGGGCAGCGTCGCCCGCAGCAACCCGAACACGGAGAACGTCCGCCTCGTCGAGGCCGAGTCGCTCACCTGGCTGGTGACCCAGTCGGCCGTGCCGGGCCCGGTGTCGGTCAAGCTGCCGCCGGGGTCGACGGCCGAGACGTACGACTGGGTGCTGGGCCAGATCGGCGACCGGGCCGTGCCGTACGACCAGGCCGGCGGGCTGAACAGCGTGGATTACGAGGTTCGTGGCGTGCGGATCCGTGCCCAGGACGGGTTTGTGGACATCGCCCAGACGGCATCGGCCGGGGTGGCCCGGATCGTGACCGTCGAGCTGCACTACGACCCGTTTGGCGGCTGGGCCGTCACGGACGTGGTCCCCTGGGGCACGATCACCGACCCGAGCCAGCAGGTGTTCAAGCCGGCGGGCACGCAGCCGGCCGAGTGGTAAACGGCTTGCGCCCGGCGGGCCGACACGCCGATAGAGTGGGCATGATGAATACGACACGAAGCACGCCGTGGCGTTGTGGGTGGTTAACGCCGATCGCGATGGGGATAGCGATGTTGCTGGCGGTCTCGCCGTGCGGGCACGCCGTGGCCCAGGAGGCCGAGGCGGTCGCCGAGGAGTCGGACGACGCTGTTGCCGAGGCCGGCACCGACGGCGAGGACGTCCCCGCGGCCGCCGTCGGCGAGCCGGGCGTCGACGAGGTGCTCCAGCAGCTCATGAATCGCCGCGTCGCCGAGCCGACGCCCACGACCGAGCCCGCGCCGACCGGCGGCGCCGGCGAGGCCCTGCCCGAGGCGCCGATCGTCCCCGTGCCCCCCGCCGCCGTGGAGATCGACCCGGCCGTGCTCGGCGTCGCGCCCGGCGACCCCATGCCGAGCCTCCGCCGCGAAGGCGAGTTCCTCATCAACCGCCGAGGCCGCCTGCTCCGCAGCCCCGAGGGCTACCAGCTGTTCGTCTTCGAGGCCGACGGCCCCGACAGCCCCGAGCTGCCGATGATCGTCCAGCCCTCCCGCCTGCTGCAGGCCATGGAGGACATCGTCTCGGAACGCGGCGACGCCGTGGTGTTCAAGCTCTCCGGCCAAGTCCACACGTACCGCGGCGCGAACTACCTGCTGCCGACGATGATGATCATCGCGGGGCCCAAGGGTAACCTGGGGATCGATAGCTAGTTGGTTTTGGCGTGATCGCATGCGACCACGCGAACAGGGAACACGAAATGCCCGTCTACGAGTACCGCTGCGAGGAGTGCGAGCACCTGACCGAGGCGTTGCGTCGGATGGCCGACGCCGACGAGCCGATCGCCTGCGAGACCTGCGGCAGCGACCAGACGCGTCGCGTCCAGAGCCTGTTCGCCTCGACCGGCGGCGGCGGTGACTCGGCGGGCGACGGCGGTGGCGGCTGCTGTCGCGGTAGTGGCGGCTGCAGTTGTCACTGACTTTGTCCTGAGCGGGTGTGGTACCCGGCGCGGCGACTTATGATCCGCGGATGCCGGTCCACAAGTTCGACGTCGAGACGCACACGCGAAGCGAGATGCTCGACATCACGCGCTTGGTCCGCCACGCCATCGACGAGGCCGGCGTTGACGACGGCGTCGTGACCGTGTTTGTCCCGCACACGACCGCCGGGGTCACCATCAACGAGAACGCCGACCCTGATGTCCCGCACGACATCCTCGAGCACCTGGATCGGGCCGTGCCGTGGCGGCAGCCGTTCTACCGACACAACGAGGACAACTCGGCGGCGCACGTTAAAGCGTCGATGATGGGCTCGAGCGTGCGGGTGATCGTCCAGCGCGGGCGGCCGCTGCTGGGGCGATGGCAGGGCGTGTTTCTGTGCGAGTTCGACGGCCCGCGGCGTCGCGAGGTGTGGGTCTCGCCGTGCTGACAAGCGGTGCAAACATGGCTGACAAACTGTCGCCAGTTTGTTAAAAGTGA
>JBCCZA010000260.1:0-2902 GCA_039188455.1 Planctomycetota bacterium
CAACACGCCGGGGGGAGGGGCGGCGCGGCCTCTGCAGCTCACGCGTCCGTCGATCGCTAAGGCAGGGTCGCGATCGTCGTTCGTCGGCCGCCCGGCCCGTGACGTGCACGGGGGGCGTCCCGTCCGGCGGTCTTCCCCGATCTCGCGACGCTCGTACGTGCCCTGCCAATGGGGGACGAGCCGCTCACGGGGCGTTCCTACCCCCGGACGAGAGGCAACCGTGGCGCGCGCAAACACAACCATTAGCCCCCGGCTTAGCCGGGGGTGAACGATCACGGACCCACGCACGCGCAGCGACATCGTTGAATCAGGCGTGCTGTTGTTCACCCCCGGCAGAGCCGGGGGCTAACGGAGCCGGTCACCGCTCCGCGGCGAGGTGTTCGTCGTGTTCGGTGGCGAAGACGTGGGCGTAGAGGTTGGCGACCCACTGGCGGCCGGCCTGGGTGACGTTGAGGTGGTCGAGGCCGTCCTTGATGAAGGGGCGGACGCACTTCCAGTAGAAAGCGGGGTAGCCGCGGCGGAGATCGGCGGGGGTCTTGTACCCGAGCGTCTCGTTGACGCCGGTCTCCTGGAACTCGTAGAAGAGGGCGGGGAGCTTGCGGAGGTAGTTGGGGTCGGCGAGTTGGCCGATGAGGTCGGCGGCGCGGACGAGTCCGCGGTAGTTGTCGGTGTCGCGGTGGTCGGTCTCGTCGGGCGTGGGGAATCGGGTGAGGGCGATCTGGTCGGCGATGGCGTCGTCGTCGATGGTGCCGTGGCCGCCGAAGCGTTCGCGGATGAAGAGGATGCCGCGGTTGACGTGGTAGGGCGTGAGGAAGGCGTCGGTGGCGCCGTCGGGCACGGGGACGGTCTCGCGTCCGACGCCGGTGCTCACGGCGTCGTGTGTGTCGGCGCGGCAGACGCCGCGGACGTAGCCGATGTCGTGGCAGAGCAGGGAGATCATGAAGTTCAGCCAGTCGACGGGGGTGACGCCGCCGTCGCGGATGTGCTTGCCGCGGAGGATCTCCTGGCCGACGAGCGTGACCATGACGGTGTGCTCGACGTCGTGGTACAGGGCGTCGGTCTGACCGATGCGTTCGAGGGCCATGCGTCCGGCCCAGGCGATGATCTCGCCGTAGGAGGGCTCGAACGTGCCGTAGTTGCGCTGGTAGGCCTCGCTGAGCCGATCGCAGAAGGCGTCGATGGTGAGCTGCGTGCCGTTGAACATGTCGGCGGTCCCCTGGCTGGAGTGCGCCAGATGGTAGCCGACGGTTCTACCGGGACTCAGGGGGCGGACTCGGCGCGGGTCTCGTACAGCCGGTAGCCGATGTCGCGTACGCCCTGGATGAGGCCTCGGTGCGGCTGGTCGGTCACGCTGACCATGCCGACGTTGAAGTTCTCCTCGTCCGGCCGGCCGGCGGTGGACTGGTCGATGTATTGGAACCAGTGGACGCCGACGATGAGCGGGTTCTCGAGAGCGCTCTCGACGTAGTCGCGGTAGAGCTCGCCGCGGTGCGACTGGTCGATGGCCTTGGTGTTGGCCGAGGGGAAGCCGCCGGCGTCGGCGGCGCCGAAGCTGAACTCGCCGATCATCATCGGCCGATCGATGCCGTCCGGCAGGCTGAGCTCGCGGACCGAGTAGAGGTACGCGTTGTAGCTGACGACGTCGCAGTACAGGGCCGACGCACGCACCGCGATGGGGTTCCGCCAGGCGAAGCGAGCGCCGAGGTAGAGCTTGTCGGGGGCGAGCGCCCGGAGCTCTTCCTTCACGGTGCGGAAGTACGTCTCGCACAGCCGCTGGTAGAAGCGCTCGAGGTCGGGCCTCGCGCGGTCGACCTCGGTCGGGCGGTCCTGCCGGTCGAGCATGTCTGCCCACGAGGCGTAGTCGGTGCCCCAGGCGGCGTTGAGGGCCGCGATGTCGCGGTGGAACGTCTTGAGGTCTTCGACGAAGGCGACCTTGGCGGGCTGGTCCGCGGGGCTGGCGAGCGCGGCGAGCGAGAGCTCGGTCTCGTTGCCCCAAGCCAGCTCGTTGTCGACGTAGTAGCCGATGTTCCACGGGTCGGTCGCCTCGAACTTGTATTCGGCCAGCGAGGACCGGACGGCCTGCCGGAAGCTCGGCGCGAAGACGTCGGGGAACTGCCCCCAGTAGCCGGTCGAGCCGCGGATCGGCTCTGAACCCGTCACCCAGACGTGGGTCGTGTAAGCGGTCTTCTGCTGGCGGTAGATGTCGGGGTCGCCCCAGGCAGCGATGGTGTTCATGCCCCAGCTGCGGAGGCGCTGGTGGGCGATGTCGCCGAAGGCCTGCTCCCAGTCGTCGCCGTACTTGCGCTGCAGGTTTGCGTTGTGGAAGTCGAACATCCGGTAGGGCAGCTTGTCCTTGTAGAACCCGTGCGGTGCCCAGCCCGAATTGACCTGAGCGTGCACGGCCAGGGGGTCGTCTTCGTCGGGGACCCAGGCGAAGTAGTCCTCGCGGTACTGCACACCGGTTTCGCCGCCGAAGCGCACGTCCAGGCAGTCGGGGCCGACCGACCAGAACAGCCGGCCGTCCGGATCGACCAGCCACCACTTGCCCTCGTACTTGGTGACGCGGAACGAGCCGGTCGCGTCGAGCTGCGGGCCGTCGAGCCAGCCGCCGTAGGCGTTGAAGCTCTCGGGGCCGGGGTGCGCGGCGAGGTCGAGCTGCTCTTCCTCAAGCTGGCGGATCAGGTCGTCGTCCGTCTTGGCCTTGTCGGGCCAGTCGGTGTGGATGAACTGGCCGTAGCGATCGATGAACGGCAGGAACGTCGTCGAGTCGACGCGGTTCATCGGGCCGAGGGCCCGATGAACCGCGTCGACTCGACGACGTTCCTGCCGTTCATCGATCGCTACGGCCAGTTCATCCACACCGACTGGCCCGACAAGGCCAAGACGGACGACGACCTGATCC
>JBCCZA010000261.1:0-2871 GCA_039188455.1 Planctomycetota bacterium
AGACGCAGGGCCCCAGCTCGACGCGTTCAAGCCCGGTTTCCTCCCGCAGCTCACGGCAGGCCGCTTGCTCGTGCGTCTCGTGGGGGTCCAGCCCTCCGCCCGGCGCGATCCACCATCGTCTCGAATGGCCGGGTTCCCCGCAGCGCAGCAGCAGCACGTGATCGTGCTCGTCCAAGAGGATCACTCTCGCCGCGTCTCGATCTTGGATCGTCGGGCTCATGAGCGAGAACATAGCGGGGACCCGGGCCCGGAAGATCATTAGGCCGACTGGAATCAAGGGACTTCGGGCCGTGTTTGCACGATATGGCTGACAGCCCACGCGTTTCCAGGCGATTCACCGCTGTGCTGGCCGTGGCGTTGTTCGGCATCGCGACCGGCGTGCTGGGTTACCGCGTTGGGGTCATGCATGGCGCTAGCTCGGCCTATTACGGCGATGCGGCGATCGTGCCCGTCGCGCAACGGTCGGATTCGTCGGCTCAGCTGTCAGATGTCACGGTCGGTCACGACGGCTGGATCGAGGTCGAGGCAATCATCGCCGCCGCGTCTTCGACGCAGCCGCGTGTCATCGACCGTGCGCTTGCCGCGATTGAGGACGACTGGCGCGACGGCTACGCCCCGATCCTCATCGAGCTCGCCCGCTTCACGCCCAGCCAGTCGCTCCGCGATCGCGTGATTGCCCCGGTCGCGCGGCGGCTCGGGACCACGCCGGCCGACCGGCTCGACAAGCACTGGCGTGCCGTCTGGGCGCGCGAGTTCGAGCCCCACCCCGACTACGCCGAGTTCAAGGCAACCCTGTACCGCCGGCTCGACCCGTCGTTCGAGCGCTACTTCGACGACAGCCCCACGCACACCATCCGCCTGGACGAGATCCGCTGGGGCGGCGTGCGTCGCGACGGCATCCCGCCGCTGGTCGACCCCGAGATGGTCTCGGCCGGCGACCCCGCGGCCGGCTATCTCAGCGACGACCACGTCGTCTTCGGCGTGGTCATCGACGGCGACGCCCGCGCGTATCCCAAGCGCATCCTCGCCTGGCACGAGATGTTCCGCGACACGATCGGCGGCCGACGCGTCGCCGGCGTGTACTGCACGCTCTGCGGCACCGTCATCGCCTACGACGCCACCCACGACGGCAAGACCTACGAGTTCGGCACCTCCGGCTTTCTCTACCGCTCCAACAAGCTCATGTACGACCCCGACACCTTCAGCATGTGGTCGACCTTCGGCGGCACGCCCGTCGTCGGCCCGCTCGTGGGCCAGGGGATCGAGCTCGACATCCACCCCGTTGTCACGACCACCTGGGGCCAGTGGAAGGCCGACCACCCCGACACGCGTGTCATGACGCTGGCCACCGGGCATCGCCGCGATTACGCCGAGGGCGCGGCGTATCGGGCCTACTTCGCGACCGACGAGCTGATGTTCGGCGTCCCCGCCGCGGCGGGCGACGATCGGCTGCTGAACAAGGCCGAGGTGTTCGTGCTCCGCGGCGGCGGACCGGGCGCCCAACCGCTGGCCATCGCGGTCGACACGCTGGCCGCCGAGCCGGTGTTCGCCGTCCGTCACGCCGGCCGCGATGTGGTCGTGCTCACGGACGCGTCCGGCGCGAACCGCGCCTATGGGTCAAACGAGTTGAAGATTGTCAGCTACAACGCGGCGTCACGCACCGCCACCGATGCGGCCGGCCGCGTCTGGGCCGTCACCGAGGACGCGCTGGTCGCCACCGATGGCCAAGAATCTCGCGATCGGCTGCCGGCTCACCGTGCCTTCTGGTTCGGCTTCCACGCGGCGTTCCCCGACGCCGAGCTGATCGAGTGACTCAGCGGTTTTAGCTCTCGATCGTGCGCAGGCTCAGGCCGGCCTCGGTGAGCTTTTCCTTGATCTCGACCAGCGAGGTCATGCCGAAGTTCTTCACGCCCATCAGCTCGGCCTCGGTCTTCATGACCAGGTCGCCGATCGACTGCACATTCAGCAGCGTCAGGGCCTTGCGGGCGCGGACCGAGAGGTTGAGCTCGCCGACGGACTGGTTGAGCGTCTCGTCGTCGCCGCCCTGGGCGGTCAGCTCGTCGTAGATCTTCTGCTTGACCTGCTCCTGGTACTGCTCGCGAGCTTGGCCGAGGCGCAGGCCCTTCTGGGCGAGCATGGCCTTGATCTCGTCGAGCGAGGCTTCGCCGAAGTTCTTGAACGATCGCAGCTCGGACTCCGAGACGTTGAGCAGGTCGCCCAGCGTGCGGATGCTCATCTTGCGCAGGGCGTTGCGGGTTCGGACGGAGAGCTCGAAGTCGGTGACCGGCGTGTCGAGCAGGGCCATCTCCTTCTCGTCGCGCTTCTCCTGCTCGTCGTCGATGACCATGGCCTTGGTCGCGAGGACGTCCTTGATGTACAGCTGGGCCCGCTCGTTGGTGGGGTCGGTGTTGAGCACCTGACGCAGGCAACGCTCGGCCTGGCTGTACTTGCCGCGGTCCTCGTAAAGCACGGCCAGATTGAGCAGGGCGTTGAGGTGCGGCTTCTCGCTGGCGACGGCGCCCTCGAGCAGGTGGATCGCCTCGTCTTCCTCGCCCAGTAGGTCGAGGCTGTAAGCCAGGCGGAAGCAGACGTCGGGGTTGTCGGGGTCCGCGGTGTAGGCGGCCTCGTAAGCCTCGACGGCGCCGAGGCGGTCGAAGGAGGCCTCGGCCTCGCGGCCGGAGTCGAGGTACTTGGTGGACATGGCCACGTCGCGGATGTCGCCGGCGGTGTCGTTCATCGGGAAGGCTGCTCCGGGGAAATGCGGGGCTTGTGATCGGGCGGGCGGGGGCAGGTCAAGCCACCTGTCGGGCTCGAACCGACGACCTGCGGTTTACAAAACCGCTGCTCTAGCCAACTGAGCTAAGGTGGCGG
>JBCCZA010000262.1:0-2855 GCA_039188455.1 Planctomycetota bacterium
TACGCCGTGGCCAACGTCTTCCTCACGCTGTGGGGGCCGCTGATCGTCGGCCTCGTGACCAAGAACCCGGCTTCACCCGCCTCGTAGAACAAGGCCCGCCATGGACAAGATCGACCCGAGCCAGTTCGCCAACCTCAGCCCGTTCGAGCTGAAGGACAAGCTGATCGAGCTCGCGACCACCGAGTCGCAGCGGATGATGCTCAACGCAGGCCGCGGCAACCCCAACTTCCTCGCGACCCTGCCCCGACGGGCGTTCCTGCGGCTCGGCGACTTCGCCATCGAGCAGGCCGAGCGGTCGTACGCCTACCTGCAGAGCGGTTTCGGCGGGCTGCCCGAAACGCACGGCATCGCCGCCCGGTTCGACACCTTCGCCCACGACCACGCCGACGAAGAAGGCGTCGGCTTCCTCCGCGCCGCGATCAGCTACTGCAAAGACCAGCTCGGGCTCCACGAAGACGCCTTCGTCCAGGAAACCGTCAACGCCTTCCTCGGCAGCGTCTACCCCACCCCGCCCCGCATGCTCCCGCACTGCGAGCAGGTCGTGCAGGCCTACCTCACGCAAGAGATGTTCGGCCCCACGCCCCGCCACGGCGGCTACGACCTCTTCGCCACCGAGGGCGGCACCGCCGCGATGACCTACATCTTCCAGACCATGCGGCTCAACGGCTTGCTGCACCCCGGCGACAAGGCCGCGCTCGGGACCCCGATCTTCTCGCCGTACCTCGAGATCCCGCCGCTGCCCGAGTACGGCCTCGACGTCGTCGACATCCGCATGGACGAGCACGACGACTGGCAGATCCCCGCCAGCGAGATCGCCAAGCTCGAAGACCCGACGATCAAGGTCCTCTGCGTAGTCAACCCCAGCAACCCGCCCTCCACCAAGCTGTCGCCCGACACGCTCGATCGGCTTGCCGAGTTGGTCAACACCAAGCGGCCGGACCTGTACATTGTGACCGACGACGTCTACGGCACGTTCGCCGACGAGTTCGTCTCCCTCTTCGCCGCCTGCCCGCGCAACACGCTGTGCGTCTACTCGTTCTCCAAGTACTTCGGCGCCACCGGCTGGCGGCTCGGCGCCATCGGCCTGCACCACGACAACGTGATCGACGACGCCATCGCCGCCCTGCCCGACGACCTCCAGCAGATCAACGACCGGCGGTACGCGTCGCTCACCAACACGCCGCGCGACCTCAAGTTCATCGACCGCCTCGTCGCCGACAGCCGATCCGTCGCCCTCAACCACACGGCCGGCCTGTCGACGCCTCAGCAACTGCAGATGGCGCTCTTCGCCCTGCACGGGCTGATGGACCGGCACGACCAATACAAGGACGCCGCCAAGCGCATGATCCGCGACCGCTACCGCAGGCTGTGCGTCAACATCGGCATCAAGGCCGAGCACGGGCCCAACGCCGTGGACTACTACACGCTCATCGACCTCGAAGAGCTCGGCCGCAAGGTCTACGGCGACGGCTTCGCCGACTGGTTCAAGAAACAGGACAAGGCCAACGACTTCCTCTTCCGCCTCGCCAGCGAGACCGGCGTCGTGCTGCTGCCCGGCAAAGGGTTCGAGGTCGTCGATCCCTCGGCCCGCGTGTCGTTGGCCAACCTGACCGAGCACGAGTACGAGGCGATCGGCAAGTGCACCCGCCGGGTCCTCGACGAGATGCACGCCGAGTTCAGCAAGGCGTAGGCCGCGGCACTTGGTCCACCCCGCGGCGGACAAAGACCGCCAAGGCGGCTAGGGTTGATCGATGGCACGACGCAAGACTTGGCTGATGCTGATCGCGGCGCTGGCCGCCATCTGGGGCGGGCTCGGCGTCATCGCCTGGCTGTCGAGCGCCACCGCCCCCACGGCCGACCGCGTCGTCGCCTATCTCGACGACCACCCGCTGGACGCCGCCACCGATCGCGAGGCGATCATCGACGGCCTGGCGTCCCGCGTGAACCGCCTCGATTTTGACCAGCGCCAGGACCCCGCGCTCCGCGAGCGGATCGAGTCGACCTTCGGCGCCATGACCCCCGCCGAGCGAAACCGATACATCGACGCCGTGCTGCCCAAGGGCATGGAGCAGCTCATCGCCGCGATCAACGCGATGGACCGCGAGGAGCGGCAGCAGCTCGTCGACAACGCGCTGACCGAGATCCGCCGCGCCCGCGCCGAGGGGCCGGACCCCGAGCGCGCCGAGCGGATGGAGAGCGAGGCGTTCCAACGCGTCGTCGACGAGGGGATGCGCAACTACCTCTCCAGTGCGTCAGCCGAGGCCAAGCTCGACCTCGAGCCGGTGGTGATGGAGATGCAGAACATGCTGCGTGAGCTGCGATGAGCGCCGCCCGCCACCACACCCTGACGCGACCTCGTCGCGCGTTCTCGCTGATCGAGCTGCTGGTTGTCATCGGGCTGATCGTGCTGCTCATCGCGATCCTCTTCCCGACGCTGCGCACCGCGCAGCGGGTCGCCCGCACCACCGCCTGCCTCAGCAACATGCGCCAGATGGGCATCCTGCTGAATACTTATCTCGTCACCTCCGACGGTGCGCTGCCCACGCTCAACAACCGCGGCTCGACCGCCGAACCCGGCCCCGCGCTCGACACGCTGCTCATCCCCGACTCGGGCGATACCTCGCTGCACCGCTGCCCCGCCGACAACGCCGGGCTCTACGAGGACACCGGCTCGAGCTACTTCTGGAACTTCACCGTCAACGGCCAGCGCATCGACCAGATCTTCTCGATCGTCGGCGGCGACGCGCCGTCGCGCGTCCCGATCGTCAGCGACAAGGAGGGTTTCGAGCCGGAGCTGACGGACACGATCGTCGGCCTCTACGCCGACGGCCACGCCGAGCGCGCGCTGAACTTCA
>JBCCZA010000263.1:0-2775 GCA_039188455.1 Planctomycetota bacterium
CGTTAACGCTGGAGGACGTGCTCAACGTGGTCGAGCGGTTGAACGGCAAGCCGTTTGGCGAAAGCGGCGAACCCGGCCACGACCACGGCGTGATCGTGCAGTTCGGCGGGCAGACGCCGTTGAACCTGGCGAAGGGGTTGGAGGCGGCGGGGGTGCCGATCATCGGGACGCCGGTGTCGTCGATCGACCTGGCGGAGGACCGCGACCAGTTCGCGGCGTTGTGCCGCGAGGTGGGCGTGAATCAGCCGGAGAACGGCATCGCGCACAACGTCGAGGAAGCGGTCGAGATCGCCAACCGCATCGGGTACCCGGTGCTGGTCCGGCCGTCGTTCGTGCTGGGCGGGCGGGCGATGGAGACGGTGTTCGACGACGCGCAGCTGCGCAAGTACATGGCGATCGCGATCGGCGCCTCGGACCTGGCGGACCAGCCGATCCTGATCGACAAGTTCCTGTTCAAGGCGACGGAGTGCGACGTCGATGTCGTGGCCGACTTCCCGCGTGACGGCGCGAGCGCGATCGTCTGCGGCGTGCTGGAGCACATCGAGGAGGCGGGGATTCACTCGGGCGACTCGGCGTGCGCGATCCCGCCTTACTCGCTGCGTCAGGACGTGGTCGATGAGATCAAGGCCAAGTCGCGGGCGATGGCCGAGCGGCTGAGCGTGAACGGGCTCATGAACGTGCAGTGGGCGGTGCGGGCACACCCCGAGACGAACGAGCCTGAGATCTTCGTGATCGAGGTGAACCCGCGGGCGTCGCGGACGGTGCCGTTTGTGGGCAAGGCGACCGGCGTGCCGTGGGCGAAGGCGGCGGCGAAGGTGATGATGGGGATTTCGCTTGCTGAGCAAGGCATTGCGGGCGAGGTCGCGCCGAAGCGGGTGGCGGTGAAGGAGTCGGTGTTCCCGTTCTCGAAGTTCCCGGGCGTGGACGTGATCCTCGGGCCGGAGATGCGGTCGACCGGCGAGGTGATGGGCAGCGACCCGGACTTCGCGGTGGCGTTCGCGAAGGCGCAGATGGCGGCGACCCAGGTCTTGCCGACGGAGGGCAAGGTATTCCTGTCGGTGCGGGCGGACGACAAGCCGGGCGTGCTGGACGTGGGGCGGGACCTGGTGGAGATGGGGTTCGAGGTGTGCTGCACGGGCGGGACGCACGACTTCCTGGCCGAGCACGGCGTGGCGACGACGCGGCTGATGAAGATCTCGGAAGGCCGGCCGAACGCGGTGGACCTGATCAAGAACGGCGAGCTGGCGCTGGTGCTGAACACGCCGACGCGCAAGGGCGCCGGGACGGACGAGGGCAAGCTGCGGGCGACGGCGGTGCGGTTCGGCGTGCCGATGATCACGACGCTGACCGGCGCGGCGGCGGCGGTGCGGGCGATCCGGGCGTTGCGTGCCGAGGCGTGGCGGGTGTGGGCGTTGCAGGACGCCTAGCCGGCGGGTTCAGCCGCAGTCGTCGGGTTCGACGTAGCCGGCGTGCTGAGCGTCGATGCTAGCGGGGTCGGCGCCGAGCATGACGAGCAGGCCCGTGGGGACGACGATCTGGGCGCCGGCGAGGTGGACGCGGCCGTCGATGCGATCGCAGTGGCGGATGACACAAGCGATCTCCCCGACGGCGTAGCCGCTGTCGAGGAAGACACAGCGCCAGGGCGTGCCGGGCTCGATGAACTGCTCGACGATGAACCCCAGGCCGCCGCGGCCGATGTCGCGGAGCTTGATCTCGATCGGGGTGGCGTCGAGCTTGCTGCGGGTCATCGGGTGCAGCTCGGCGTCGCCGCGCGTGGCGAAGCGAGCGAACTGCCGGTTGCAGACGTCGATCCGGTCGGGGTCCCGGCGTGACTCGAGCCGATCCAGCTCATCCAGCAGCGACGAAGAGACAGCGGGGTGCACCATGATCGTCTCCCTGGGCGGCGGACGTCGGCGGACGCGGCCGACGAGAGGCTGAAACGACGTGAGCCCGCTGCCCTCGATCAAGCGGACGTATCGACAGCAAAGCGGAACGGCTTGACCCGCGATCGCCGGCAACGCTCAGATGGGGGGAGCCGATAAGCCGGCTCGATCAGGGCACGGCCCGCGGCGTCAGGCGCGAGGGCTCGTCGAAGAACCAGAATCGCGCCAGGTCGCCACGCATCGCGCGGAGATTGTGGTCGACGACGAAGGCTTCCTTGAACTTGGCTTGGTCGTCGGACAGGCCCATGCGGCCCAGCTCGGGCGTGGGGTTGGACAGGATGTCGTCTTCGAGCGTCACGCGCTTCGACGAGCAACCGGTTGAGAGGCACACGGCGGCCAGAACGGCCGGGACGATCAATGAGAGGGGACGACGCATCGACAACTCCTTGTGGGGCCGTCACTATCGACCCAAGGGGCGGGCGCTGTCAACTGCGAGGGCCGACGTCGGCGATCGGCGCGGTCAGTCGGCCGACTCGGGCGTCGGGGCGATCGGCCGGAGTCGGAGGGTGACGGGCGTGCCGTTGGGGGGGACGAGGGCGGTCGGTTGGAGCGCCTGGCCGTCGGTGTCCTGGGTGAGATCGGTGCGGCGGGCGATGGTTTCGTCGCCGAAGTGCACGAGGGAGATGACCGAGCCGCTGAGGTCGGCCAGATAGTGCGTCTGGCCCTGATGCGTGCGATGAGATTCCGATTCACAAGCAATACCAATACGTACAAAAAGTCTTTGATGGCAATAATGTGCGCTTCCGGGTAATAGTGGAGAAGGTAAACAATGCAGCTAACAAAGCGGAAGTGGAAGATCTGGTTAAGAAGTACATTCTCAGCAATGAAAGCC
>JBCCZA010000264.1:0-2766 GCA_039188455.1 Planctomycetota bacterium
ATGGCCGAGAAGGTCGGCGAGTACGTCCGCGACATGGGCCTCAACATCGTCGGCGGCTGTTGCGGCACCACGCCGGCCCACATCAAGTGCCTCGTCGACACCGTCGGCCCGGACACCGCGCCGACCACGCCCGAGAAGGAGCCCTGGCGTTCGCAGGTCGCCTCGCTCATGGGCGCCGTCGACTACCGCCAGGACAACTCGATCCTCAACGTCGGCGAACGCACCAACGCGTCGGGCTCCCGCAAGTTCAAGCGCCTGCTCGAAGAAGAAGACTGGGACGAGATCATGTCGCTGGCCAAGGAGATGGTCCGCGAGCAGAGCCACGTGATCGACGTCAACGTCGACTACGCCGGCCGCGACAACGCCGCCGACATGGAGACGATCGTCGGCAAGCTCGTCAACCAGGTCAACGCACCGCTGATGCTCGACTCGACCCAGCCCAAGACCATCGAGGCCGGGCTCAAGAAGGCCGGCGGCAAGTGCATCATCAACTCGGCCAACCTCGAGGACGGCGAGAAGAAGTTCGCCGAGCTGTGTCGCATGGCCAAGCGCTTCAACGCCGGGCTCGTCCTCGGCACGATCGACGAGGACCCCGAGGAGGCCATGGCCCGCACCCGCGAGCGCAAGCTCGCCATCGCCGAGCGCATGCGCGACCTCGCCGTCAACAAGTACGGCCTCCGCGACGAGGACCTCATGTTCGACCCCCTCGTCCTGCCCGTCTCCACCGGCATGGACAAGGACAAGCGCTCCGGCCTTGAGACCATCGAGGGCACCCGCCTGATCGCCGAGCGCTTCCCCGAGTGCCAGATCACCTGCGGGCTGAGCAACATCAGCTTCGGGCTCAACCCCGCGGCCAGGCAGGTGCTCAACTCGGCGTTCCTGTACGAGCTCACGCAGGCCGGCATGACCTCGGCCATCCTCCACGCCAGCAAGATCCTCCCCAAAAACCGCATCGACGAAGCCCAGTGGGACGCCGCGATGGACGTCCTGTACGACCGCCCCCGCGACGAGGCCAACGCCTACGAGCTGCCCGACGGCAGCAAGACGACCGACGCCCTGCAGATCTTCATCGCCCTGTTCCCCGACGGCGCCGAGGCTCAGTCCAACAAGGTCGACCTCGCCGAGCTGCCGCTCGAGGAACGCCTCCGCCGCCACATCATCGACGGCGAGAAGAAGAACCTCGACGAAACCCTCGAGGAAGCCCTGCCCAAGTACGGGGCGCTGAACATCATCAACGACCACCTGCTCGACGGCATGCGCGTCGTCGGCGAGCTGTTCGGCTCGGGCCAGATGCAGCTGCCATTCGTGCTGCAGTCCGCCCAGGTCATGAAGCAGGCCGTCTCGCAGCTCGAGCCGCACATGGAGAAGGTCGAGGGCTCGACCAAGGGCACGATGCTGCTCGCCACCGTCCGCGGCGACGTCCACGACATCGGCAAGAACCTCGTCGACATCATCCTCTCGAACAACGGCTACACCGTGCACAACATCGGGATCAAGATCCCCATCAACGTGCTGGTCGAGAAGTACCACGAGACCAAGCCCGACGCGATCGGCCTATCGGGCCTGCTGGTCAAGTCCGTCAACGTCATGGAGGAAAACCTCCGCGAGCTCAACGACCTCGGCATCGACACCCCGATGATCCTCGGCGGGGCCGCGCTGTCTCGCCCGTACTGCGAGTCCTACCTCCGCGACGTGTATGAGGGCCACGTGTACCACGGGACGGACGCGTTCGAGGGCCTGCGGCTGATGGACGAGATCATGGGCGGCCGGGAGGACGGCCTGAACGAAGCGATCGAGGCCCGGCTGGGCAAGCGGGCCGAGACGGACAAGAAGCTCGCCGAGATGGCCGACCGCAAGGCCAAGAAGGAAGCCGAGGCCGGGGTGGCTGTCGCCGACGGCGGTGGCGGCAACGACGACGATCGCTCGGATTCCGGGGGCGGCAGGCCCAGCGACGTCGCCGACCTCGACTCGGTGCCGACCGCCCCGTTCTGGGGCAACCGCGTCATCGACACGCTCAACCTCGACGACATCTACCCCTACATCAACACCGTCGCCCTCTTCCGCGGCCAGTGGCAGTTCAAGCGCGGCGCCAAGTCCGACGAGGAGTACGAGCAGCAGCTCGTCGACGAGGTCGTCCCTCTGTTCGACCGCCTCAAGGCCCAGCTCCGCGACGACAACGTCCTCCAGCCCAAGCTCGTCTACGGCTACTACCCCGTGAACTCGGACGGCGACGACCTGGTCGTCTACGACCCGGAGGACCACGACCGCGAGGTCGAGCGGTTCACCTTCCCCCGCCAGGCCGAGCGGAAGCGGCTGTGCATCGCGGACTTTTTCAAGCCCCTCTCGTCGGGCGTGAAGGACGTGCTCGGCGTGTCGTGCGTGACGATGGGCCAGGAGGTCAGCCACCTCGCCAAGAAGCTGTTCGACGACGACGACTACGCCGAGTACCTGTACGTCCACGGCATGGGCGTCGAGACGGCCGAGGCCCTGGCCGAGCTGTGGCACAAGCGGATGCGCGCCGAGCTGGGCATCGGCAACGACGACTCGCCCAAGATCCGCGCCCTGTTCAGTCAGAAGTACCGCGGCTCGCGCTACTCGCCCGGCTACCCCGCCTGCCCTGACATGTCGGACCAGGACAAGATCTGGCGATTGATCGACCCCACCCGCATCGGCTGCGTGCTCACCGAGAACTGGCAGATCGATCCCGAGCAGTCGACCTCGGCGATCATCGTGCACCACCCCGAGGCGAAGTACTTCAACGTGTGA
>JBCCZA010000265.1:0-2764 GCA_039188455.1 Planctomycetota bacterium
CCGCGGGCGTAGCTCAATTGGTAGAGCGTCAGCCTTCCAAGCTGAATGTTGAGGGTTCGAGCCCCTTCGCCCGCTGTTATCCGCCAGGTGGTTTCGCGTTGCGAGAGGCCGGCCCGGCCGCTATCGTGTGCGGCTCGGCGCACGGCGTGCCGCCGACACCCACGCGGGTGTAGCTCAGTGGTAGAGCGTCACGTTGCCAACGTGAATGTCGAGGGTTCGAATCCCTTCACCCGCTTTTTCCGGCCCCAAAAACCCTAATCCAGCGATTCCCCGCTACGCGACCGCCGCCTCGCGGTGTGGCCGCGTTGACGCTCTGGGTGACGAGCCCGATGGGTGACGTCGCTGGATCTTGCCGATCGAGGTCGCGATCTGCTCGAGGCAGTCGACGACGAAGATCATCCGGGCGCGATCGAGGTCCTCGCCGGGGTCGGGGGTGGAGTCGACGAGGCCTTGACGGACGCGCGCAAGCTCATCGGGCGAAGGCACGGCTGCATGGGTGAGGCTTGGCGACTCGGCGACACGGTCGGCGAGGGTGTGGAGCGCGTCGACGCTCTGCCGCCACGGCGTGTCGAGGTCGGCCAGCATTTCGTCGGTCGCGGGGCGATGATCGAGGCGGCCGACCTCATGGTGGAGGATCGTGACGGCGCCGACGATGTACTGCAGCTCGAGCACGTCGGCGTACCAGGCTTCACGCTGGCTGCCGCGGCTGATCGAGGCGAAGTGGGTGTGGTGGAGCAGCTCGGCGAGCTGCGGGGCGACCTGCGCGAGGGGCCCCTCCATCTGGCCGGACTCGGTCTTGCCGGCCTGCGGGTCGCGAGCGTCGCGGCGGGTCTGGTCGAGCCGATCGGCGGCGTCGTGGAGCGTCTTCACGACGGACGATCGCACCTGATCCAGCGGGCGGTTCGGCCAGAGCAACGCGTGGAACAGCAGCGCCACGGCGCCGGCTACGATCAGCGCCGAGAAACGGGTCTCGATCGTCGCCAGCGACCACACGGGGCCGGGGAACGTCGGGTAGGCAAAACACAGCCCCAGCCCGCCGTGCAGGGCGCCGAAGGAGAAGCGCTTGGACGCGTGGGCGACGTACATGTAGCCGAAGAAGGCGAGGAAGAGGAACCCCAGGGCGAGCGTCTGGTGCGGGATGTGCGAGAGGATCGCGATAGCCAAGAGGGTGTAGGCGATCGCGCTGAGGATGCCGGCACCGGCGAGCAGCGTGCGCTCGTTCTGCATGCCGAGGTTGGCGGTGATGGCGAAGAAGACGCCGAAGAACGCGACCTGGCTGCTGCCCGGCAGGTCGAGGAAGAGCTCGCCCATCAGCAGGATGAAGATCACGATCATGACCTTGAGCGAGCGGATGAGCTTGGGCTTGGCGACGCTGGGCCAGGCGAACAGCGGCGCGGCGGCCTCGGGCGTCCCGCGTTTCTCGCCGGCGAGCACGCGGTTGTACGTCTTGGCGATCGTCTCGCAGTCCTCGTAGACGTGCCGCAGGAGCATGACGATCACGCGGGCCATCAGGCGGTGCACGGCCTTGGCCTCGGGCGTGTGGTGCTTGATGCGCTCCTCGGCCTCGTCGAGTCGAGCGGGGATGCTCGGGTCGACGCTGGGCGCGGGCTCGTGGCGGGCGGCGGCGTCGGAGATGCGTCGGAGGCAGGCGAGCTCGGGCTCGATCAGGTCGACGACCCGCGTGCGCAGCCCGGGGTCCCACTCCTCGAACCGCCCCATGATCATGCACCGCCGCATCAGGGCGCGGCGGAGGATGAGGCGTCGGCAGTGCTGGGCGAGCTCGTGCTTGGGCTCGGGTCGATCGGGTGGGTGGGTCGCGTTGTGCCCGGCGAGCTCCCACATGTCGGCGAGGTCGGCGACCACGGCGGTGTCGGGCGCGGCTGACGGGGTCTTGCCGCGATGCACGGCGATGCGCCAGTTCTCCACGCGATCGACCATGTCCTGGCAGCAGAGCGCAAAGCGATCGAGGAACCCGCGCTTGCCGCCCCCGGGCCACATCAGCCGGTCGACCGTCACGGCGATGATCGTGCCGACGACCATCAGCCAGAAGAAGTCGTTGCGGACGGCCTGGGCGGCGTCGGCGCCGTTGAAGATGTACTGGATCATCATCGCCGAGGCGAGGATCGGGCCGACGATCGCGAACAGCGGGGCCTTGTCGAGGTACAGCACGCCGGCACCGACCAGCAGCAGCATGAGCGCGACGAACGTGACGGGCTGGCCGAGGCAGACGTAGGCGATGAACGTCGCGACCCAGCCGCAGATGAACGTGCCGGCCATGCCGTAGATGCCGGCGCGGAGCACGTCGTCGGCGAACAGGCCCATGAGCAGGAAGATCATGATCGGGCCGAAAGACGCCGCCTCGATGTGCAGGAGATTCACGACCGCGAACGCGAGCGTGCCGCCGACCGCGGCCTTGAGGGCGATGCGCGTGTTGCGCTGCTGGTCAGCCTCCTGGGCGAGGCGGCGGTCGATCAGCGGGGGGGCGTCGGCTTGAGTCGTCATCGGGGGCGGGGGGTGCGGGGCCCGGCGACGCCGCGGCTCAGTAGATGAAGTCCAGCCAGGTCGTGATGCGCTGCCAGACCATGCCGACCAGGTTGATCGGGTTACCGCGGGTCGTGTACACGGTGACCTGCACGGTGACGCCGACGCGCATCAACCCGACGGCCTCGACGTCGTCGAACGCCAGGCGGACGGGCAGGCGCTGCGGCTCCTGCACCCAGTAGGTCGGGTTCTCGACGGACTCGAGGTCGCCCGACGGCGTGCC
>JBCCZA010000266.1:0-2757 GCA_039188455.1 Planctomycetota bacterium
CGACTGGCGGACCATCTTGAAGTCCCGCGAGTAGATCTGCCCGTCCACGTCGCCGGCGATGTCCAGCACCTGCTTGACCGATACCTTCAGCGGCTCGCGCGACCCCGAGAACGACCCCGGCGGCTCGGACTCGATCCAGTCCTCCCCGCTCCGCGCCGCCTCGAGCGCCCGATCGAGCAGCAGCTTCTCGTCGACGTCGGCCGGATCGAACGCGATGAAGTGCTTGGCCAGCTCGGCCCGGAACGCGTCGATCTCCTTGAGCGTGTCCGGCAGGCCGACCACGTGCGTCATCGGGAACGACGGGTAGACCGTCCGCATCCCCGGCCGACAGACCAGCCGGAAGCAGGTCTCGATCGTGTCCTGCGTCCGGCCGCGTGACAGGACGTAGAACCGGTTGCCGATGCCCAGGGCCTGGGCGATCAGCTCGGTGGCCATGATCTCTTCCTCGCGCCAGACCATCAGGTCCTTGAGCGTGGCGTCGGTGTCGAAGTCGCGGTTCAGCCGGTGGGCGACGACCTCGATGTTGTCGACCAGGCAGATGAGGACGTCCGGCCGCAGGGCCCGGAGCTGGTCGATGTCGCAGGCGTTGAACAGCCCGTGCCGCCAGCGGAAGGTGGCGTGGGTGTTGACGAGGATGTTGTCCCGGCCCTCGGCGTCCTGGATGATGTCCTTGAAGGCCGAACGCCGCAGGGCGTTAAGCCGGGCAAGCTGAAGGTCCAGGATCCGGCCGGGCCGGACGTCGGGGGCCTCGGCGTACATCATGTCGCCGACGTTGTAGAGGCTGACATCGACCCCCCGTTCGCCGGCGAGGTGGACGACCTTCTGGAGGTAGTCCTTCTTGTCCATGCCGACCTGGCCGGTGACGATCGCTCGCATTAGGGTTTTCCAGAGGGTTGACGGCGGGCATGCCCTTTGTTGACATTAAGCGACCTGCCGCTGATTTAGGAAGTATATGGCTGCAACTTTCCGGTGACATAAGCGTCTAACGAGTGTGGGCCGCGCGGCGGGGTTGCCGTTCGGTGAGGTTGCTAGGCGCGATTGACGGGGCAAGATCATGACAACGAGTTTGGTTTTGGGTCAGTCGGACCACCGCGCGCTGCTGCTGGTCGGTCTGGCGGTCGCCGCGGTCGTGGTTGCGATCGTGGTCACGATGATGGTCCTCTTTCTGGGGGTCTGGGTCCGCTCGATGGTGGCGGCCAAGCCGGTCTCGCTGGTCCGGCTGATCCTGATGCGGATCGACGGGGTCAACGTCAGCCAGGTGGTCGATGCGTACATCCAGGCCTCGCGGGCCGGGCTGGACATCCCGCTGAAGTGGATCGAGCAGCACTCCCGCAAGGGCGGCAACGTGCGCGACGCCGTCGACTCGATGATCGCCGCCCGCCAGGAAGGCCTGCTGGCCGGCTGGGAGTACGTGACGTCGATGCAGCTCTCCGGCCGCGACCCGCTGCAGCAGCTCCGGCTGGCCGACGCGGAGTAACTCGCCCGCTGGGGCGGATCGATAGGCTTCGGCGATGTCGGGCGGAGCAAGCACGATCGTGATGGGGCAAGCGGGTGGCGGTGTCGCGTCGGTGGCGGTCGTAGTGGGTGTGGTGGTATGCCTGGTCGCGCTGATCGCCCTAGCGTTCATCGGAAGGTTTTTCGGGCTGTGGTTGCAGGCCCTTCTCGCCGGGCACCCGGTGGGGCTGTTCGAGCTGATCGAGATGTGGCTAAGGCGGATCGATCCGCGGATGGTGGTGCTGACCTATCTGCAGGCCCGCAAGGCCGGGATCGAGGTGTCGCCCGCGGCGCTGAAGGCCCACGCGCTGGCGGGTGGCGACGTGCCGGGGCTGGTGAACACGCTGGTGGCGGCGAAGCGGGAGGGGTTGATCCTCGGGTTTGACGACGCCGCGGCCGCGGAGTTGGCCGGCGTCGATCCGCTCGACCAAGCCCGGTTGCCCACCGCGGCCGCCGATTGAGCGAGCCCGCCGGGTCGCGGCGATGCGACTCGCCGGGGTGGCGATCGCCGGTTCGGGAGACGCGACCGGTGTACGATGCCTCCACGTCGACGGGAGCCGTCGGCGATGTGATACCGAAATCGATCGCGGAGGCTTGCGATGCACGGGCTGATGAACGCAACGGACGGGACGCTGGCGACCTCGATGATGGGGCCGACGCTGGGCCAAGGCGGTAACCCAATTGGGGTCATCGGGATCGTCATCGGCATCGTCGTTTTCATCGTCGTGATCGTGCTCTTGGCCTTCATCGGCCGGTTCTTCGGCCTGTGGCTCCAGGCCTTGGTCTCTGGGGCGCCGGTCGGGCTGTTCAACCTGGTGGGCATGTGGCTGCGAAAGGTCAACCCGCGGATCATCGTGCTCAGCCGCATCCAGGCGGTCAAGGCCGGCATGGAGATCGACTCCAACCAGATGGAGACGCACTACCTCGCCGGTGGAAACGTCCCCCGCGTGGTCAACGCCCTGATCGCCGCGACCCGAGCGAAGATATCGCTCGACTGGAACACCGCCTGCGCCATCGACCTCGCCGGCCGCGACATCCTCGAGGCCGTGCAGACCTCCGTGAACCCCAAGGTCATCGACTGCCCCAGCGCCCAGCAGGGCCGATCGACGATCGACGCCGTCGCCCAGGACGGCATCCAGCTCAAGGCCCGGGCCCGCGTGACCGTGCGGTCTTACCTGCCCCGGCTGATCGGCGGCGCGACCGAGGAGACGATCATCGCCCGCGTCGGCGAGGGCATCGTCACGACCATCGGCTCGGCGACCA
>JBCCZA010000267.1:0-2740 GCA_039188455.1 Planctomycetota bacterium
CGACCCCGAGGCCCGCTACTTCCACCTCGGCAGCGAGCCCGGCGGCGGGTTCCTCGAACGCCTCACCGCCCGCTCGAAACCACCCTACTGGCCGAGCTACTTCGACGCCGACCAGCTCTTCAACCTCAACGACGACCCGCTTGAGACCACCAACCTCGCCGACGACCCGGCCTACGCCGACAAGCTGGCCGAGATGAAGCAGCTGCTCCGCGATCACCTGGCCGACATGCCCGGCACCTTCGCCGAGCTCAAGCCCGACGAGTCGCGCGTCGACTGACCGCCGCTCGCGGATAGGCTGCCATCGTGCCCGACGCGAGAACGCACCGGCTGTATCACGACCTGGCGCACTTGTGGCCGCGGCTATCGCCGCCGTCGGACTACGTCGACGAAGCCGAGAACGTGCTCGACCGCCTCGACGCCTGGTTCGGCTCCGACGCGGGGCCTCTGCGCTTGCTCGACCTGGGCGCCGGCGGCGGCCACCTCGCCTGCCACCTGCGGCAAGCCCGTCACCAAGTCACGGCCGTGGACCTCTCGCCCGAGATGCTCGCGCAGTGCCGATCGCTCGTCCCCGACGCCGTCACGATCGAGGGTGATATGCGGTCGATCGACCTCGGAGCCCACCCGCATGGCCTCCCGCCGTTCGATGCGGTCCTGCTCACCGACGCCGTCGACTACATGACCACGCCCTCCGACGCATCCGCGGCCGTCGCCACCGTCGCCCGCCACCTCCGGCCCGGCGGGCTCGCCATGATCGCCCCGACCTACGTGCGTGAGACGTTCGTCTCCGGCTCGGCCGAGTCCGATGGCGAGCACGACACCGACGACCCGACCTCGCCACACCTGTTCAGCTACGTCTACGACCTCGCGCCCGACGACCCCGACAACCACCGCTGCGAGATGCTGCTGCTCATTCTCGTCCGCGACCCAAACACCGGCCGCGTCGAGGTGATCGAGGATCGGCACGAATGCGGCCTGTTCCGAGACGCCGAGTGGCGCGGCTGGATCGAGCAAGCCGGGCTCGAGCTGGTCGACAACGACGACCCGCGTCGCCTCGGCGAGGCAACGCTCGACGACGGTCAGCCCTGGTCGCTGTTCGTCGCCACCAAGCCCGCGTGACAGCGACGCGTCAATCCCTCACCATGCATCACGGATGATCACCAACGTCCCCCGCCCCAACCGCGCCGCCCTGACCCCGCTGTTCGCCGACTTCCCCGGCGTGCACGGGATGCTGGCGTCGGTGCTGTCGGGCGCGATGGGCGTCGCCTGGGCCGACGACGCCGACGACCCACACGTCGCGCACCTGTCGATCTACTTCCACCTGCTGGCCGGAGACCCCGAGCACCCCGCCGCGCGCGTGATGGTCTCGCGCCTGCCGCAGCCGGCCACCGTGATCGTGCCGCAGACGCAGGGGTGGTTCGAGCTGCTCAAGTCCGTCTGGCACCGCGCCCTCGAGCCGGTCGACCGCACGCTCATGACGCCGCCGGCCGAGTGGGACATCCAGCGCCTGACGCGCAAGGTCGAGGCCGTGCCCGATCGCTTCGACCTGCACCGCCCGGCCCACAGCGACCTGGCCGACCTGCTCGCATTCGACGACCTGCTGGCCGTGGCTTACGCCGACCCCTCGGACCTGATCGACCGCGGCGTCTGCCGCTTTGCCCAACGCGACGGCAGCCGCGACGTCGCCGCCGCCTGCTCGACCGCCACCGTCAGCTCGACCCTCCCCCCGGGCGCCACCGCCTATCTCGCCGGCCCCGATGACCACGCGATGGCCGAGATCGAGGTCAGCACCTCGGCCATCTTCCGCCGCCGCGGCCTGGGCTCGGCCTGCGCCGCCGCCGTCATCCTCGACTGCCTCGACCGCGGCATCACCCCCTGCTGGGACGCCTTCAACCCCGAGTCCCAGGCCCTCGCCGCCTCGCTCGGCTACATCGACCCCCAGCCCTACACCGCCATGTTCCTCTGCCGCACCGCTTGACCAATCGCGACACCGATCCGTCGCCATCATCCACGCAACGCAAGTCTCTGCGCGGATAGCCTGATCGGATGCCGCCGCCCCCGCCCGTCCTCGGCGTCACCGCCGTCATGCTGCCCGAGCTCGATTTCGACGAGCAGATCGCCCTCTGCGTCGAGACCGACGTCACCGCCTACGTCTACCGCCCCCGCGTCATCGCCGACCAGGCACGCCGCCAGCCGTACAGCAACTGGGGCAACCACAAGTTCGACCTCACGCCCCGCCGCTTCGCCGATGAGGGCGCCAAGCTCGCCGACCGACTCGAGGCCGCCGGCCTCACCCCGTCCGGCTCGGTCCCCGCCGGCGCCAACGGCGACGACGAAGCCGCCTTCCGCCTCGACCTCGAGGGCGCCGCCGCCGGCCGATGCCGGCACATGCGCATCCAGCTGCCCGACATGCCCGCCGGCCTGTTCGACTGGCCCGGCTACCTCGGCGCCACGCGCGACCGCCTCGCCCGACTCATCGAGCTGGCCACGCCCTACGGCATCAAGCTCGTCATCGAGATGCACGCCGGATCGGCCGCCGTCGACGCCGTCGCCGCCCGCGACCTCTGCGACGGGTTCGACCCCGACACCCTCGGCCTCATCTTCGACCTGCCCAACCTCTCCCGCGAGGGCATCCGCCACGCCGAGCTCACGCTCTCGGCCATCCGGCCCTACATCGATCACGCTCACGTCGGCGGCTTCACCCACCACCCCGCGGCGCCCGCATCCGGGGGCGACCGCCCGC
>JBCCZA010000268.1:0-2723 GCA_039188455.1 Planctomycetota bacterium
CGCCACCTCCGCCACGAGGACGCCGACGCCGAGCGAAACCAGCTCGCCTTCAGCATGCAGGACGACGGCGGGCAGAGCATCGATCGGTATTGATCGTGCGTGCGGACGTGGAACAAATCCTCGCCGTGTCGCGTTGATGCAGGGAATGAATAAAGCCGTTGTTTCGTCGTGCCGATGGGTGCGAGGGGTCGAGTTCTTCGTCTTCTGTCCAGGCGGGTCCAAGACGTGGCGGGATCGAGACACAACGCGGGCTTGTTTGGGGGTGTGGCGAATACGCAGCGTTCGCGCCGTCGGCTGATCGCCATGGCGGTGCTCGCGCAGGCGGGCGTGTTATTGGTCGGTTGGGCCGCGACCGTCTGGCTGGCTCAGAGCCGGGCCTCGGCGTCGCTCGAACGGCTCATCCTCGATCAGAACGTCCACACCGCCAACGTCATGGCGGATACGATCCGCGAGATCGGACCCAGGAGCATCCGCCGCGGCTCGCCGGACTGGCAACGCCTGCAGGGCCTCGTCGAGCAGGTCGACCTCCTGGAGCAGGGCTACGTCTGCATCCTCGACGGGCAGAACCGCATCGTCTGCCACCCCGAGCTCCGGCAGAACCCAGACCTGTACCTGATGTCCTACGACGACATGACGCTGGCCGATGAGGGCGGCCGCGAGGTCTCCTTCGCTCAGCTGCCCGGCGGGATCGTCTCGACCGGGCGCATGCAGACGATGCAGGGCGGCTTCCACCTGGTCGCCACCACCGAGGTGCCGAGCATCAACGGCCGACTCAACGTTCACCAGCCCGTGGACGCATTGGCGTTGGCCGGCGACCGGATCACGCTGCCGATGATCTGGTCGGGCGTGGCGACCGGGTCGGTCGTATTGATCGTCACGACGCTGCTCATCTCGCACCTGATGCGTCGCCACGACCGGGCGCTCGAAGCCATCAACCAGGGCCTGGAGCACGAGGTCCGAGCCCGCGTCGACAAGGGGCTGGCGACCCGCAACGCCCTGGTCAGGGGCTTGGCCAAGCTCGCCGAGTCGCGCGACACCGACACCGGCTCGCACCTCGAGCGGATCGCTCGGTACGCGTCGATCCTCGCCGACGAACTACGGGGCAAGTACCCCTTCATCGACGATCAGTGGATCGACGACGTCGCCATCGCCTCGACCATGCACGACATCGGCAAGGTCGGCATCCCTGACAGCGTCCTGCTCAAGCCGGGTCGGCTGGACGATGAGGAGCGGGCCGTCATCGAGCGCCACCCGCTGATCGGCGCCGAGACACTGCAGTCCGTCAGCCGCACGATGGGCGAGGACGAGCTGATCGAGAAGAGCCACCGCATCGCGCTCTGCCACCACGAGCGATGGGATGGCGGGGGGTACCCGAACCAGGTCCGCGGCGACAGTATCCCGCTCGAGGCGCGGATTATCGCGCTCGTCGATGTCTACGATGCGCTGACCAGCGAGCGGCCTTACAAGAAAGCCATGCCGCACGAGAAAGCCGTGAAGATCATCGTCGAGGGTTCTGGTAGCCACTTCGACCCGGACGTGGTCGCCGCGTTCGTCCGTCGCCTGGACGAGTTCGACCGTGCCCGCTCTAAGATGCAGGACAGCGCGACGATGCCGATGCTGCCGGCCTCGCGTCGTGTTGCCTGATGCGTTCCGCCCGGCGCACGGCGCATAAGATGATGCCGGCCGCTGTGGTTTGACTCGACCGAAGGGCGTGATGCATGAGCCGATACGCCGAGCCCGCCCCGGCGGGGTTCCTGCCCGCGACGCGCGACGTGTTCGAGCGCCAGCGCCTGTTCGCCGAGCACTGCGCCGGGCAGCTCGACGATGCGCAGTTCTTCGCTCGGCTCGCGCCGGGGCTGAACAGCGTCGGCGTCACGATGCAACACATGGCGGGCAATCTCAAGAGCCGGTGGACCGACTTTCTCACCAGCGACGGCGAGAAGCCCTGGCGGGATCGCGAGGCGGAGTTTGCCGAGCCGACGGACGACGCGGCTGAAGCTCGCGCCGCGATCATGTCGACCTGGGTCGAGGGTTGGCGATTGCTGAATGTCGCGCTCGATGAGGCGGAGGCCGCCGACGCAGACGCCCGCGTGCACATCCGCGGCGTGCCGCACTCGATCGAGATGGCCGTCGTCCGCCAGATCGATCACTACGGCTACCACGTCGGCCAGATCGCCACCGTCGCCCGCGGGCTCGTCGGCAACGACCGCTGGCAATGGTTCACCGTCGCCCCTGGCGGGACGGCCGAGTTTCACCGCTCAATCGGTTACACGCCCGGCGACACGCCGCCGCCGGCTTGATACGCTGCCGATGTGTCTAAGACGACTGCCTGAAAGCCCGGCCCGACATCTCAGCCCGACGGAAGTCTCACGCCGTCGCGCCGAGGCTGTCGCATGTCCTGCCGGGCTGCCCGAGTGAGCGCCGTACCGTTCACCCCCTCGGGTCCACCCCTTGTCCAAACCACACCCCTCGAGCTCGTCGAGCTTTCGCTGTGTTCATTGTCAGGCCGAAGTGCCGTTGCGTGCGTTAGGCACGCGTCATCGCAACCACTGCCCGCACTGCCTGTGGTCGCTACACGTCGATGACCAGCCGGGCGACCGCGCGTCCAAGTGCCGCTCGCCGATGGAACCGATCGGCATCGAGGTCCGCGCCGACGGCGAGTGGGCGATCATCCACCGCTGCACCGGCTGCGGCACGCTGAAGACCAACCGCGTCGCCGGCGA
>JBCCZA010000269.1:0-2657 GCA_039188455.1 Planctomycetota bacterium
ATCGGGCGGGGAGTGTTCTGTCAAGCCACCTGTCGGGCTCGAACCGACGACCTGCGGTTTACAAAACCGCTGCTCTAGCCAACTGAGCTAAGGTGGCGGGGAACGGGCGGTGGGACGCCGAAGAGCCACCGACTGGACTCGAACCAGCGACCTGATCTTTACGAAAGATCTGCTCTACCAACTGAGCTACGGTGGCGCCGAGCCGCGGATCATAACCCGACCCGCCGGCCCCCGCCACGCCGCCGGTCGGGCGCCGATCGGCTGCCGGTTAGCCGGCGTCGTCCGTCGCGGGCGTCTCCACCGCCGGGTCGACCACCTCTTGCTGCACCTCGTAGAGGCGCCGGGCCGGCGGGACGCCCGGGCTGTTGTAGCCCATCAGCGACCACACGCCCGTCGGCTCTAGCCCCTCGGACTCGGCTATTTCGGCGATCGCGGCCCGGGCCGCGTCGATCTTGTCCCAGCCGGGGTTGCCGAAGAAGGCGTAGCTCACGACCGTCCGCTGCCCCATGTCGACGACCTCGACCGTGTCGTCGGACCCGTCGGGCCCGGTCTCACCCATCCCGGTCGAGGGGTAGAAGAACGCCATCGACATCCCGCCTCGGTCCGGCCTCGGCTCGGTCGCGTCGTTGGGGGTCATCATCACCGGCGTCGTCATCGACACCTGCTCGCGGCTGATGTGCCAGAACAGCCGCATGAACTGCCCCGTCTCGGTCTGCACCGCCCGCGCCGCGGGGTAACGCTTGACCACGGCCTGCTCGATCGGCCCAGGCTCGGGGAAGCCCGCCGGCAGCGACGACTCGTAGACGAACCCGGGCGGGCCCACGGACGAATCATCCTCTGCCGACGCCTCGGCTCCGGTTGTCCCGCCGCTCGGCCCGCCCTGAGCGACGCCGGCGGCTACGATCGCGATCACCGCAAGGAACTTGTTCATGCCCAACACTAGCCCCGCCGCCGCCGCCGTTTCCATCCCCGCCGCGTCCCGCGGGCCGATCGCGGTCGCCGCCGCCCTGGCCGCGATCCTCGCGCTGCTCACTACTACCCCCGCCCGCGCCGCCGACCCGGCCGAGACCTACACCGTGCTGCAAGACCGCCCCGACCGTCTCATCGTCGAACTGCCCAACCGCCTGATCGTCGCCGCCCAACGCGTCCCCCTGCAGCCCGTGGTCTCCGTCCAGGCCTGGACCAAGACCGGCTCGATCTACGAGCAGGAATACACCGGCGCCGGCCTGTCGCACTTCCTCGAGCACCTCATCTCTGGCGGAACCACGTCCACCACCCCCGAGGCCGACTCCAACGACATCCTCCAGCGCATCGGCGCTCAGACCAACGCCGCCACCTCGCTCGATACCGTACGCTATTACGTCAACACCACCGCCGACCACACCGCCGAGGCCATCGACCGTGTGTCGGACTGGATGCAGAACTCGACGATCCCGCAGGCCGAGTACGACCGCGAGCGCGACGTCATCCAGCGCGAGTTCGACATGGGCAGCGGCGACCCCGGCCGGATCTTCTGGAAGCTCACCCAGCAGGCCCGCTTCACCGCCCACCCGGCCCGCCACCCAACCATCGGCTATCTCGACGAGTTCATGGACGTCTCGCGCGACGAGATCATCGACTTCTATCACCGGATGTACCCGCCGAACAACGTCGTGTTCGTCGTCGCCGGCGACATCGACCCCAAGGTCGTGGTCGATCAGGTCGCCGAGCTGTGGGCCGACGCCGAGCCGCGCGAGCTGCCCGAGGTGTCGCTTCCGATCGAGCCGGAGCTGACCGAACCCGTGACCGTGACCGGCTCGGCCGACGTGCAGCGCACGCGGCTGCGGATGGTGTTCCCTGGTGTCAAGCTCGGCGCCGAGCACGATTACGCCCTCGACCTGCTTTCGGCCGTACTAGGGCAGGGGCAGTCGTCCCGGCTGGTGCAGGACCTGCGTGATGAGCGTGGCTGGGTGACGTCGATCGACGCGTACAACTGGTCGGCGTCCTGGGGCGAGGGGTTCTTCGGCGTCGACGCCGAGCTGGCGGACGACTTCCAGCCGCTCGTCGGCATCGCGGCGAGCAGCCCCGAGGAGGCCCGCCTGTTGTCGATCGAGCGTGTCGTGCACGACCAGCTTGAGCGTGTGAAGACGCAGCCCGTCACCGAGGCCGAGCTCGACCGCGTCCGGCGGCAGGTCAAGTCGCGGATCGCGCAGGCCGGTCAGTCGGCGGCATCGGTCGCGTCGTCGCTCGCCAGCGACATCATCTCGCACCACGACCCCGACTACTCGCAGAAGTACCTCGCCGCGATCGACGCGATCACGCCGGCCGAGCTGATGGCCGCGGCCGACGCGATCATCGACTTCAACCAGCAGATCACCGTCGTGCTCAGCCCGCTGGGCGAAGACGGCGAGGTCACCACGATGGACCGCGACGACGACGTCGACCCCGCGAGTCTGCCGGCCGAGCGGGTCGACCTGGACAACGCCGCGCTGGTCGGTGACCTGCGTGCCGCGCTGGCCCAGGCCGACGCCGATGCGGAGGCCGTCGCCACCGATGAGCCGGTGCGATTCACGCTCGACAACGGGCTGCGTGTGATCCTGCAGCGATCGAGCGTCGTCCCCGCCGCCGCGATCGACCTGTACTGGGTTGGCGGCCTGCTCGCCGACACCCGCGGCCAG
>JBCCZA010000270.1:0-2650 GCA_039188455.1 Planctomycetota bacterium
CAACCACATACTCGCCGCCAAGCGTCGGCTGCTGCACCAGGACGGTCTGCTGGAGTACGTCGAGACGCCGCTGACGCTGTCGGAGATCGCGGGGATCAAGCGGCTGAAGCGCTGGCTGACCGACCGGGCCGAGGGATTCAGCGACGAGGCCGAGGCGTTCGGGCTGCGTCCGCCGCGCGGGGTGTTGATGCTGGGTGTGCCCGGCGCGGGCAAGAGCCTTTGCGCCAAGGCGATCGCGTCGTCGTGGAACCGGCCGCTGCTTCGGCTGGACCCGTCGGCGTTGTACGACCGCTACATCGGCGAGTCCGAGCGTCGGCTGCGCGGGGCGCTCGAGCAGGCCGAGGCGATGAGCCCGCTCGTCCTATGGATCGACGAGATCGAGAAGGGGTTCGCGTCGGCGGCGGCGCAGAGCAACGACGGCGGGCTCAGCCAACGCATGTTCGGCACGCTGCTGAACTGGATGCAGGAGCACACCGCCCCGGTGTTCATCGTCGCCACGGCGAACAACATCGACGCCCTGCCGCCCGAGCTCCTGCGCAAGGGCCGGTTCGACGAGATCTTCTTCGTCGACCTGCCGTCGCGCGAGGTGCGCAAGGCGATCTTCCGCATCCATCTCAAGCGGCGCAAGCTCGACCCGGCCGACTACGACCTCGCGGCGCTGGCCGGTGGCTCGGACGGGTATACGGGGGCGGAGATCGAGTCGGCGATCGAGGCGGCGTTGTTCGCCGGGTTCCCCGATCGCAAGAAGCCGGACACCGAGGCGCTGCTGGGCGTGCTGCGGGCGTCGCCGTCGCTGTCCGTGACGATGGGCGAGAAGCTGGATCGGCTGCGGGCGTGGGCGGCCGAGCGAACGGTCCCGGCGGACTGATCGCGACCACGGCTCACGGCGAGGGAGAGAAGCGGCCACCACTTGGCGGGAACGGGTAACCGCGCCGGCGGCGTGGACGCTTCAATGCTTGCATGAGCCACGCCAACCCCTCGGAAATCAAGGACCTCTCGCGCTGCGCGATCCACACGATGACGCACAAGCCGTGGGACCTGGCGACCTGTTGCGCCAAGTTCGCCGAGCGCGGCGTCGCCGGGATCAGTATCTGGCGGAACGTCGTCGCGCCCGAGGAGGGCGGGTGCGGGCTGGACGAGGCGGTGAAGATCGTCAAGGGCTCGGGGCTGGCGGTGCCGGCTTACGTCCGCGGCGGGTTCTTCCCGGCCGGCGACCCGGCCAAGCGGGCCGAGGCGATCGAGCACAACAAGGTGATGCTCGACGAGGCGGCGGCGTTGGGGGCCGAGCAGGTCGTGCTGGTCGTCGGCGCCGAGCCGGGGCTGCCGCTGGACGAGGCCCGCAAGCAAGTCAGTGACGGGATCGCGGCCTGCCTGGACCGGGCCGAGTCGGTCGGGGTCAAGCTGAGCATCGAGCCGCTGCACCCGATGTACGCGGCGGACAAGTCGTGCATCAACCGCATGGCCGAGGCGCGGGCGATCTGCGAGGAGCTGGCGTCGCCGTGGCTGGGGATCGCGTGCGACGTCTACCACGTGTGGTGGGACCCGGACCTCGCGTCGGAGATCGCGCGGGCCGGTGAGCAGGGCACGCTGTTCGGCTTCCACGTCTGCGACTGGCGGGTCGACACGCGGCACCTGCTGACCGACCGCGGGCTGATGGGCGAAGGGTGCATCGACCTGCGGTCCATCCGGGCGATGGTCGAGGCGGCGGGGTTCGAGGGTTTCGCGGAGGTCGAGGTGTTCAGCGCCGAGCACTGGGCGAGCGATCAGGACGATTACCTGAGTCGCGTGTGCGCGTCGTTTGTCGCGTGCGTGTGAGCTTGAAGCAACATCACGCGGCAAGCCGCGGCACTCAATGAGCAGAAGCGAGTCAGCCGTCGGCGAGCTTGAGACCGGGGTTGATCTTGCGTTTGCGTCGTTGCTCGGCGAGCTCGACAAGCACGCGCTGCGTGACGGTGCAGCGGTTGACCACGGTGTTGAGCTTGGCGATCAGCTCGAGCGTCTCGTCGGGGTCGAGGCGCTGATTGCGGGCGGCGGCGCGGACGGCGGCGAGGGATTGGCCGGCGGCCTTGACCGCCTCGATCGTGGCGTCAAGGGCGTCCTCGGCGTCGACGGTGCCGTCGCGGTTGACGTCCAGCTCGATCTCCTGGCACACGGCCGACCACGTCGTGCCCTGCACGAAGACGCCGAGGATGGCTTCCTGGGCGTCGCGGTTGGGCAGGTGGCGGACGAGCATGCGGATGGAGTCGAAGTCGGCCTGGCTCTGGCCGGCGATCCAGCGGTAGACGGTGGAGGTGGAGACGCCGGTGAGTTCGGCGATCTCCTTGGCCGAGGTGCGTTCGTCGTTGATCAGGCGTTGGAGGGCGTGGGCGAGCACGGGGGTCTCCGCGAGGTGAATCTCCGTACTTTAAGCGACGCGATGTCGCAGCGTGGCGACGCGGCGGGCGGCGCGGAGCAGAAATGCGGGATTCAGCCAGGCTGGACGAAGCGGAGCACCTCGTCGACGTTTTTCGCCGAGCCGATGATCAGCGGCGTGCGGTCGTGCACGTCCTTGGGGTGGGCGTCCATGACGCGGCCGTGACCGGGGGGGGCCTTGGGGCGGGCGTGCGCGGCGGTGAGCGCCGGCGGGGGTGCGCGCGGGCAGCGGCCGGGG
>JBCCZA010000271.1:0-2644 GCA_039188455.1 Planctomycetota bacterium
CGGCCGGCGTCGGGTCGCCAAGCTCGACGACCGTTGCGTCGCGATCGATCGCGAACCCGCCGGAACCCACGCGGATCGACGCCGGCTGGAAGCGGAAGTCGGTGACGTATTGGCCCATCGCCGTGACGAACGCGTGGTCGGCGTACGAGCGGACGAAATACAGCCCGTCGACGAACTCCGCGTCGGTCGTGATGCAGCGCGTCAGCAGGCGATAGGCGATGTGGTGATAGCCCAGCCCGCTCCACGCCGGCAGCCCCTCGGGGCGGACGTGCTCGACGCGGCAGGCGACGACGTTCCAGAACGCCCAAGGCCCGCGCGTGATCAGCTGCAGGCCCGACGGCACCAGGTCGCGCACCGACTCGGCGGGCGTGCGGTAGCTCAGCAGCAGGCAGTCGGACAGCTTGCCTCGGAAGTTCCACTTCATTGCACGCCTCCCATGAACAGCACGCCCCAGACGATCAGGTAGACGCCGTCGAGCACCCCGAACCACGCCGCCGCGGCCCACGCCGGCGACAGACCCAGCCGGCGCCACCGCGTCAGGAACGCCACGGCCATCACGACTTGGCTCGCCAGCAGCCACGGCCACGTCACGCCGTCGATCACGACCCCCGCCAGCAGCACGACGATGCCCGCCGCCGCCGTGTCGAGGCAGACCATCACGCGGCGATGCTGCACCTCGGCTCGGCGATCGCTGGTCAGCAGCACGGCCAGCAGCATCGCCCACGCGATCGGCGCGGCGATCGCCACGGCCAGGGAGGCCTGGATCGCGATCGCCGCCGTCCCCAGACCGACTAGCGCCATCTGGAACAGGCGGAACGCCGAGTAGGGCTGGGCCTGAACTCGCGAGGTTGGGCCCGTCGGGTTGTTGGGGAGCGGCTCGCTCATGGTGTGTGGGGTGGACGTGAGGTTCATGCCGCGGTCCCCAGCAGTTTGGGCACCTTGCGGCCGAGTTTGATGAACTTCTCGAGCGCCGTGCCGGGCAGCGTGATGACGTGCTGATACCACGTGCTCATCGACTCGATCATGCCGAGCAGGTTGCTCAGTCGGCGGTGGGTGTGCGGGTCGTTGCCCTTGGCCTCGGCGACGCACTCGCGGAGCAGCTCGAGCGTCGGGTCGATCTCGCGTCGCTTGCGCTCGTCGAGGATCGTGCGGAACATGGTCCACACGTCGACGGTGGTCTCGAAGTGGTCCCGACGGTCGCCGAGGACGGGGACCTTCTTGAGGATGCCCCAGGACTCGAGCTCCTTGAGCGAGCCGGAGACGTTGGAGCGGGCGACGCGGAGCGTCTCGGCGATCTCGTCGGCCGGCAGCGGTCGGTCGGCGATGTACAGCAGGGCGTGGGTCTGGGCGACCGTGCGATTGATGCCCCAGCGCGAGCCCATCTCGCCCCAGTGGAGCACGAATTTCTGCGTCGTCGGCGTGAGCTGCATTTTGGGGGCGACCGTCCTTCCCGTTATTTCAGTATTAACTGAAACAACTATAGCACGGTGATCCCCATCGGCAATCCCCTGGGCCAGATTTAGTCTTGGCCGCCCTCGCCCTCGCCCTCGCCTTCGCCCTCGCCTTCGCCTTCAGCCCCCGCCGCCTGTCCGGCCGACGCCCAGAGCTCCCGTTCCAGTACGGCCAGCCGCGACGCGAACGGCTCGCCCAGCCCCTGGCCGCCGTACATCGCGACCAACGCGTTCATCGACCCCAGCGGGAACGCGATCTCCCGGACCACCCCACCCCGCCACACGCTCAGGCTCACGACCGCGCCCTGCTCGAGCTGCTGCACGCGCTCGCTGAGCACCTCGACGCCCTCGCCGGCTTGCAGCGGTCGGCCCTCGATCGCCGTGATCACGTCGCCGACGCGCAGGTGCGCGTGCCCGGGGAAGCCCGGCAGCGTCGCGACCACCTGAGCCCCGGCCGGCGGCCCGGGCGTGTCGCCCCGCGTGCGGTGCGACACGCCGATCGCCCCGCGGCCGACGCCGGGAAACATCATCTCGGCCTGCTCGACCAGGAACTGATGCCGAATCACGCTCAGCAGCCGGTGCCGCGCCTCCATCGTGGTGGCCCGGTCCCACAACCGGCGCAGGCTCGCCAGCCCGCGCCACGGGTCGGTCAGCAGGGCCCGCGTGGCCGCCTCGCGTGTGGCGTAGTCCGGCGCATCCAACGCATCGAGCACCGCCCGGTCGGCATCGACCACGACCTCTTCCTCGACCGCCACGACCGGCGCGTCGGCCGCCTCGCCAGTCTCTAGTGCCTCGTCCTGTGCCATGACCGGTGTCGCCCACGCCACGGCCAACAGCAACGCCGCGCCAATCGTTTGCCGCCCGCCCGTCATCCCGCCAGCACCTCCGTCAGCCGCGCCTCGTGCTCCAGCAGCCACCGCACCTTGCGGCCGACCACGTCGAACACCTCCATCCCGCTCATGCTGCCGAAACGCCCCGTCTGCGCGATGGGCACGGCGACCTCGGCGATCAACGCCTCGATCATCAGCGGCACCACCACCTCGCACTCCCGCTCGTTGAGCACCGTGTCCGGCACCGACTCGTAGCCCCGCACAAACCGACGGAATCGCGTCTCGTCCAGGTACTCCGGCCACTCCGAGGGCTTGCGCCCGCCGAGGATCGAGAACTGCAAGGCCCCGTTGGCGACATCGACC
>JBCCZA010000272.1:0-2644 GCA_039188455.1 Planctomycetota bacterium
CAGGCTGCAAGTTCACCATCGGCGGCAGCGGCGACGTCTGGGGCGCCCGCGACGTGCAGCGGATGCTCGAGCAGACCGGCGTCGACGTCGTGAGCATCGCGCGCGGCTGCATCGGCAACCCGTGGGTGTTTGAGCAATGCGCGGCACTGCTGGGTGGCGAGGCGTACGCGGCGAGCCGGCCGCCCACGATCCATCAGCAGCGCGACGTGCTGCTTGAGCATTTCGAGCTGTCGGTTGGCCTGCACGGCGAGGGCAAGGCCGGGCGGATGATGCGCAAGTTCGGGATCAAGTTCTCGCGGCACCACCCCGACGGCTCGGCGGTCAAGGACGCGTTCATCACGGTCAAGTCCCTCGAAGACTGGCGGGGCGTGCTCGACCGCTGGTATGCCGCCGACGGCCCCGGCGTCGTGGCCCTGCCCAGCAAGGAGGAAGCGGAAGCCGAAGAGGTCAACTGCGGTGAGCCCATTGGCGCGAGCGGTTAGCGTGTAGGGATGCGGCTGTTGGTGATCGGCGATGTGCACGCGGCGTCCGAGCGCGTGGATTGGCGCGACCTGCTTTCGCGGCGGGTGCTGGCCGTCGCCAATCACCGACTACGCCGCGCCAAGCACTTCGACCCGGGCCTGCTATCGGGGATCGTCGAGCGGATGGGGGCGATCGAGGCCGACGGGTTGATCTGCACGGGGGACCTGACGACGACGGCGCTGGCCGAGGAGTTTGACTCGGTGCGGGCGGCGTTGGAGCCGGCGCGGTCGGCGGTGGTGGGGCGTGGCGGCAGGGCGTGGGTCGTGCCGGGGAATCACGACCGTTACACGTTCGCGTCGACGCGGGAGCGTCGGCTGGAGGGGGCGATGACGGGTTGGGAGCCGTCGCGCGGATCGCCCGCGTTCGAGGAACTGACCGACGCGTGGTCGATGCTGCTGCTGGACTCGGCGAGCCCCAATGTGGCGACGAGTCGGGGCCGGCTGAGCGTGTCGCAGAAGCTGGCGCTGCAGGCGGCGGTGGACGGGCTGAACGGCAAGAAGGGGCTGGTGGTGGTGTGTCACTACCCGCCGGCGGTGCCCGAGGGGGTCAAGGACGGCGGGGGGCGGCGGCTGATCGACCGGGACGACATGGCGGAGATGGTGCGTGGGGCGCGGGGTCGGGTGGTGTGGCTGCACGGGCACGTGCACGAGCCGTGGTGGTGGCCGTGGGAAGGGCAGGCGGTGCGGGGCGAGGCGGTGGCCGGAGGTGGCGCGATTGTGGCTGAGGGGCCGGGCGTGGCGACGCTGAACGCGGGGAGCCCGTGCTGGGTGGACGGGCGGTGGCCGCGTGGGCAGGGGTTCTGGGAGCTGGAATTGGGCGTCGGCGAGGGGGGGGCGACGGTGCGGGCGGTGCATCACGGGTGAGGCGGTGGACAGGCCGGTTATTGGCGGGTGCGCCGAACGGGCGTGTAGTCTGGGCGTAGTGATGGTCGCGGGCCGATAGTGCCTGGAACGACACGGGCGGCGGGGGCGTCCGATAGGAGCGCCAGATGTGCGGAATCGTTGCTTATGTGGGGCGTAAGCCCGTCGGCCAGCTGCTGATCGAGGGGCTCAAGCGGCTTGAGTACCGCGGGTACGACTCGGCGGGCATCGCCGTGGTCCCGTTCCCGACCGGCCCGGGCCTGGACGCCGGCCCCGAGGGCATCGCCGTCTGCCGCAGCGTCGGCCGCGTCAGCGTGCTCGAGGACAAGATGCTCCTCCAGCCCGCCACGTACGAGTCCCACCTCGGCGTCGCCCACACGCGCTGGGCCACCCACGGCGGCGTCACCGAGCTCAACGCCCACCCCCACACCGGCACCACCAAGCACGGCCACTCGGTCGCCCTGGTTCACAACGGCATCATCGAGAACTACGCCACGCTCCGCCGCTACCTCGAGCAGCGTGGCCACCAGTTCTACTCCGAGACCGACACCGAGGTCCTCACCAAGCTCGTCGCCGAGATGTACGACGGCGACCTCGAGTGCGCCGTGCAGACCGCCCTCCAGGAGGTGACCGGCGCTTACGCGATCTGCGCCATCACCGACAACGAGCCCGACACGCTGGTCGTCGCCCGCAAGGGCAGCCCGCTGATCATCGGCATCGCCGACGGCGGGTACATCGTCGCCTCCGACCAGTCGGCGATCGTCGCGCACACGACGCAAGCCGTGCACCTGGACGACTACCACGTCGCCCGGCTGTACGCCCCCTCGGCGGGCGAGCCATCCGAGGTGCAGTTCCGCACGACCACCATCGACAACGAGGAGGTTCAGCACCGCGTCACCGAGCTGGAGATGGACCTGCAGCAGATCGAGCTCGCCGGCTACGAGCACTACATGCTCAAGGAGATCATGGAGCAGCCCGAGTCGCTGCGCACGTGCATGCGCGGCCGGCTGGACCCGCGCGAGTCGCGCGTCGTGCTCGGCGGACTCACACAACTCACCCGCGAGCTCGTGCGGGCCCGCAAAGTCACGCTCACCGGCCAGGGCACGGCCTTCCACGCCGGGCTCATCGGCGAGTACCTCTTCGAGGACCTGGCGAAGATCCCCGCCCGCGGCGAATACGCCAGCGAGTTCCGCTACCGCAACCCGATCATCGAGGACCAGTCCGTGATGATCGCGATCAGCCAGTCCGGCGAGTCGGCGGAC
>JBCCZA010000273.1:0-2642 GCA_039188455.1 Planctomycetota bacterium
ACGTCGCGCGTGGCGCGGCTGAAGCGAGCGGAGTGGGCCGAGGCACGGCGTGACTACACCGAGGCCGATGCGCTGCTCGTCGAGCTGCTCAACGAGAACGCCGGCGACGTCGAGGCGATCGAGCTGCGCATGGACGTGCTCCGCCGCAGCGATCGCGAGGACGAGGCGACCGAGCTGATCGAGGCCAAGCTCGCGGAGCTGCCCGAGTCGTTGCCCGTGCTGCAGCTGGCTCAGCAGCACTACAGCACGACGCAGCAGCGCGACAAGTTCCTCGAGACGACCGAGCGATTGCTGGAGCGGCTGCCGCCCTCGCCGCAGCGAGCCGAGGGGTTGGCGTCGGTCTACCTCAGCCGCGGCCGGCTGGACGACGCGGAGCGCGTGGTGCGCGAGGCGATGGCGGCGCACGGCGAGGTCGACGACCCGGGCCTGGCGCTGATGCTGGCGCTGATTCTGCAGCGGCAGGGCGACATGCCCGGATCGGTCGCGATCAAGCAGCGCATCCTCGAGGCCAACCCCGACCACGCGCCCACGGCCAACGACCTGGCGTACCACTACGCGGTGCGGGGCGAGTCGCTGGACGAGGCGTTGCGGCTGGCGACGATCGCCGCGACGGCCGAGCCGGGCAACTCGGCGTATGTCGACACGCTGGGCTGGGTGTACTACAAGCTCGGCCGGTTCGACGAGGCCGCCGCCGAGCTCGGCCGATCGCTGGCGCTGGCGCGGCAGGAAGAGCGTCGCGGGCTGGGCGATCGCAGCGAGACGCGGGCGGTGGTGAGCGACCACCTGGGCGACGCGATGTACCGGCTGGGGCGGGCCGAGCAGGCCGAGCGTTACTGGGAGATGTCGCTTCGCCTAGCGCCCGACGGGCCGGGCATCTTCGACCCTGACTTGAACGGGCTCAAGGACCGCCTGGCGGCCAAGCTCGCGGCCCTCGAGGCGGCCGAGCCGGCCCCCGTGGCCGACGTCCCGGGCTTCCCGATCGAGGCGCCTAGGCCGGCGGAAGCGCTGCCGGACCTGCCCGTCGAGCCGGTTCCCTGACGACCCGCTCGGGGGACGTTGGACAATCGATTGGTCGCCGGCGTAAGTGCATGCGATCACTTGCGTTATGTGCTGACCGCG
The DNA here is from genome assembly GCA_039188455.1 of Planctomycetota bacterium. Taxonomy (GTDB): domain Bacteria; phylum Planctomycetota; class Phycisphaerae; order Phycisphaerales; family Phycisphaeraceae; genus JBCBUE01. The sequence goes on from JBCCZA010000273.1 coordinate 1,120, forward strand.
TCGAGGCTGAGGGTGGCGTTTCCTGCTATACTGGCCGTTTGGCTCGCGGGCGTGTGTCGCCTTGGATTGGGCCGACCCCACCACGCCCCGCGCCAAGGACCCGCCCGTTGACGACCGACCCGGATTCGCCGCCCCCGAACGCCGGGTCCGCCGACTACTCCGAGGAGAGCATCAGCGTCCTCGAGGGCCTCGACGCCGTGCGCAAGCGGCCGGCGATGTACGTCGGCGGGACCGACTCGCGCGGCATGCACCACCTGGTCTGGGAGGTCGTCGACAACGCCATCGACGAGGCCCTGGCCGGCCACTGCGACGACATCAAGGTCGTCATCGGCGTCGACGAATCGATCGCCGTGATCGACAACGGGCGCGGCATCCCCGTCGGCCCGTACAAGCACGAGAACCCGCAGCTCAACGGCCGGCCGACCGTCGAGATCGTGATGACCGTGCTGCACGCCGGCGGCAAGTTCGGCGCGGACAACTCGTACAAGGTGTCGGGCGGGCTGCACGGCGTCGGCGTGTCTTGCGTGAACGCGCTGGCCGAGTGGGTCGAGGTCGAGGTCGCGCGTGGCGGCGAACTGCACGCCATCAACTTCGAGCGCGGCGCCGTCACCGAGCCTCTGCGCAAGATCGGCGAGCGCAAGCACACCGGCACCAAGGTGCACTGGCGGGCCGACCGTCAGATCTTCGGCGACCTCACGCACAGCTACGACCTTATCGCCGGCCGCCTGCGCGAACGGGCGTACCTCAACCCCGGCTTGACCATCCGCATCGAGGACCAGCGCGTCGACGAGGGCGCCGAGCCCAAGTCCGAGGTGTTCAAGTTCGACGACGGCATCGTCGAGATGGTCCGCCACCTGGCCGAGGGCAAGACCGCGTACCACGACCCCATCGGCGTCAGCACGCAGACCGACGACGGCACGCTCGCCGTCGACGTCGCCATGCTCTACGTCGACGCGTACAACGAGGTGCTCACCACCTTCGCCAACAACATCAACACTGCCGACGGCGGCACGCACCTGTCTGGGTTCAAGACGGCGCTGACGCGTTCGCTGAACAACTACGCCAAGGCCTCGGGCGTGATCAAGGGCTCGGGCCCGTCGGTCTCCGGCGACGACTGGCGCGAGGGGCTCGTGGCCGTGATCTCGGTGAAGATCCCCAATCCGCAGTTCGAGGGGCAGACCAAGGGCAAGCTGCTGAACCCCGAGGTCGAGGGCCTGGTGTCGTCGGCCGTGGGCGAGGCGTTGACGACGTGGTGCGAAGAGCACCCGTCGGAGGCGAAGAAGGTCTGCCAGAAGGCGGTCATGGCGGCCGAGGCGCGCGAGGCGGCGCGCAAGGCGCGGGACCTCACCCGCCGCAAGGGCGCGCTCGACGCCGGTGGCCTGCCGGGCAAGCTGTACGACTGCACGAGCAAGGACGTCGAGCAGTCCGAGGTCTACCTCGTCGAGGGCGACTCGGCCGGCGGGTCGGCCAAGGGCGGGCGCGACCACCGCACGCAGGCGATCCTCCCGCTGCGCGGCAAGATC
>JBCCZA010000274.1:0-2637 GCA_039188455.1 Planctomycetota bacterium
CCGAAGTCGTGGACGGCCCCGATGAAGATCGAGCCGATCACGACCCACAGCAGGGCCGGCAGCCAGCCCCACATCACGGCGATGGCGGGCCCGACGATCGGCCCGGTGCCGGCGATGGAGGTGAAGTGGTGACCGAAGACGATCGACGGCTTGGTCGGAACAAAGTCGTGCCCGTCGCGGTGCGTGTGGGCCGGGGTGGGGCGCGACGGGTCGAGCTCGAAGACGCGTCGGCCGAGCCACCGACCGTAGGTGAAGTACGCCAGGACGAACGCCCCGGCGGCGAGGATGGCGACGAGAAGCACGGACATGAGGGAGTATTAAACCACGGCCGGGATCGATCAACACGGAAGTCAGCAGCCGGGACGCGACGCGTCCCGGGGTGACGGTCCCGCACAACAGATCGAGGCGAGAACCCCGGGCTGCGTGGCAGCCCGGCTACGAGGCGCTGAGCAGTCGCGGCGCTGCCGTGTCGGCGTATCGCGTCGGCTCCTGCCGCCGCAGCGTCTCGGCCAGCTCCTGGCGCATCCCCTCGACCGTCCCGCGCAGCTCGGCGAGCATCGCATCCGGCTTGTGCGCGAGCAACGCCTCGGCGGGGATGGGCTGCCCGTACATCACGGCGATCCGGCCGGTGGCACGCGGCAGCTTGCGCGTCCGCGGCCAGGCGTCGAAGGACCCCTCGATCGCTACGGGCACGACCGTCGGCTTGGCGCGGCGGATCAGCAGCGTCACGCCCGGCGAGAAGGCCTGGACCGACCCGTCGTGCGTCCGCGAGCCCTCGGGGTAGACGAGCAAGGCGTGGCCCTGCTTGAGGACGTCCAGGCAGGCCCGCATCGACTTGGTGTCGGTCGCGTCCTGGTCGACGGGGATGGCGTTGAGCGAGGAGATGAGCTTGCCGACGGTGTTGTTGCCCCACAGGGTGGCGCGGGCGAGGGCGTAGAACTGGCGGTGCGAGGACGGCAGCCCGACGATGATGGGGTCGAGGAAGGACTGGTGGTTGGCGAGGAAGAGGACCGGGCCCGAGGTGGGGATGCGGTTGCTGTGATACGCGCGGAAGCGGTAGCAGGGGGCGAACCACAGGAAGCAGATGGCGTGCAGAAAGTGCCACCAGAGGACGCGCGCGACGGACGCGCCGGGCTGGCGGCGCTGGGTCCAGGCGATCAGGGGGTGGTCTCGAAATGCGGTCATGGTGTCGTTGTTGGCGTGGTCGCATGCGACCACGCGAAAAGTCTTGCGGGTCACCTGCTGGAAAAGCTACGCCGTCGCGGCCACCGCGTCCGGCGCCGCCTCGCGGACACGGCGTTCGAGCAGGTCGAGCACCTCGGGGATCGTTCGGTCGGACGTGTCGATCGTCTCCGCGTCGGGCGGGCAGGTCAGCGGGCCGTCGGTGCGCTGCGAGTCCTTCTCGTCGCGTTCGACGATGTTGTGGCGGACCTCGGCGAGCGAGATGGTCCGGCCGGCCTCGGTGAGCTGGCGGTGGCGGCGCTCGGCCCGCACGGCGACCGACGCCTCGAGGAAGAACTTGACGTCCGCGTCCGGGAAGACGACCGAGCCCTGGTCGCGGCCCTCGGTGACCAGGCGCGGGTGGTCCCGGCCGATCTGCTGCTGGGCGGCGACCATCACCGACCGCACGGCCGAGATGGCGGCGACGTCGGAGACCGCGTGATTCACGTCCGCGTCGCGCAGCCGGTCGGTGACGTCCGTGTCGCCCACGCTCAGGCGTGGCGGGTCCTCGGCGAAGTCGAACGCGGGGAGCTGATTACGCGCAAGCTCGACGACGTAGAAGGGCTCCTCGACGGGGTCAACGCCGCGGTCGAGGCAGCGGGCGGTGAGGCCGCGATACATGGCACCGGTGTCGAGGAACTCGAGGCCGAGTCGGGCGGCGAGGTCGCGCGCGATCGTGGACTTGCCCGAGCCGGCCGGGCCGTCGAGGGTGACGATGAGGCGACGCATGGGCGGCGAGTCTAGCGAGACGGGATTGGGTACCACACATTGACCCGGCAGGGCAAGGTGTGTTGTCGGTCGACGATGTGATCGCACACCTTGCTGGCCCTGACGGTCGAGTCAAGGTGTGGCACCCGAGCCAGTGTCTAGCGAGCGGTGGCCGCGGCTTGCTGGGTCATCCGCGTGTGCCAGCGGCGTGCGGCGTCGGGCGTGAGCAGCAGGTAGTAGAACGTGCCATCGGCCTTCTGGCGGCCGGCGAGCTGCTCGGCGGCGTCGCCGATGCCGGTGTAGATGTCGGCCCGGCCGGCGGCGCGGATCGCCCCGCCGGTGTCCTGGTCGAGCATGAGCTGGCCGAAAGGCCGCGCCCCGCCGGTCGCCTTCGGGAACGTCGTGTCGACGAGCACGGCCGAGCCGCGTGGGAAGATCGCCTTGTCGGTCGCAAGCGAGCGCATCGGCGTGACGCGAAAGCCCATCGAACCGGCCGGCCAGTTGCTGCCGTTGTACGGCTGGAGGAAGACGAACCGCTCGTTGCGGTCGATGTAGGCGTCGAGCACATCCGGCTGCGTCTCGCCGAGGCGGCGGAGGTTGGGCAGGTTGGCCTCGCCCTCTTTCAGGTAGCCGTCGGCGACGAGGGCCTGGGCGACGGAGGTGTAGGGCCGGCCGTTGGTGCCGGCGTAGCCGACGTGCATGGTCGAG
>JBCCZA010000275.1:0-2626 GCA_039188455.1 Planctomycetota bacterium
CCTTCGCCTCCACCCGCCACCGCCCCACGGCCGACCTTTACGCCCAGCGTGTCGGCTCCTCGGCCGTCACCCAGCTGACCAACGACCCGGCCAACGACGTCATGCCGGCCTTCAGCCCCGACGGCTCCAAGCTCGCCTTCGCCTCCGACCGCGACGGCGACTGGAACATCTACCTCATGGACGCCCGCGGCGGCCGGCCCGTGCAGATCACCACCGACGCCACCCCCGACCTGCACCCCTCCTTCAGCCCCGACGGCAAGCGCCTCGTCTACGCCGCCTTCAACGCCCAGTCCCAGCAGTGGGAGCTCGTCCTCACCGATCTCGACAAGCCCGGCTCGCGGCAGATCATCGGCCAGGGCCTGTTCCCCGTCTGGCACCCGACCGACAACACCATCCTCTACCAGCGTGCCCGCCAACGCGGCACCCGCTGGTTCAGCGTCTGGTCGGTCGACCTCGTCAACGGCGACCCCGGCTCGCCGACCGAGCTGGCCGTCTCCGCCAATGCCGCCTGCATCACCCCGCAGTGGTCCGACGACGGCAGCCACATCGTTTTCTGCACGGTGATCGATCCCGCCGCCGATGAGACCTCACGGCCCAGCCAGGCGGACGTCTGGGTCATGCGGGCCGACGGCACGCAGCGGACGCGACTCACCGGCGGGCGGTTCGCCAACCTCCAGCCGATCTGGTCCCCTCAGGGCGCGATCTATTTCGTGTCCAACCGCGGGCCCAACGGCCTCGAGAACGTCTGGGCCATGCGGCCGCACCGCTCCCTGCAGCTCGCCGCCGAGCTGAGCGGGACCGCCGACACCGCCCTGGCCCAAGATGTCCAGGACGTCCAGGAGCCCCAATCGACGCGGACGCTCACCGACGCGCTCGTCGAGGGCGTCGAGGCCCAGCAAGAGGCCACCGCCGAAGTCCCCACGCCGTAACCACGGCCAAGCACTGACCCACGCGGGGCCGAGCCCCGTATTAACCAACGTTGCCCCGGCGGAGGCCCGGGGCAGAACCAAGGCAGGACGCCATGACAAGTGAAAAGGTCCTGCATCGGGTCGCCCCGACGCTGCTGCTCGCGTGCCTCTGGCTCGCGGTCGGCTGCAAGTCGCCCGGCGACCCCGACGCCGCGGCGGGCTTGTACCCCGCTCGACAGGTCTGGGCCGTCGCCCCCCCGCGCAACGAGAGCGGGTCGATGAACGTCGACACCGCCCGCGTCGCCGACCACCTCGCGCGTCAGCTCGAGCTGGCCCCGGGGATCGACGTCCTGCCCGTCAACCGCACGCTCGCCGCGATGGAGGCGCTCGGCATGCCCGAGGTCGTCGACAAGAACGCGGCGATCGCCCTGCGGCGCACGCTCGGCGTCGACGCCTTGCTCATCGGCACGGTCACCGCCTGGGAGCCCTACACGCCGCCCAAGCTCGGCCTGGCCGTCGAGCTCTACGGCGACGACGACCGCCCCTGGTTCGCCACCCCCGAGCAGGTGCGTGCCCTCAGCTACGCCGCCACCGACGAGATGAGCCGGCCCGTCGCCTACGAGACGCACGACGACCAGCCCGTCACCACCGTCAGCGGCTACTTCGACGCCGCCTCGCCCGCCATCCGCGCCTCGATCCAGCGCTACGCCGATCAACGCGGCGGCCACGACGACGGCGCCGTCCCCTGGCGCAACTACATGCTCAGCATGGACCTTTTCACGGAGTACGCGGCCACGCGGGTGCGACAGCGCCTGCTGAACGCCGAGGCCGGCCGACTGGCCGAGCTCGACGCCGCGAGACAGGCCAAGCACTAGCGGACCCGCCACGAGCCGGTCCGCGCAGGACCGAGCTCCGATGGTCAAGTCCACCGTCACCACCAACCACCCCGCCCCCGGCCGCCCGATCGAGCTCTCGATCGACAAGGCCGGCCAGACGCTCGCCTATCGCTGCGACCCCGGCCACGAGGCCGAGCTGATCCAGCGCCTGGCCCACGACGCGGCCGACCCCGACACCCCGCTGACCTGGTTCGACGCCGCCGTGCTCTGCCACCGCGTCGGCCTGTCGATGCGCGACGTCCTGAGCCAACACCGACCTGAGAACCCCCCATCGTCCGTGCGCGATCGCGCGGCCGGGAACCTGTGAGGAGCCGAGACCATGATTGAACCCGCCCCCCGACTCCGTCACGAGGACCGGCCCCCGGCCGAACCCGCCCCGGCCCTGCGCCTCGCGGGCACCGAGGACGACACGGCCCCCGCGACCGACGCCGCCACGCCGGACACCAGCGCGACGCCCGACGCCGCCCCCGAAGGCCGGCTCATCGATCGCTTCGCCGACTACCTCAAGCACGAGCGCCACTTCAGCCCGTACACCGCCCGCTGCTACGGCGCCGACCTCCGCCAGTACGTCGAGTACCTCGAGTCGACCACCTCGCCCGACGGCTTCGCCGACATCGCCGCCGCCGTCGAGGCCAAGATGCAGCGGGCCGACGCCATGGTCGTCCGCGGCTTCCTCGCCTTCCTCGACCAGTTCGGCTACTCGCCGGCCACCACCGCCCGCAAGATCGCCACCCTCCGCTCGTTCTACAAGTGGATGCTCAAGCACGGCCTGGCGGACTCCAACCCCATGCTGCTCATCCGCACGCCCAAGCAGGCCAAGCG
>JBCCZA010000276.1:0-2609 GCA_039188455.1 Planctomycetota bacterium
CCGTCGCCGACTACCCCACGACCGACGCCGGCACGCCCATCGTCACCGGCCCGGGCAGCTACACCACGCTCGGCCGCGTCACCCTCGAGTTCGACGCGGCCACCGGCGACCTGCTCGGCATCGACACCTCGTCGAACCCGCAGGAGAACCTCGGCTTCGCGGCCGACGCCGGCATCCAGTCCGACGTCGTCGATCCCGTCACCGCCTTTGTCGATGGCCTGAGCAGCCAGGTCATCGCCACCTCGTCGCAGCTGCTGCCCGGCAACGAGGACCGCGACGTGATCCGCGCCGAGGAGGCCGGCCTGGGCAACCTCGTCGCTGACGGCATCTTCAAGGCCGCCAACGACAACGCCGGCGACTTCGGCGTCGACGCCCCCGACCTCGCCTTCGTCAACGGCGGCGGCATCCGCGACAACGTCGAGATCGGCGACTTCAGCGTCCTCAACACCTTCGACATCTCACCCTTCGGCAACGTCGTCTCGCTCATCGAGGACGTCACCCGCGAGGACCTCAAGATGATCTTCGAGAACGCCTACTCGCAGACCGTCGACGGCGACCCCACCCGCGGCGTCGACCCGGATCAGTCCACGCTGCCGGGCGCCGACACCGGCCGGTTCCTCCACGTCTCCGAGGGCGTCGAAATCCTCTACGACATCTTCGCCACGCCGCTCTTGCTCGATGACGACGGCAACATCCTGCAGCTCGGCGAGCGCATCGTCGACATCATCATCAACGGTGTGCCGATCGTCGTGGACGGCACGGTCATCGCCGGGGACACGCTGGACATCGCCACGCTGGACTTCCTCGCGGGCGGCGGCAACCAGATCTTCAACCCCAACTATCTGTCGCAAGACTATGCGTTCACCCGCCTGGGCCTCACGGGCCAGGTGGCTCTGCAGTCGTACGTGCAGTACCTGTCGGGCGGCAACGCGAGCTTCGACATCGCCTCGGACGCTCGGTACGACAACACGCCGGACGGCCGGATTGTCGCCTTCGTGCCGACGCCCACCGCCGCGGCCGCCGGGCTCATGGGCCTGCTGCTCGTGGGGGCGCGTCGCAGGCGTGCCCGCGCCTGAGCCCGACGGGACGCCGGCTGTTGCCGAGGCGTGGCGCGGGCCGTTCAGTCCGCCGGCCGCGGCGGCTGAGCGGGTATCACTGAGCGGTCGAACCCCTGGCGGAAGGTGGGGCGGTCGAGCCGCTATCAGTGCGGCTCGATCTCGGCCGACGCCTCCCAGCACCACAGGAACAGCGACGCGATGACCCACGCCGCCTGGCGGGTGCGGTCGACGGCGAAAGCGACGACATCGCCATCCTCGATCGCGAGCGCACGCGTGTTGGACAGCCGGCAAGTCAACGCCATCGTCAGGTGAGCCCAACGCGGGCCTTCCCAAACTAATCCTGTAACAATGGCCCCGCACCAGCGAGTCCGCGGGTGTTTTCTGGCCACCGCTTCCCGATCGAGAGCCTGCTTTGCATCACGACACCGACCGCCTGCCCGCGGGGGTTCAGCCCACCGCTCGTCGCAAGTTCAGCCTCAACGCCGACTGGCGTTTTGTCCTCGGCGGGGAGCGCGACGGCGCGGCGATCTCCCGCCGCGACTTCGACGCCGAGGGCTGGGACGCCGTCACCGTGCCCCACGGCCTCGAGTTCGCGTCGCTGACACTCAACGGATGCCAGGACGACAAGAACCAGGCCACGTTCATGCGTCAGGTCGGCTGGTATCGGCGAGAGTTCACGGTCGATCCGACGGGCGGGCCTCGGGTGTTTCTCGAGTTTGAGGGCGTCCACCAGGTCACCACGGTCTGGGTCAACGGCACCGAGGTCGGGATTCACGACCTGGGCGGTTACACGCCGTTCCATGTCGACGTGACAGACCTGGTCGACCGCGAAGGCAAGAACGTCGTGGTGGTCAAGGCGGACAACACCCAGCGGAAAGACGTCCCCCCGGATCCCGGCCCGTTCGATTACATCAAGTTTGCTGGGCTCTACCGGGACGTGTATCTCGTGCAAAAACACGCCGTGCACGTGGACTTTGCCTGGAACAAGAAGCTGGCGGGTGTGTATGTCACCACGCCGACGGTGAAGGACGACTCGGCCACGGTGACGGTGCGCACCTCCGTGACCAATGTCGGCGAGAAGAGCGTTCCGGCCACGCTGCTAACCCGAATCATCGACGCCGATGGCGTGGTGGTGCTGCGGTTTGAAGAGACGGCCACGGTCTTGGCGGGGGGCGATCACACGTTCTTCCAGACCGGCGCGATCACGGAGAACCTGCACAAGTGGTCCTGCGAGGACCCGTACCTCTACCGCGTGCACACGCTGGTCAGCGTGGACGGCCAAGCGGTGGACAGCCAAGAGACACGGATGGGGGTGCGTACGCTCGAGCTCCGCAAGGACGAAGGCTTCTTTCTCAACGGCGAAAACACGATGCTCATCGGCGTCAACCGCCACCAGCACTTCGCCTACGTCGGCGACGCCATGCCCAACAGCCTGCACGCCCAGGACGCCCGCCAGATCAAGGCCTGGGGCTGCAACATCGTCCGCCTCGCTCACTACCCGCACGACGACGCGTTCCTCGACGCCTGCGACGAGCTGGGCATCCTGGTCTA
>JBCCZA010000277.1:0-2594 GCA_039188455.1 Planctomycetota bacterium
CTCGCGTGCGCGGCGGGTTTTCCCCTTGGCTGCGGGGAAGCACCGTCCGCGCCGGGCGGGGCATCGGGAGTGTCCGCCGACGCGAGAACGCCCGATCGCTACACCGTGCGTGGCGTCGTGGTCGGGCTGCCGTCGGAGGACGAACCGTTCCAAGTGCATCACGAGGCGATCCCGGACTTTCGCAGCGCGGCCGGCGAGGTCGTCGGCATGGACGTGATGGTCATGCCCTTCCCGCTGGCCGACGGCGTGGAGGTCGGCGGGCTTGCGCCGGGCGACAAGGTGGAGATCGAGCTGGAGGTCACGTGGACGGGCGATCGGCCTTACCAGGCCACGTCAGTCGTTCCGATCGATCCCGCCACGCCGATCGACCTCGGCACGACCCCCGCGGGGCATTGACGCTCCGCCGCCTCGCCTCTAGCTTGCCTTCCCCGCACGGAGGTCGTCGGCCGCCCGCAGCAAGAGCACGCCGCGGCGGTGACTGGAGGGACGTGCGGCAGACCGTCGGGCCCGTTGCCCGCCCCCTGCCGTTCCTCGCCGATGACCCCGCACACGTCACCGATCCGCAACCCATCCGTCTCGAACCGGCACCCCCGGCGAGCCGCGATGCGTTTACTCTGACCAACCCGCCCCTCAACCCCGGAGCCTGCCGTGCCCTTGAACACCCTGCCCATCGACGACACCGACCTCGACCTGATCGCCCTGGGCGAGTGCATGGTCCGCCTCAGCCCGCCGGGGCACGGCCGGATCGAGTTCGCCGATTCGCTCGAGGTGCATGTCGGCGGCGGCGAGTACAACGTCGCCTACGCCCTGTCGCGGCTCGGCCTGCGGACCGGCTGGCTCGGCGGGCTCGTCGACAACTCGGTCGGCAAGATCATCGCCAACCACGCCCGCGGCGGCGGCCTCGACACCTCGCACGTCGTCACCGTCCCCTACGACGGCGTCGGCAAGGCCGCCCGCATCGGGCTGAACTTCACCGAGGTCGGCGTCGGCCCCCGCGCCGCCGTCACGCTCTACGACCGCGGCCACACCGCCACCGCCAACCTCAAGCCCGGCGACATCGACACCGACCTGGTGTTCAACAAGCGCGGCGTCCGCTGGCTGCACTCCGGCGGCATCTTCACCTGCCTCTCCGAGACCACCCGAGAGGTCGCCGCCGAGGTCCTCAAGGCCGCGCACGACGCCGGCACCATCGTCTCCTACGACCTCAACTTCCGCTCCAAGCTCTGGTCGTCCGAGGAGGCCATCGCCACCACCAAGCCGCTTGTCCAATACATCGACTGTCTCATCGGCAACGAGGAAGACTTCGAGAAAGTCCTCGGCTACGAGGCCGAGGGCGCGGACGTTGACGGCGGCAGCGAGCTTCCCATCGAGGCTTACAAGGACATGGTCAAGCGCGTCGTCGCCGACTACCCGAACCTCAAGGTCGTCGGCACCACGCTCCGCGAGGTCATCAGCGCCAGCGAGAACAACTGGTCCGCCCTGCTGTACTTCGCCGAGGACGACACCTTCTACCACGGCCCGACCTTCGAGCGGCTCATCCTCGAGGACCGCGTCGGCGGCGGCGACGGGTTCGCGTCCGGCTTCGCCTACGCCTTCCTGGCCGGCAAGACCCCGCAGGAGGCCGTCAACATCGGCACCGCCCACGGCGCCCTGCTGCAGACCACTCGCGGCGACACCTCGCAGATCACCCTCAAGGAACTCGAGCACGTCGCCGGCGGCGGCGGGGCTCGCATCGTCCGCTGACTAAGCTCCCGGCATGCCCGGGACCATCGACAACTCAGCAATCCGCGATCGCCTCGCCCAGCACGTCGACATGCTGGCGGGCATCATCGGCCCGCGCCACGACGGAAAGCCAAGCACGATCGAGGCGGCCCGCGCCTACATCCGTCGGCAGTGGGAAGAGATGGGCTGCGCGGTCGGCGTGGAGACCTTCGACTCGATCGGCGTCGAGACCGCCAACCTGCTGGTCCAGTGGCCCGGCTCACGGCAGCCCGATCGGCACGTGCTCATCGGCGCCCACTACGACTCGATCCCCGAGACGCCCGGCGCGGATGACAACGCCTCGGCCGTCGCCTGCCTGATCGAGATGACCAGGCTTATGCTCGGCGGCACCTACCGCAAGACCGTGCGTTTCGTCGCCTTCGCCAACGAGGAGCCGCCGCACTTCGCGACCGACAGCATGGGCAGCCAGGTTCACGCGAGACGCTGCCTCGCGCTCGGCCAGCGGATCGACGGCATGCTCTGCCTGGAGATGGTCGGGTACTTCTCCGACGAGCCGAACAGTCAATCTTACCCCGACGGCCTGCCGCGTTGGATCGCTCGCCGCCTGCCCCGCCGCGGCAACTTCCTCGCGGTGGTCGGCAACCTGCGCTCGTGGCCGATGCTCTGGCCGATCTGGCGTGGTTGGCGGTCGGCGACGCGGCTGCCCCTGATCCCGATCGCCCTGCCGCAGTCGATCCACGAGATCCGCCTGTCGGATCACGGGCCCTTCTGGGACGAGGGCTATCGCGCCGTCATGGCCACCGACACGAGCTTCTTCCGCAACGCCAACTACCACCGCGCGACCGACACCCCCGACACGCTGGACTACGACC
>JBCCZA010000278.1:0-2506 GCA_039188455.1 Planctomycetota bacterium
CGCCGCCGCCGCTAGCGAGACCCAGGCCACCGAGGCCAGCGCCCAGCTCGACGCCGCCCGCGACCGCCTCGCTCAGGCCCGCGTGGATCGCGGCCGCCTCGCCGAGCAGCATGCCGCCGCCGCCCGACGCCAGCGCGACGCTCAGACCCGCATCGACCACGCCGACGCCCAGCACCGCGCCACCGCTGAGCAGCTCGATGCCGAGAAGAACAAGCGCGACGGCCTGGCCGCCGAGCACGACGCCGCGGCCCAGCGTTCCGCCGAGCTTACGGGTGACGTCGCCGCGGCCGACGAGGCCGTGAACAAGGCCACCGAGCACCAGCAGGCCGTCCACGACACCACCGCCTTGGCCCAGCAGGCCGCCCTCGACGCCGAGACTGCGGCCGACCACGCCCGCGCCCAGGCCCACCAACGCGAGATGGCCCGCACCGCTCTCACCACCAAGCGCGACGCCTGCCTTAGCCACGCCACCGACCAGCTCGGCCTCGACCTCGCCGCCGCCCTCGCCGCCGTCCGCCGGGGCGACCTCACCCCCCTGGGCCTCTTCCACCAGCCCGCCGAGCTCACCGAGGACGCCGAACAGGCCGATGCCACCAACGACGAACAACCCCAAGCCAATGGGGAGCAACGCGACCCGTTGGGTGAGTCGACCGAGTCAGCCGACTTCGACCCCGACGCCTTCCTCGCCGTCGACCGCCCCGAAACCCGCGCCGCCATCGACGAGCTCAAGCAGCGCATCGCCCGCCTCGGCAACGTCAACCTCGACGCCATCGACGAACAGCAACGCCTCGAGGACCAGCACACCGGCCTCGAGTCCCAGCTCGAGGACATCACGCAGGCCAAGCGCGAGCTCACCGCCCTCATCGATCAGCTCGAGGCCTCCTGCAAGGACCGCTTCCTCGAGACCTTCGACACCGTCCGCGCCGCCTTCGCCGGCCAGGACGGCATGTTCCGCCGGCTCTTCGGCGGCGGCCGGGCCGACGTCGTCCTCCAGCCCGTCGACGAGCAGGGCACCCTCGACCCCCTCGAGTCCGGCATCGAGATCATGGCCAAGCCCCCGGGCAAGGAGCCCCGCGCTCTCAGCCAGCTCTCCGGCGGCGAGAAGACCATGACCGCCATCGCCCTCTTGCTCGCCATCTTCGAGACCCGCCCCTCGCCCTATGCCATCCTCGACGAGGTCGACGCCGCGCTCGACGAGGCCAACGTCGAACGCTTCACCGGCATCGTGCAGTCCTTCCTCGACCGCTCGCACTTCATCGTCATCACCCACCACAAGCGCACCATGCAGGTCTGCGACAAGCTCTACGGCATCACCATGCAGGAGCGCGGCGTGTCCAAGCGCGTCCCCGTCGCCTTCGACCAGGTCGGCCAAGACGGCGCGATCGACGCCGACGCCGTCGCTGCGCCCGATGACGAGCCCACCGTCGACGCCAGCACCCAGCGCCAGCGCGACGAAAAGCAAGCCGAGGAAGAGTTCTTCGAGCCCGACGCCTCAACGCCCGCGCAAGACACCGGCGACGCCCCGATGAGCCACCGCCTCGCCGGCGCCTGGGACGACGCCGCCTGACCACGGGCCGCTACGCCCCCATCACACGCAGCATCGGCGTCGGCTCGCGACGCAGCTCCTCGTTCAGGCTCGCCGCCATCAGCTCCCGCTTGATCGGCTCATAAGCGGGGTCGTCAAACCGGTTCTCCCGCTCGCCCGGGTCCTCCGCGAGGTCGAACAGCTCGCCCCAGTCGCGGTCGCGGTAGATCGTCAGCTTGTAGCGATCGGTGATGTACGTCCGCAGGTGCACCTTGGTCGGCTGGTGTCGGAACTCGCAGATGGCCATGTCCCGAGCGCTCGCCTGCTCGCCGGTCCACACGCCCAGCTGGTCGACGCCCTGCATCTCGCCCGGTGCCTCGATCCCGCACGCGGCCAGGAACGTCTGCGGCAAGTCCACCAACGACTGCAACGCATCGACCGTCGCGCCCGCGGGGATCCGCCCGGGCCAGGCCGCGATGAACGGCAGCTTGATGCCCTCCTCGTAGTGGAACGCGCCCTTGGCCTTCAGCCCGTGGTGGCCGATGTAGTGCCCGTGGTCGGTCGTGAACACGATCAGCGTGTTCTCGGCCTGGCCGGTCGCCTCGAGGTGATCGAGGATCCGGCCGATCTCGCGGTCCATCAGGCTCGTCATCCCGTAGTAGATCGCCATGTCGGCCCGCAGCGTCTCCTCGTCGTACCCGTGGTGCTGGTAGCCATGCACGCTGTGCCCGCCCGGCTCCTGAAACACCGACCAGTCGGCGTCCGGGTCCTGCGTCATTTGGTGAGGCGGGGGCATCTTGTCGAGCTCACCTTCCTCGAGCGTGCCGATCGGCATGTCCGCCGGGTCGTACATCGTGTCCCACGGCTTGGAGACCAGGTAGCTCGGGTGCGGGTCGTGGAAGCTCGACCAGCAGAAGAACGGCTTGCCCTCGGCCGTCGCCCGCTCGATCGACGCGATCGTCCGGTCGGCGGTCCAGACCG
>JBCCZA010000279.1:0-2426 GCA_039188455.1 Planctomycetota bacterium
GCGGGTCAATCGGAGCATGAGCTACATCACCACGGGTCAGGAAGTGCCGCACCGGATCGAGGCGGCGACGCCGCGGCGGCTGGCGGAATTGGCGCTGGGGGGTGACGTTCGGTGACGGTGGCGACAGATCAGGCCGAGGCCCTGCGGGCGCTGGTGGAGGCGGCGGTGTCGCCGGAGGCGCCCACGGCGCTGGGGGCGATGAGCGACGGCGTCGCGGCCGAGGCCCCGGCTCAGCCCACGCCGCCGACGCGTCGGGCGTGGACGCTGGCGGTGTCGAGCGGCAAGGGGGGCGTGGGCAAATCAACCGTGGCGGTGAACCTGGCGATCCAGCTGGCGCAGCGCGGGCGTCGCGTGGTGCTGCTCGACGCCGACCTGGGCACGGCCAACGCCGATGTGCTGTGCGATCTGCCGCCGAGCCGGGCGCTGGCGGATGTGATCGCCGGACGGCGGACGATGCATGAGGCGGTCGTGCAGGCGCCTGGCGGGTTCTGGCTGGTGCCGGGATCGAGCGGGCTGGCCTCGGTCGCGGCGTTGGACGAAACGCAGCAAGGCCGGCTGATCGCGGCGATGTCGGCCTTGGAGCAGACGTTCGACGTCGTGCTGATCGACACGGGCGCGGGCATCGGGCCGGGCGTGCTGAGCTTCGCCGCGACGGCCGACGACCTGCTGCTGGTGACGACGCCCGATCCGACGGCGATGACCGACGCCTACGCCTTGGTGAAGACGCTGACTCGGCGGGTGACGGCGCGCGAAGAGGCGATGCCGACGGTGCGGCTGGTCGTGAACCAGGTTCGCGACGCGCGCGAGGCGGCGGCGGTGGCCCAGCGACTCACGCGCGTGAGCGACGAGTTCCTGGGGGTCACGGTGCGATACGCCGGGCACCTGTCGTGGGACATGCGGGTGATCGATGCGGTGCGGGCACGCCGGCCGGTGACGCTGGCGTCGCCGTCGAGCGCGATGGTCCGCGGGCTGCGCGAGCTGGCCGAGCGGTTGGACCCGATGATGATGATGCCGGTCGGTCGTCCGCGCGCCGGGCTGGTCGGTCGGCTGCGTCGATGGGTCGGGCGGGGTTAACCGACAGCCGCGTGAGGCGGGCGGCGTGTCGGCAGCAAGGCAAGATTTGCGCGTTGTGCGATCGATCAATTGTCGATGTCGTGCGCGCTGGCTGCATAAACGGTGCGCAGCGGATGTGGAGAAGTGGTGTATGTGATGCAATTTTTCAAGCCGACGCTTGGTGACGTCGCGTTCCTTGGTATAACGCATCATCACGCCAACGGACTGGCGTACCAAACGCGAGTGAAGGAGTACTCGCTATCCCCTCTCGAGTGATCGCAGCGTGCTTCGGTCTGGTCGGCTTTGCCGCGAGCTGTGTGCTCAACACAGCGTCGGGCAACCCGGCGGTGACGACGCTCTGGCGATCCATGTTGGTCATGTTGATCTGCTGGCTGATCGGACGATTGGCCGGCGCGGTCATGTATCGCGTGGTGCTCGACCTGATCGAGCGCCATCAGGCGGAGAACCCGATCCCCGACGAGAACGCGCCGGCGCCCTGACGCCGAGCCTGTCGAGGGCGGGTTGACAAGTGAACGAGGCCTCGGCCTCAAGGGCATCGACGGTCCGGCGCGCCTCCACGAGCGCGCCGGGCGACGCAGGGAAGCACTCAGACGTCAAGGAGACACAGATGGCGCGAGTCGGGCAGGCAAGACGGCTGGGCAGCGAGAAATCCAACGCGACCGACGATCAGGTCCGCGAGTGGTGGGAGGCGTTCCGCACGGAGGCGACCGAGCCCCTGCGTAACAAGCTGATGGAGCACTTCCTGCCGCTGGTCAAATACAACGCCGAGCGCGTGCACGCCAAGCTGCCCGACGAGGTCGACGTCGAGGACCTCATGTCGGCCGGCCTCTTCGGCCTGATGGACGCCATCGACGCCTTCGACCTCGACCGCGGCGTCAAGTTCGAGACCTTCAGCGCCCAACGCATCCGCGGCGCCATCCTCGACGAGCTACGCTCGATGGATTGGGTCCCCCGCCTGGTCCGCTCGCGCACCAGCCAGGTCGACACCGCCCGCCGCAAGCTCGAGATGCAGTTCGGCCGCAAGCCGACCGACGACGAGGTCGCCAAGAAGCTCGGCGTCGACCAGGAGGAGTACAACAAGATCCGCCGAGACGCCGGCGCCAAGCAGACCGTCTCGCTCAACCGCAAGTGGTTCGAGACCGACTCCAGCAAGGACGTCCGCGAGATCGATGTTCTCTCCGACCCCAAGCAGATCAACCCCCTGCAGCACGTGCAGAAGCGTGACCTCAAGGGCATGATCACCAAGGGCCTCAGCCGGGCCGAGCGGCTCATCGTCATCCTCTACTACTACGAGGAGATGACGATGAAGGAGATCGGCACCACGCTCGACCTCTCCGAGTCCCGCGTCAGCC
>JBCCZA010000280.1:0-2420 GCA_039188455.1 Planctomycetota bacterium
CGCTCGATGTGCGTGTACGTGTTGTTGAGCTTGACGACGAAGACGAACCACGACATCGCGTCCTCGTTGCCGGCCGGGATCGACGGCAGGGAGACGTCCGGCCAGTCCATGAGGCGCTTGGTGTACTCGTTGGCGACGCGGCGGCGCTCGGCGAGCATCTCGTCGAGGCGGTCCATCTGAGCGACGCCCAGGGCCGAGGCGATCTCCGAGAGGCGGTAGTTGTAGCCGAGCATCTCGTGGTGCAGCCACGAGCCGGTGGCGGTGCCGTCGGCGTTGGCCGAGACGGGCTTTTCGGGCCGGCCCTGGTTGCGCAGGGCCTTGCAGGCGTCGGCGATGCGGTCGTCGTCGGTGACGATGACGCCGCCTTCGCCGGTGGTGATCTGCTTGTTGGGGTAGAAGCCGAAGACGCCGGCGCGGCCGAAGCCGCCGATCGGCCGGCCGTCGCACGACCCGCCAAGCCCCTCGCAGCAGTCCTCGATGAGCGGGATCTCGAGCTGCTGGGCGATCTGCTCGAGGGCGGCCATGTGGCGGGGGTTGCCGAAGACCTCGACGGCGAGGATCGCTTTGGTCTTGGGCGTGACGGCGGCCTCGATGCGCTTGGGGTCGAGGTTCAGCGACGACGGGCAGATGTCGACGAACACCGGCTTGGCGCCGGCCATGAGGATGCAGTTGGCCGACGCGACGAACGAGAAGGGCGTGGTGATGACCTCGTCGCCGGGGCCGATGCCCAGAGCGAGCATCAGGCAGTGCAGCCCGGCGGTGCCCGAGGAGACGGCGATGCCGTGGCGCCGGCCGGCACGCTCGGCGACGAGCTGCTCGAACAGGTCGCGGCGTGGGCCGATCGACAGGCGGTTGGAGCGGAGGACGGCGGTGACGGCCTCGACCTCGCGGTCGGTGATGTCGGGCTGGGAGAGCGGGATGAGCGTCATGGCGAGTCGGTGAGTCGGTCGAGCGTGCCGTCGGTCGCGGCGGTGCGCTGCAGGTAGGTCCACGCCGCTTGGGCCCGCAGCGACGGGTCGAGGTCGGCGCCGCCGGCCACGAGGGTGGCCAGGTCGTCGAGTTCGGTGGGGGTGAGGTCGCCTTCGCCGCGCGATCGCAGCAGCAGCCAGAGCCCGCGGGCGACCGCGTCGTTGGGTGCGTCGAGGCCGTCGATCACGGCCAGCGCCTCGGGCCTCTGCGATCGCACGAGCCCGAGCAGGATGGCCTGCTCCAGCGGCGCCGAGGTGGCCGGGTGTTCCAGCACCGGCCGCAGCAGCCCGGCCGCCGATCCGGGAGCGACGTCGACCAGCGCCCGCGTCGCCTCGACCGACTGGTCCAGCCACCGCGACAACCGCCGGGCGTCGGCGTCGGCCTCGAACGACTGGATCACCGCCATCAGCGTCAACGCCGCGGTCGTGTCGTCGATGTGCCCCTCCTGCGCAAAGCCCACGGCCCACTGGTTTGCGATCGGGTGCCCCAACTCGACCAGCGCCACCAGCTCGTCGACGGTCGTCGGCTCGCCTTCGGCGATCGCGTGACCAGCTCGGCCGAGCTGGCGGACCAGCGGGTCGTCGTCGTTGCGCATCGCGTCGAACGCCGAGCCCGGCAGGTGCGGCGCCATCTGCACCAGCACCAGCGACAGCCGCACGCGCCCCGCCGGGTCGTCCGCGGCAGACGCGAACCGCCTCGACCACAGCTCGACCGCCCGCGGCTCGCCCAGCCGAAGCGCCGCCCGCAGCCCCAGCAGCGACAGCGACGCCCCTCCCTCGGGCTCGGTCGCCACCGCGTACGCCCACTGCCGCGCCCGGCCGAGGTCGTGCCGCATCGCCGTCTCCAGCAGCATGCCACGCACCGCGTCGCGGTTCCGCGCCGACGATCCGTCGATCGCGATCAGCGTCTCGGGTCCCCGTTCGTCGCCGAGCTCGGTCAGCAGCAGCGCCGCCAGCCCCCGCCGCCCCAGCCGCGGCCCGTTGAGCATCGCCGCGACCGCGTCGGCCGACACCGCCTCGCCGTTTTCCAGTTGCCTGGCGTAGAGCAGCAGGCGGACCCCGTCGTTGAGGTCTTCCCAGGCCAGCATCGTGTCGAAATCGGCCGGGGCGATCATGTCCGCGTCCAACGCCGCGGTGATCAGCTCGGCCTGGACCGACGGCTCCTCGATCGTCGCCACCCGCGCCAGGTCCACCCGCCCGTCGGGGGACAACTCCGCGAGCCCGAGCAGCCCGTGCACCCGCAGCGCCGGCTCGACCCGCAGCGTCAGCGACTCGTACATCGGCGTCAGCGCCGGGTCGCGCAGGTGGCGCAAGGCCCGCAGCAGCAGGTTGAACCGCCCCTGCCGATCGACCTCCAGCGTCTGGTTGATTAGACCCCGCGCCGCCATCACGGCCCGCGCCTCGTCGGCCCGTCCGGCCCCGCTCGTCGCCGCCAGGCACGCCGCGAAGACC
>JBCCZA010000281.1:0-2398 GCA_039188455.1 Planctomycetota bacterium
AGCGCCGCCTCGGTGGCCGACAGGTCGAGCACGGAGTAGGCGGGTCGCTTGGCGGGGCGGGGGAAGTCGGCCGTGGTGCACGGCTGGACGTCGCAGGCGTGGCCGAGCCGGTCGTTGATCGCGCGGGTGAAGCCGCACCAGGTGCACTCGCCGCCGTCGGTGACGTGGTGGTGGCCGGGCTGGGCGACGCCGCGCTCGACGACGTCGATCAGGCGCAGCGTCGTCTCGGCGAGGTGTTGGGCGGAGGTCGGCCGGCCGCGCTGATCGTCGACGACCTTCAGGGTCGGCTTGTCGGCGGTGAGCCTGGCCATGGTGAGGACGAAGTTGTTGCCCCACGGGGCGTAGAGCCAGGACGTGCGGATGTTGAGCCAGGCGGCGTTGCTTTCTTCGAGCAGCGCTTCGCCGACGGCCTTGCTTCGGCCGTAGGCGTTGAGGGGATCGCGCGGCTGATCGATCGCGTAGGGCGAGGTGGCGTTGCCGTCGAAGACGTAGTCGGTCGAGTAGTTCACGAGGACGGCGTCGATGGCGGCGGCGCGCGTCGCGAGGTGGCCGACGGCGTGGCCGTTGATGGCGGTGGCGAGCTCTTCCTCGTCTTCGGCCTTGTCGACGGCCGTGTAGGCGGCGCAGTTGATGACGTGCGTCGTGCCGGGGTCGATGCGGTCGAGCGTGGCCGGGTCGGCGATGTCGATCTCGTTGCGGTCCATCGCGGCGTACGCGATCCCCGCGCCGTCGAGCAGCTCGCACCACGCGCGGCCGAGCATCCCGGCCGCGCCGATCAGCGTGACGCTCGGCTCGCTCATGGCGTGACCGGCTCGGGGTCGTAGGCGAACGGCGAGTCGAGCTCGGCCAGCCGCGGCAGCTGGGTGTCCTTGTCGCTGAGCCTGGGCTCGATGCCGGCGGGCAGCGGCCAGGGCAAGTTCAGGTCCGGGTCGTCCCACGCGACGCCGCCTTCTGACTCGGGGGCGTACAGGTTGCTGACCTTGTAGAGAAACGCCGTGCCGGGCTCGAGCGTCACGAACCCGTGCGCGAAGCCCTCGGGCACGAACATCTGCTGATCGTTCTCGGCCGACAGCTCGGCGGCGGTCCACTTGCCGTAGGTCGGTGAGCCCTTCCGCACGTCGACCGCCACGTCCCACACCCGCCCCGACACGACGCGCACCAGCTTGGCCTGCGCGTGCGGCGGGGCCTGGAAGTGCAAGCCACGCAGGACGCCGGGGTGTTCGCTGAGCGAGTGGTTGTCCTGCACCCAGTCGCGCGTGATGCCCGCCTCGGCGAGCATCGGCGCCGAAAACGTCTCCATGAAGAAGCCGCGGTGATCGCCGAACCGCTTGGGCGTGATCAGCTTGACCTCGGGGATCTCGAGCGAGTCGATCTTCATGGGAGATGGATCACGGTGGCGGGGTACTTCACTTCTATCCTGCAACGGCGAGCGAGCTCGCCGGCTAAACGTGACTGCTTTGTGGCCTTCGTGTGCTTCGTGGTGGACTGGCCCCTCAGATCCAGTCGTCGTGCCGGCCGTCCTTGAGCACCTCGAGTAGGTACTGGCCGTACTCGTTCTTGCTGAGCTCTTCGCCGAGCTTCTGCAGCTGCGCATCGTCGATAAAGCCCATCTGCCAGGCGATCTCTTCGGGGCAGGAGATCATCCGGCCCTGGCGTTGTTCGATCGCCTCGACGAACGTGCCGGCTTGCAGCAGCGACTCGTGCGTGCCGGCGTCCAGCCACGCGAGGCCCCGGCCCCACAGCTGCACGTTCAGCTCGCCCATCTCCAGGTACGTCTTGTTGACGTCGGTGATCTCGAGCTCGCCGCGGGGCGAGGGCGCGAGGTTGTCGGCGATGTCGACGACGCGCTCGTCATAGAAGTACAGCCCGGGCACGGCGAAGTGCGACTTGGGCTTGGCGGGCTTTTCCTCGATGGAGATGGCCTTGCGGTTCTCGTCGAACTCGACGACGCCGTAACGCTCGGGGTCGCGGACGGGGTAGCCGAAGATCGTGGCGCCGCGCTTCAGCTGGGTGGCCTCGGCGAGGGTCGAGCGGAGGCCCGAGCCGTAGAGGATGTTGTCGCCGAGGATCAGGCAGGTCGGCTGGCCTTGGGCGAAGGACTTATCGAGGATGAACGCCTGGGCGAGGCCCTTGGGCTCGGGCTGCTCGACGTAGCTGAGGCTCATGCCCCACCGCTGGCCGTCGCCGAGCATGTGGCGGAATAGCGGCAGGTGCTCGGGGGTGGAGATGATGAGCACGTCCCGGATGCCGGCGAGCATGAGCACCGACAGCGGGTAGTAGATCATGGGTTTGTTGTAGACGGGCAGCAGCTGCTTGCTGAGGCCGCGCGTGAGCGGCCAGAGCCGGGTGCCGTGACCGCCCGCGAGGATGATGCCTTTCACGCCCTGGGCCTCCGAGG
>JBCCZA010000282.1:0-2339 GCA_039188455.1 Planctomycetota bacterium
AGCGGGCGTAGGCCGCGCCGCCGCTGGTGGCGTGCTTGCTGAGTCGGTTGTGGACGTACAGGCCCTCGAGGAGGAACTCGCCGGCCGAGGCGAGGTGCTGGGCGTTGTCGGGGTCGAGGCCCAGGGCCTTGGCGGTATCTCGGGCGGCGGCGGTGAGGCCGTCGACGTGGTCGAAGCTGGCGGCGGTGTCCGCAGCGGACACATCATCGCCGACCGTGAGCCGAAGGCCGTCGTCGAACGCGTCGGCGATCGTCATGTAGTCGTCGGGGTCGGCGAACTCGTCGAAGAGCTTCTTGGCGGCCTCGCCGAGCAGGGAGACGACCAGCTTGTCCTCCGTCTCGTCTTCGTCGTCGGCGAGCATGAGCTCGATCTTGCCGCGTGTGGCGGCGGTGACGTGGCCAAGATCGCTGACGCGGGCGGTGACGTCCGTCTCGCCGGTCATCAGGCCTCGCCGCTCGGCCGAGCTGACCAGCGTCTCGAGCATGGCGATCGACGCGCGGACCGACACGCCCGAGGCCTGGTTGATGTGCGACGAGCTGCGGGCCATGCCGATCGCTTCCTCGATCAGGCGGTGCAGATACGCCGGCACCTCGACGTGCGGTGTCTGGCCGTCGCCGTTGCGTGCCGTCCAGGCGTTGTCGGCGGTGATGGCGATGGCCTCGTCGGTTGTCTTGGGGTAGTGCGTGCGGATGACCGAGCCGATGCGGTCCTTGAGCGGCGTAACGATCCGCCCGCGGTTGGTGTAGTCCTCGGGGTTGGCCGAGAAGACGAGCATGACGTCGAGGTTCAGGCGGATGGGGTAGCCGCGGATCTGCACGTCGCGCTCCTCGAGCACGTTGAACAGGCCGACCTGGATGCGCGGCGAGAGGTCCGGCAGCTCGTTGACGGCGAAGATGCCGCGGTTCGTGCGCGGGATCAGGCCGAAGTGCATCGTCGACTCGTCGGAGAGGTACCGCCCCTCGGCGTGCTTGACGATGTCGATCTCGCCGATGAGGTCGGCGATGGTGACGTCGGGGGTGGCGAGCTTCTCGTGGAAGCGCTGGTCGGGGCCGATCCAGCGGATGGGCGTGTCGTCGCCGTGCTCGGCCACGCGGCGCTTGCCGATCGCGGTCATGGGCTCCAGCGGGTCGTCGTGCAGGTCGAGGTCGGCGATGACGGGCAACCAGGGGTCGAGCAGGCCGGGCAGCATGCGGAGCATGCGGGTCTTGGCCTGGCCGCGTCGGCCGAGGAAGAGCATGTCGTGGCGGGCGAGCAAGGCGTGGACGATCTGCGGCTCGACCGTGTCGGCGTAGCCGGTGACACCGGGGAAGAGCGGCTGGCCGGCGCGGAGTCGGGCGATGAGGTTGTCGCGGAGCTCTTGCTTGACGGTGCGGTATCGGTAGCCGGTCTCGCGGAGCTGGCCGAGCGTGGCGGCGGCGGGGTGCGGGGCGGCGGGTGCGTCGACGGGGGCGGTGGTTGCCATCGCTGCAACACTAGGCGCACGGGCGGGTCGGATCACGCGGCGAGCGAGCGCGGGTGAAGCGGGGCGCGACGGCGGGTATAGTCGCCGGCTCGATTCGCCGCGGGCCGGCGTCGACGCGTGTGGCGTCGGCCGGGTCCGGCGGGGTGGGCTGGAGCCGGTGTTTTGGCGCAGGGTGCAAGCCGGATGCTGGTGGCCGTCAGCTCGCCCTGGGCGAGCGAGAAGCTCGCCGAGCCGATCCGCGATCTGGCCAAGCGCCTCTCGGCCGAGGTCGTCGTCGCCCACGTCGCCACCCTCCACGAGGAGGACGAGCACGAGTCCGACGCCACCCAGCGCGGCGAGCAGACGCTCAAGCTCATGACCGACGGCCTGCGCGAGGCCGGCCTGGAGGCAGAGGGTGTCATGCTCTTCTCCGACGACACCTCCAAGGCCATCCTCAACACCGCCCGCGCCCGCCACTGCACCATGATCGTCCTGGGCCTCACCGGCAAGGGTGTGTTGAAGCGCCTCATCGCGGGCGACGTCCCCGCCAACCTCATCCGCCAGACCGACCTGCCCGTCCTGCTCTGCCCGGCGAACTGGGACGGCGTGGTCTGACGCGACCTCAAGCAACGAGCGTCGCCGATGATCGACGCCGTTCGCCAGCTGATCCTCTTTTTGCGTTTGCCGCGTTAGCTGTAAACGGGCAGGTAGTCCTGCTCAGCGTCGAATATCTCGTGCGTCATGTCGCGGATCTGGCCCGGCGTGCAGACGGCCTGGCAGAGCGGGTCGAGCATCAGGGCGTGCACGGCGGCCTCCTTGCTGCGCTCGATGATCGCCGTGGCGGCCAGGTCGAAGTAAGCCATGTTGCTCGCGCAGACGTGGGCCATCTGCGGCGGCA
>JBCCZA010000283.1:0-2316 GCA_039188455.1 Planctomycetota bacterium
CCCACCCTGCGATCATCAAGGCAAAGTAGCCGAATAGGGCAGATGCGATCAGCGCAGCGTGGTCTAAGGTCGTCCGGCGACGCCAGACGGCGACGAACCCCACAAGCGCGATCGCCGCCGCGAGACGATACGTCAGCTGGCCCGCGGTCATGTCGCCGTAAACCTGTAGCAACGCGAAGCAGCCAAGGGGGACGACCAGGTTGTCAAATCCACGCGTGGAGATCAGTTCGGCCAGCGAGACCAACAGAGCCAGTGTGCAGGCGATCAATAAGCACTCCGGCCGCCCCATGGATGTCCCGAGCAAGAGCGGCACGTGGACCGCGAAGAAGGTCACCACGAAGAACGCAACCCCGCCTTCGAGCGACTTGCCGGCTCCGCCAGCCTTGATCCGAACGGTGCCGTATCGGAGGCCCACGAGAGCCGCGGTCGCGTCGGCGAGGGTCAGAACCAGGATGGCGATGACGTAGAACGTGAGATGGTCGTGTGTGAATGAAAAGAGCACGGCGACCGAGATCGGAAACAGGAGGTCGCCGAAGCTGTCGCGATCGACGCCGTGCAGGACACGGGACGCGGTGGAAGACGCGAGCGGGCGGCTACGCAGGCCGAGCATGCCTATAAGGGCCACGCCCGCCATCAGCCAGACGGGCCAAGGCTGACTGAAGACCCACGGAAACGTGAGCGTGATAAGACCCATGGCCACGTGGACGCACTTGCGCAGGGTCTCCGGATGGCGAGGATGACCTCGGACGCTCAACGCCAGCCCGAGCACGAGCGTCGCGAACGCGCTGAGGACCACGGCAATACCGATCGCGGGGCGCGCTTGAAGCCACGCCGGCGCAGACACCGCGGCATCCGTCCATGCAACGATCAACGCACCTCCTCCACGATCAGCTTCGAGTAGAAGAAAGCCCGGTCGGCGCGATGAAGGGCATCGCTCTCGTCATCCAGCCGCAGCAGCCGATCGGAGAGCCGATCCGGGCTCTGCCGAGGCGCGAGCATGTTCCAGTACAGCACCCTGGCCGACGCCGGGCTGCGCTCGACGATCCGATCGAAGATCGCGGATGTGTTGTCCTCGGACATGTACTCGAAGATATCGCTCAGGTTGTAGCGGTCGATGGGGGGACGATCCACGTCTTCCAGGAATGATTCCACCGATCGTTCTTCGCAGACGATCCGATCGCAACGCTCGCGGATTGTCTCGAAGTGCTCTCGGCGCAGCGCAACGGGCAGGGAATCGTGATGAGACCCGGTCAGGATCCACCGGAGGTAAGGGTTCTCGGACGGGTCGAGCACCGCCAGGGCGTACCGCGCACGACCAAGGATGCGGTCGGCGACGGACCCTTCGACATATTGAAAGAACGCTGGGTCTCGCCCGAGATGCCCCATGACGATCCGCGAGAAGAACACGCGGAACATCAGCCGCCATCGAGGCGTGTCGAGTCGCTGGTCGTAAAACCTGACTCGGTCCTCGGGGTCTCGGTATCGGAAAAGTTCGTTGACGATGTCTCGGCGGTGAACCAGCGGGAGGACCCACCGCCGGAAGAGCCGGAAGTAGCGCTCGAACTTGCCGGCCTCGCCGATACCCGCGGCAATGTCATTCGGTCGGGCATCCCAGAACGCCCGGCTTTGCTCGTCGAGTTCCTCGCGGCATCGGCGATAGAGCCGATGCCGTTCTTCCGATGTGACCGATCGAGACCCGAAGAGCCGGAGAAACTCTTCGTGTTCGAGTGACCGGTACATCGCGATCCGAAGCTGGACGCAGGCTAGCTGCGCGCGGCTGAGGTCGACGGCGTAGACCACCGACGGGTCTGCGGTGAGCATCGCCAGGGCGTTGTCGCCGGCGGAGGCGATCGACAGGCAGCGGTCGCCGGGCTGGATGGCGAGTCCGCGCAGCAACACATCCGCGTCTTCCCAGCACTGGGCGTAACGGATGAAGTCGAAGCGGGCACGATCGGCGGCTTCCGTAGTCATCGTGCCTCGCCTGTTCGGGTGTCTGCTTCATCGATCACGCGGATCATGCCTTGTCGGCCGTCGATCTCGATTGTCTCACCATCTCGGATCGTCGACATCAGCCCGGGCACACTGACGATCGCGGGCAGGCCGAGCTCACGCGCGACGATCGCCGAGTGAGAGAGGAGGCTGCCTCGCTCGACGACGACTCCCGCTGCGGCCGGGAAGAGCAGGATCCAGCCGGGGTCGGTGCGCTCGGCGACGAGAATGTCGCCGGGGTCGAGCTGGACGCCCCGCGGGTCGCGGATCACACGCGCTCGGCCGCGGACGACACCGGGGCAGCAGCCGATCCCGGTCAGTTTTGCC
>JBCCZA010000284.1:0-2294 GCA_039188455.1 Planctomycetota bacterium
CACGCTCTACGTCCTGTACTGGCTCTGCGGCGTCACCGGCATGACCGCCGGCTCGATCTTCCTGATGTGGCTCGGCGAGCAGATCGACAAGTACGGCATCGGCAACGGCATCTCGCTGATCATCACCGCCGGCATCGTCGCCTTCATGCCCCAGGCCATCGGCCTGCTCGTCAGCGACTTCTCGCTCGAGCCCGGCCACACCGGCACCGGCATCGGCACGCTCGCCTTCCTGGGCCTGTCCTTCATCGTCGTCTGCGCCGGGGCGATCATCATCACTCAGGGCCAGCGACGCATCCCGATCCAGCAGGCCAAGCACACGCGGGGTCGCAAGGTCTACGGCGGGCAGAAGGCTTACCTGCCGCTCCGCGTGAACCACGGCGGCGTCATGCCGATCATCTTCGCCTCGTCGCTGATGATCGTCCCGTCCATCCTCTTCGGCTACCTCTCGGGCAGCTTCCCGACGATCCTGCCCGGCGAGGAGAGCGCCGGCTGGCTCTACGCCGCCTGGTCTCACACGCTCGAGTTCCTCAACGCCAACTTCGCCGACCTGCAGGGCTACCTGTACTGCGTCGTCTACATCGGGCTGATCTTCTTCTTCGCCTACTTCTGGACCAGCGTCCAGTTCCAGCCGGACGAGATGGCAGAGCAGCTCCGCAACAACGGCTCGTTCATCCCCGGCCTGCGGCCCGGGCCCCGCACCGCGCAGTACCTCGAGACCGTCATGGAGCGGATCACGTACGTCGGCGGCGGGTTCCTGGCGATCATCGCCGTCATCCCGGCGATCGTGTCGACGGCGTTCGGCGTGGACTTCATCATCACCCAGTTCCTCGGCGGCACCGGCCTGCTGATCGTGGTCTCGGTGATGCTCGACTTCGTGCAGCGGATCGAGGCGACGCTGCTGATGCGTAACTACCAGGGCTTCCTCGGGGCCGGCGGCGGCTCGACCGGCCGAGGACCGAGGATCCGAGGCCCCCGCGGCTAGCCCCGTTTAGCCCCCCCAGAACCGACCGACCCTTAAGGGGCCGGCAAACCGTTTAGCCCCAGGCCCGAAGGGCCGGGCTTGAGCCCCGCAGAAATGCGGGTTACACTGCTCGGCTCGACTCGGCGGGGCGGGCCTGGCCCCAGCCGGCCGAGACGAGACCACGGATGGCCAAAAAAGCTGGCATTCGACTCAAGACGCGGGAAGAGATCGACAAGATGCGACGCGCCGGACGCGTCGTGCACCGCATCCTGAAACGCTGCCGGGAACTGTGCGTCCCCGGTGTGACAACCGCAGAGATCGATCAAGAGGCCCAGCGGCTCATCGACGAGGCCGGCGGCACCGGTATGTTCCGCGGCTACACCGCCGGCGGCAACCTCCCGCCCTTCCCGTCCACCCTGTGTCTCAGCGTCAACGAGGTCGTCGTCCACGGCATCGCCAACGACACTCCCATCGAGGACGGCGACATCGTCGGCGTCGACTGCGGGGTGCAGATCGACGGCTGGTGCGGTGACTCGGCCACCACCATCCTCGTCGGCGACGTCGCCGAAGACACCCGCGCGATGTGCGAGGCCACCCAGCACGTCCTGCAGATCGCCATCGAGAACATGAGGCCCGGCCGGCAGTGGAGCCAGGTCGCCCGTCTCATGCAGAACTACGCCGAGTCCAACGGCTACGGCGTCGTCCGCGACTTCGTCGGCCACGGCATCGGCCAGACCATGCACGAGGAACCCAAGGTCCCCAACTTCGTCACCCCCGAGCCCGCCGGCTTGGGGCGCAACGGCTTCCGCGGCAAGCTCAAGCGCCGCGCCGCCGCCGCGAGCCCCGGAGCCGACTTCACCCTCCGCGAGGGCATGACCCTGGCCGTCGAACCCATGTGCTACCTCGTCGAGCCCAACCGCCCCACCGGCGTCGTCACCCTCCGCGACAAGTGGACCGTCGTCACCCACAACCGCCGACCCGCCGCCCACTACGAGCACACCCTCGCCGTCACCGCCGACGGATGCGAGATCCTCACCGACGGCAACTGACCTCGCCACTCGACATTTAGCGCCGCGGCTTGCCGCGTCGCAGCCACCACCGAACCAATCAACGATCGATCCTGCCGAACCGACCTACCCACGCCCCCGGGCGTGCATCGCTAGAGACCCGAAACGACCTCAACGGAAACCGCGTGCCCAAAGAAGACAAACTGCAGATGGAGGGCGAGGTCACGGTCGCCATGCCGGCCGCCTTGTTCAAGGTGAAGCTCGAGAACGACCACGAGATCATCGCCCACCTCTCCGGCAAGATGCGCAGCCACTACATCCGCGTC
>JBCCZA010000285.1:0-2293 GCA_039188455.1 Planctomycetota bacterium
GTCCACTCGACGCCGCCGCCGCCCGAGGCGTTGTCGAGGATCTCCATGAGCTGGACCATGCCCTCGGGGTTGTAGCCGGCGGCGGTCATGTAGCGCAGGCCGAGCATGTCGGCCTCGGACTCGTCGTCGCGGGACCACTTGCTGATGGTCAGCCCGCCGGCGGCGTTGGCCGCGACGCCGGCGTACTCGGCGTACTCGATGCCCGAGAACCCCGCCGCCGCGCCGACGCCCGCGACGACCAGGCCCACACCGACCTGCGACTGATAACGCCGATCGGCGTGCTCGCCGGTGACATGGCCGATCTCGTGGCCTAGCACGGCCGCCAGCTGCGCCTCATTGGTCATGTCCTCCAGCAGCCCGCGGTAGATGAAGATCTTCCCGCCCGGCAGCGCGAACGCGTTGACCGTCATGTCGTCGATCACCGTGAACTCCCACGGCAGATCGGGCTCCTCGCTGAGCCTCGCTAGCTTCTTGCCGACTCGCTCGACGGCCTTGGGGACCGAGCCGGACTTGACCACCGGCTGCGTGTTCTTCACCTCGCTGGCGTACTGCGTGCCCATCGCGATCTCCTGCTCCTCGGAGAGCAGGTTGAGGTGCGATCGGCCGGTGGCCTTGTTGGTCGCGCAGCCCACGCCGGTCAGGCAGAGCATCGCGGCGATCAGCGGCGGCGAACAGGCACGGGCGAGGCGACGCATGGCGGCTCCTTGGCGGATGGGTTGCGAGCCACATTATCGCCGACCGCGGCCGCCTGACCAGCCCCGCGTTATCGGCAATGCGGGCACGCCGGCTCCGCGGCCCACGCCCCGCCAGGGCCGCCCCGTGCTTATCCGGTCGCACCGGCGAGGTGATGCAGGCCGAGCGTTCACCGCGTCGATGTTTCTCTCCACGAGCTAGGCGGGCCGTCCCCCCGCCGACCTGACGACACGCCCCAGGAGTGACCATGGCCAGCCGACGCAACGCCCTGCAGGAACGATTTTTCAACGCCCTGATCAGTGGCGACCGCCCCGAAGCCCGCGCCGTGGTCGACGAGCTCATCGATGCCGGCTGCTCGGCCGAGGAGATCGTCTCCCGCATGTTCTGGCCCATCGCCGAGCAGGTCGACACGATGCACCGCGGCGACCAGCTCTCCGACGCCTGCTTCCACTACGCCACGCGACTGCTGCGCATGCTCGTCGACCAGATGCAGCTCCGCCTCGCCCGGCAGGACGCCCGCGGCGAGGTCGTGATCGTCATCTCCGGCGCCGGCGAGCTCGAGGAGCTGGCCGGGCAGATGACCTCCGACCTGCTCGAGGCCGCCGGCTTCGAGGTCCGCTACATCGGCGGCGGCGTCGCCAACGACGAGATCGTCGACCAGCTCGGCAGCCTCGGCGCCGACCGGCTGGTCGTCTTCGGGGCCGTCGCGTCGACCGTCCCGCAGACCCGCCTGCTCATCGATCGCCTCCACGACACCGGCGTCTGCCCCAAGCTGCAGATCACCGTCGGCGGCGGGGTGTTCAACCGGGCCGAGGGCCTGGCCGAGGAGATCGGCGCCGACCTCTGGGCCGAGGAGCCCGAGCACATCGTCGAAGCCATGATCGAAGAAGCCACCCGCCGCATGACGCCCGACCAGCGCACGGTCGGTCGGCGTCGTCGCAGCGGCGGCAGCGGCCGGGCACGCGACGCGGCGTAATCGCCACGCTTCGGCGGTAGCACAACGATCTAATCAGGGTGCCACACCTCGCCGAGAGGCGATGTGTGGCGCGGCGGTTCCGCAACCGCGATAGCCCACACCGCATTGCTCACGACGTGTGCCCCCCGCAGCCAACACAGCTAACTACTCAGCCATCGCCCGAGCGTTCCCACGCCGCGACCGTTGGCGGCTCAACGACTCGGGCCCGAACACGCTCGATCGCCTCGGGTAGGTCGGCCAAGCCCGGGTGGATGCTTAGCGCCTTGCGGTAAGCGCACAACGCCCGCTCCCACCGACCCAGGTGACAGCAGCAGTGCCCCAGCCCCGCCCAGGCCGCAAAGTGGCTGGGCAGCCGCGTCGACGCCGCCGAAAAAGCCTCTGCTGCCCGATCCCATCGCTCCTCGCCGGATAGCGCGATCCCCAGCTGGTGATACGCCTCGGCAAACTCGGGGTCGCGCCGCAGCGCCTCTTCAAGCAACTCGATCGCCGCCCCGACTCGGTCCTCCGCCAACGCCTTGATTCCCGCGTGCATCGGCCCCAACGCCTCGTCCGCCCCGCACCGCAGCCAGATCGACCACAACGCGTGCTCGGCCGTCTGACGCACCGACGCCTCCTCGTCCCGCA
>JBCCZA010000286.1:0-2265 GCA_039188455.1 Planctomycetota bacterium
AACCTGGGCGAGCTGGTCCGCCAGACCGCCGAGAAGTTCGCCGCCGACGTCCGGGAACGCCGATATCTCGCCGATGGCGGGCCGTATCACGGCGAGGACGGCTGACCCAGCGCGACCCCGCTCGCTCGAGCCCCACGGCCCCTGCCCGCCTCTTCGCGTCCCGCCCGGCGAACCCGACGCCCAGGCGACGCGTACGATCGTGCACGTGGGGGGCTTCTCGTCCAACAACACGGAGTACCGATCCCGATGACTCGAATCCGCAGCTACGGCCCGTCGCTCGTCCTGCTGGCCACCGCCGTCACCGTCCTGCTCTACGGCCCCGTCGCCGTCCGCCAGCTCGCCCACGCCCAGACCGCGGCCGAGGTCCAGCTGGCTCGCAACGAGCTCAACGCCAGCCCCATGCTCGCCGAGCTCAACGAGGCCTTCACCCAGGTCGCCGACGTCGTCGAGCCCTCCGTCGTGCACATCACCGTCTCCCGCCGTGCCCCGATCGCCAACACGCGTGGCCCGGCCGGCGATCAGATGGAACGCTTCCGCGAGTTCTTCGAGGGCATGCCGGGCTTCCGCGACGGCGCTCCCACGCCGGCCCCCGAGGCTCAACCGTCCCAGCCCAACGGGCAGGATTACCGCGAGTACGACCCCGCCCGCCCCTTCGGCAACGGCTCCGGCTGGGTCTACGACAGCGACGGCCACATCATCACCAACCACCACGTCGTCGCCGGCGCCGACGAGATCGAGGTCAAGTTCGCCGACGGCACCGCCCGCGAAGCCACCGTGGTCGAGACCGATCCGGCCACCGACATCGCCGTGCTCAAGGTCGAGATGGACTCGGCCACGCTGCACCCCGCCGTGCTCGCGGTCAGCCCCGTTCGGCAGGGCGAGATCGTCTTCGCCTTCGGCTCGCCCCTGCGGTTCGACTTCTCCATGTCGCAGGGCATCGTCTCGGCCACCGGTCGCAACCTCAACATCATCAGCGGCGGCGCCGGCTACGAGCGGTTCATCCAGACCGATGCCGCCATCAACCGCGGCAACTCTGGCGGCCCGCTGACGAACATCCGCGGCGAGGTCGTCGGCATGAACACCGCCATCGCCGCTGGCGGCGGCGGGCTCGGCAGCACCCCCGGGTTCATCGGCCTGGGCTTCGCCATCCCCACGCAGATGGTCCAACGCATCGCCGACCAGCTCATCAGCGAAGGTCGCGTCGCCCGTGGCTTCCTGGGTGTCAACATCGCCACCCTCACGCCGGAGCTCGCCGAGACCTACGGCTACACCGGCCAGGGCGTGCTCATCACCGACACGATGAACAACGGCCCCGCGGCAGATGCAGGCCTCGAGTCCGGCGACATCATCGCCACCGTCAACGGACAGTCCGTCGCGTCCATGGATGACCTGCGCTTCCTGGTCGCCGGCATCCCGCCGCTGACCGATGTCACGGTCGGCATCGTCCGCGACGGCGAGGCTCGCGACGTCGTGGTCACGCTCGGCGAGTTCCCCGAGTCGATCGCCTCGGCCGATCAACAGCCCGGCGCCGTCCCCGACGCCTCGCCGGCCGACGATTCGGGTATGGAGCTGCTCCGCAAGTACGGCATGAGCCGCCTCCGTGCCTTCACCGCCGAGGACATCGAGAACTACGACGCCGACTTCAACAGCGGCGTCATGGTGCGGTCGGTCCGCACGGGCTCGGTCGCCGCGTTGAACGGCATCACCCAGGGCTCGGTCATCACCGAGGTCATGGGCAAGTCGGTGGCGTCGGTCGATGACCTCGCCCAGGCCGTCGCCGAGCACGACGCCGACAAACCCATCCGCTTCACCATCGAGCAGTGGCTCGGCCAAGGGCGCGACTTCAACACCCGCATCCTGGCCCTGCAGCTGCCCGACAACGACTGACCGAGACCACAATCCTTCGGCGGTTATCACCGCCAACACCACCCAGCCCACGGAGCCCGCGCTCCGTGGGTTTTTCTTGCGCTACAACGCCGACTGGAACCGCAACGCCAGGTCCGCTCCAATGCACGCCGCCATGACGCACCCCGCGATCCCGATCCTCGCCCAGGCCGACGTCGACATTGCCCCGGCACAAGCCCCGCCGCCAACCGTCGAGGTTGCGCCCCCCTTCTGGCAAGTGCTGCTCGACAACGGCCTGGCGCTGACGATCCTGCTGATCTTCGTCGTCGCGATCGTCTCGGTCATCGTCAACCAGCGCCGCCGCGACAAGTGCCTCAACTTCTTCGACGGCTACCGCGTCGCGTCGGTCTCGCTGGCCGG
>JBCCZA010000287.1:0-2257 GCA_039188455.1 Planctomycetota bacterium
ATGAAGAAGGGTTTTACGCTCATTGAGCTGCTCGTGGTCATCTCGATCATCGCGCTGCTCATCGGCATCCTGCTGCCGGCCCTCGGTGCGGCCCGCCGTACCGCTCGCCAGATGCAGTCCAATACCCAAGTCCGCGGCATCCACCAGTCCCAGGTGATGTACGCACAGTCCAACAACTCGAACTTCTCCGGCCTCGAAGGCGACGGCGACGTCGAGCTCAACGCGGACATCGATGGTGCTCAAACCGGCACCGGCGGCGCAACTGCGCTCAACCGGACGCTCATCCTGCTCGACGGCAACTACTTCACCGGCGAGTACGCCATCTCCCCGGTTGAGTCGGGCAAGAGCGAGTGGACCACCACCGGCAACGCCTTCACGGCTGAAAACACGTCCTTTGCCATGCTCCGCATCGCTGAAGCGGCGAACACCGCCGCAACCTGGGTCGGCCGCGACAACGTTGTCAATGAGTGGTCGGAGACACTCAATACCGAGGCTCCCGTCATCGGCGACCGCAACACGGGCGCTAACGACGACTCCGAGATCTCCTCGATCCACACCGAGATCGATGGCGGCGACTGGCGCGGCTCGGTGGCTTGGAACGACAACCACGTCGTCTTCGAGACCACACAGGTGCTCAGCACCCGTTTCGACGATGGCACGTTCAACGACGATAACGACAACCTGTTCTCGGAGAACACCAACCCGACTCCCGACGATCCGACGGCGAACGCGGCTTGGATCTTCGACGAGTTCGGCACCTATGTTGGCCAGGACCCGTAATTATTGCGATTCGCCGATCTCGGCGATCGATCGATGAAATGGACACCGGTCGTCCCTCGGGGCGGCCGGTTTTCTTTGCGCGGGGATCGACGACCGCGTGAGACGGTCCGCCGGCATTGAAGCGCTAGACCACACAGCCCGCCTTGACGCTCCCGCCCGCCCCCGGTATCAGTGGCACATGGACGCCAGAATCGCCGCCGACGGCATCACCTTCGATGACCTGCTCCTCCTGCCCGGCTACTCCGAGATGGTCCCCGCCGAGGCCGACACCGCCACCCGGCTGACCCCCCGGATCCAGCTCAACATCCCGCTGCTCTCGGCCCCGATGGACACGGTCACCGAGTCCGCCCTGGCCATCGCCCTCGCCCAGGAAGGCGGCCTCGGCGTCGTCCACAAGAACCTCTCCCCCGAGCAGCAGCAACGCGAGGTCGTCAAGGTCAAGCGCTCCGCCAACGGCGTCATCACCGACCCCGTCACCCTGCCCCCCGACGCCCCCTGCTCCGAGGTCCGCCGCCTCATGCACGAGCAGCACATCTCCGGCGTCCCCATCACCCTCGACGGCCGCACCGACGGCCAGGTCGTCGGCATCCTCACCCGTCGCGACATGCTTTTCCTGCACGACGACGACAAGCCCATCCACGAGGTCATGACGAAGGACAACCTCGTCTGCGCCGCCCCCGGCACGGACCTGGCCAAGGCCCGCGACATCCTCAACCAGAACAAGGTCGAGAAGCTCCTGCTCGTCGACGACAAGATGAACCTGCACGGGCTGATCACGATGCGCGACATCGCCAAGCTCGAGCAGTTCCCCCGCGCCTGCCGGGACGACCGCGGCCGCCTCCGCGTCGGCGCCGCCATCGGCGTCCACCAGCTCGACCGCGCCGCCGCTCTCATCGACGCCGAGGTCGACTGCCTCTTCGTCGACTCGGCCCACGGCCACTCGCGCAACGTCATCGAAACCGTCAAGGCTATCAAGGCCCGCTACGACATCGACGTCGTCGCCGGCAACGTCGCCACCACCGCCGGCGCCCAGGCCCTCATCGACGCCGGCGCCGACGCCGTGAAGGTCGGCATCGGCCCCGGCTCGATCTGCACGACCCGCGTCGTCACCGGCGTCGGCGTGCCGCAGATCACCGCCATCCTCAACGCCCTCGCCGCCGCCGAGCCCGCCGGCGTCCCCGTCATCGCCGACGGCGGCATCCGCCAGTCCGGCGACATCGCCAAGGCCATCGGCGTCGGCGCCAACGTCGTCATGCTCGGCTCGCTCTTCGCCGGCCTCGACGAATCGCCTGGCGAGATCGTCATCCACATGGGAAGACGCTTCAAGACCTATCGCGGCATGGGCTCCGAGGGCGCCATGATGGCGGGCTCGGCCGACCGCTACGCCCAGGCCAAGGCCGCCTCAACCAACGGACGCGACAAGCTCGTCCCCGAGGGCGTCGAGGGACGCGTCGCCTACCGCGGGCCGCTCTCCGAC
>JBCCZA010000288.1:0-2141 GCA_039188455.1 Planctomycetota bacterium
CTGGAGATCACCCGCGCCGTCTGGCTCGCCCGCAACAAGATCGTCGTCTTCGTCTACACCGTGCTGATGGTCGTCTCGGTGATGGGCGCGATCATGTACCTCGTCGAGCACGACTACAACGACGGCTTCAGCAACATCCCACAGAGCATGTACTGGGCGATCGTCACCATGACCACCGTCGGCTACGGCGACGTCACGCCCGTCACCCCGCTGGGCAAGGTGCTCGCCTCGGTGATCATCCTCATCGGATACGCGCTGATCGTCGTGCCGACCGGCTTCGTCACGGCCGAGTTCGTCAACAACCGCTCTCGCCTGCAGCGCACCGAGATGCTCACCACCCAGGCCTGCCCCACCTGCATGGCCGAGGGCCACGACGCCGACGCAACGCACTGCAAGTACTGCGGTGACCAGCTCAACCCCGACCCATTACCCGCCCCGCCCCTCGCCCCTCCCGGAGACCAAGCATGAACCGCACAACCCGGATCGTCACCCTCGTGGCCGCCGCCACGCTGCTGATCGCCCTGGGCACGCCGCGGCTGCTGCCCGCTCAGCCGATGGCCAACGCCAACTACCAGTACCGCGTCATGCCCGCCGACCGCCTCGTCGAGGAGCCCGGGCCGGCGCCCGCGGCTTACGAGGCGGCGCTCAACCGCATGGCCGAGGACGACTGGGAGCTCGTCGCCGTCAGCCCCGACAACGCCTGGGTGTTCCGCCGACCGATCGTGAACTGAACGCGATCCCGCCGCGTCGACCCGTTACGGGTTGATCGACTTGAGGTAGTCCAGGCTGACCTGCGCGGACTTGATGGGGTCGTCGTCGATCCACGAGTGGTCCTGCTCGACGACGAGGTACCTTACGCCGGCGTCGGGCGCGGCCTGCGCCAGGGCCTCGAGCGGGACTTCGCCGGTGCCGGCCTCGCAAAGCTCACGCCGCCCGCCCGAGAACCGCGCGTCCTTCATGTGCAGCGACGGCACGCGCCCCTGCAGCTTGTCCAGCCACGCCAGCGGGTCGTGCCCGGCGACGCAGACCCAGGCGACGTCCATCTGCGCGGCCAGCGACGTGTCGCCGAACAGGATGTCGTAGCCCGTTCGGTCGCCGTCGACCTTCTCGAACTCGAAGTCGTGGTTGTGGTAACCGAACGTCAGCTCGGGGTGGGCCTGGGCGGCCATGTACGCCGCGGCGACGACGTCGTTGTAGCCCTCGGCGTTGCGACGCTCCTCGGGCCACCACGGCTGAGCGAGGAAGGTGTACCCCAGCGCCTTGGCGTCGGCGACGGCGGGCGCGAGCTCGTTTGCGTCGGCGGCGTAGTTGGCGTGCGCCCCCAAGGCGGTCAGGCCGTGCCGGTCGAGCATCGCCTTGATCTCCTCCGCCGAGTGCCCGTAGGTGCCGGCCAGCTCGACGTGCTCGAACCCGATCTCCGCGACTCGGGCGAAACCCTCGTCAACCCCCTGGCTCATGACATCACGTACGGTGTACATCTGCAGGGCGATCGGCAGCGGCATGGCACCTCCTAAAGTCGAGTTGAACGCACCAGCCTAGCCGATCGCGCTGCCGACACCTTGTGCAGACACGGAATCGCCCGATTGACCGCGCGGCCGAGCGGGCTAGGCTGCATCAGTCATGGACGACACGCCCGCCACCTCGCACGACGGCCCCGACGTCCACCGCTTCGTCCACCTCCACCTGCACTCGCAGTACTCCCTGCTGGACGGCGGGAACCGACTTGACCGCCTCGTCAAGCGCGTCGCCGACCTCGGCATGCACGCCGTCGCCGTGACCGACCACGGCAACCTCTTCGGCGCCGTCGACTTCTACACCAAGGCCAAGGCCGCCGGCGTCAAGCCCATCCTCGGCATCGAGGCCTACGTCGCCCCGGATGTCGACGGCCCGTCCGACCGACGCAACCGCGAGTTCACCGGCGTTTCCGACGGCGGGTTCCACCTCGTCCTGCTCGCCGAGAACAACGCCGGCTGGGCCAACCTCCTCAAGCTGTCCAGCGACTCGTATCTCGAGGGCTTCTACTTCAAGCCCCGCATGGACAAGCCGACCCTCGCCGACTGGTCCGACGGGCTGATCGCCATCAACGGCCACCTCGGCTCGTCCATCGCCCACTACCTCGTCAAGTACGACCAGACCGGCGA
>JBCCZA010000289.1:0-2118 GCA_039188455.1 Planctomycetota bacterium
CCAGCTCAACGCCGACGACCTCCCCCTCGGCGTCACCGCCGACATGGAATTCACCCACGTCCGCGAGCTCACCCTCGAGCCCGGCGACACGCTCGTCCTCCTCACCGACGGCTTCTTCGAGTGGCAGAACCCCGACGGCGAGCAATGGGGCATCGACCGCCTCGTCGAGTCCGCCGCCCGGCACCGCGACGCCGACCCCAACGCCATGATCGCCGCCATCCTCGCCGACGCCGAGACCTTCGTCGACGGCGCGGCGCAAGACGATGACCTCACTATGGTGGTGATCCGGCGATCAGTTCACTGATCCGTTGATTGCTCGGCTTCTTCTTTCACCCGCCGCCGCCCGAACGCCTTCGTCAGGTCGATGCCGAAGTAGCTCAGGCAGGCGATCAGCAGGGCCGCGGCGGCGGCTTCGTCGAGGTTGCCGATGAGCGGGGCGTTGTCGGGCAAGAGCTCGAAGACGCCGAAGGTCGGGTTGATGAGGTAGACGGTCGCGACAACGCCGAGCAGGGCGACGAGGATCGTGCGGAGAAGGCCAAGCATCGTGCGCTCCGGGGCGGGTCAGTCGGCAGGATCGAGGCCTAGCGTGGGGTCGGGGTTAACGTCGGGGCGGGGCTCGAGCTCGTCGGCGAAGACGACGTCAACGTCGCTCACCTCCGGCGTGCCGAGCGACTCGCCGTGCTGGTCGAAGAAACCCACGAAGAAGCGCTCCGCCTGCTCGCGGGCCTCGGCGCGGACGCCGCCCGTGTGCTGGCGGGCGCGGTCGTTGAGCAGCTCGGTCAGCGACGCCTTGAGCGCGTCCAGCTCGTCGTCCTCGCTGAAGCGAAGCCAGCTGCCCTCCTGGCGGAAGGCCATCGC
Organism: Planctomycetota bacterium; assembly: GCA_039188455.1. Classification (GTDB taxonomy): domain Bacteria; phylum Planctomycetota; class Phycisphaerae; order Phycisphaerales; family Phycisphaeraceae; genus JBCBUE01. Next base: position 859 of record JBCCZA010000289.1, read on the forward strand.
CGAAACGTCCGGCGCCGGTCGGCCGGGCTCGAGGTCGTCGAGCACGATGCGCAGCCGGCCCGTCTCGTCGTCGTAGTCGATGGCGTGCAGCTCGCCGAGGTCCGTCGTGTAGACGTACGTCGTCGGCACGCGGACCGACGTCACGATCTCCGGCAGGTCGACCCGGTTAAACAGCCGACGCTGGCTGGTCCGCGTGATCTCCTCGACGGTGTGGTGCTCGACGAGCTGCATCCGGCTGGTGCCGAGCGTGCGGTCGACGTGAGAGATCAGCCGGGTCTGCACCTGCGTCGTCGTGAACGCGTTGAGCAGGTCGCCGGCCCGCATGTACGCCAGCCACGCGGGCACGAGCACGGCCAAAAGCACCACGAGCCCGACCACCACGATCAGCGAGACGAAGATCCACCGCACCGTCCGCGCCCACGAGTCGGTTCGCGGCGCAGTCGTGGCATCCGTGTTGGGCGAATCGGGCGCGGGCACGCGGAAATCGTACCGCCGGAGCCGCGATTTCGAACCGTCGTTCAGTTCAAGGCGTCGAGCACCATGTCGCCGATCTCGGTCGTGGTGTAGCCCGAGCGATCGAGCCGCTTGCCGGTGAAGTTCGGCGTGACCTTCTGCACGGCCGCGGCGATCTGGTCGCCGGCCTTGGCGAGGGTCATGTCCTCCTTCTGCCGGGCCGTCTCCTTGAGCAGCAGGGCGAGGGTGTCGATCGCGGCGAGGGGGTTGGCCTTGTTGTGCCCGGCGATGTCGGGCGATGAGCCGTGCACGGGCTCGAACATCGACGGGCTCTTGGCGTCGGTGTCGGGGTTGATGTTGCCCGACGCGGCGATGCCCATCCCGCCGGCGATCATCGCGCCCAGGTCGGTGATGATGTCGCCGAACATGTTGGACGTGACGATCACGTCGTACTGGCTGGGGTCCGAGACCATGTACATGCAGCAGGCGTCGACGTGGTGGTACTCGGTTGTGATGTCCTGGTACTCCTCGGCGACTTCCTGGAAGGTGCGGAACCACGTCCCGCCCGCGTGGGTGAGGACGTTGGTCTTGTGGACGAGCGTGAGCTTGCCGGGGCGGCCGTCTTTCTTGCGGTCGACGGCCAGGTCGAACGCGTAGCGGACGCACCGCTCGACGCCGAAGCGGGTGGCGAGCATCTCCTGCGTGCTGATCTCGTGGGGCGTGTTCTTGCGGGCGGTGCCGCCGCCACCGGCGTAGAGGTCCTCGGTGTTCTCGCGGACGACGACCATGTCGATGTCCTCGGGCCCG
>JBCCZA010000290.1:0-2101 GCA_039188455.1 Planctomycetota bacterium
CGACCGCACCGTCAAGGCCACGCAGGAGATCGCCGAGTCGATCGAAGCCGTGCAGACCGAGACCGGTCAGGCCGTCGAACGCATGAACGCCGGCTCCGAGCGTGTCGAACAAGGCGTGGAGTACGCCCAGCAGGCCGGCGGGTCGCTTAACGAGATCGTCGGCAACGTCGGCGAACTCGCCAACATGATCCAGCAGATCGCCGCCGCCGCCGAGCAGCAGTCCGCCGCCGCCGAAGAGATCTCCCGCAAGATGCAGGACATCGACGCCATCTCCTCGCAATCCAACGAGGCCGCCCAGCAGGCCGCCACCGCTGGCAACCAGCTCAGCTCCTCCTCCGAGGCGCTCCGCCAGCTCGTCGGCCGATTCCAGGTCTCCGCCTGACGCGAGCGCGACCGCGTAGATAGCAATTTCAGGCATGAAATCACGAACCGCCGCCATGGCTAAATCCATGGCGGCGGTTACGCTTTTCAACGGTTTTGCAGATGCTTGTCAGTATGTCTTCTGCATCAAACGATCAACCTTGCGAAGAGTGCGTGATGAATACAGACAGGCCGCTTGCGATCGCGATGTGGGACTTTTCATGGTTAGAACGCCGCTGGCCCGGCGCGGGCTACGAGGACTGGGATCGCGTGCTCGACGAGCTGGTCGACCGCGGGTACGACGCCGTCCGCATCGATCCCTATCCGCATCTGATCGACGCCGATCCGAGTGAACGCCACACGCTGGCACCGGTCTGGGCCTTTCATGACTGGGGCAGCCCGACAACCATCGCTGTCGATCGGGTGGCCGCATCGTTCATCGATTTCATGGGCAAGTGCCGAGATCGTCACATCTCCGTGGCGCTGTCGTCGTGGTATCGGCGCGATGTCGAGGGCAGGTACACGCACATCGCCACGCCGCAAGCTCATGCTCGGCAGTGGGCCGGCGTGCTCGAGCTGCTGGAGACGCACAGCCTCCTGGATTCGATCTGCATGGTGGACTTGTGCAATGAGTGGCCTATGCCTCGCTGGGCCCCTTATTTTCAAGGCGAACGAACGTTTCTCTCAGACGAGTCGTGCGACTGGATGCGCACGGCCTGCGAAGCACTCCAACAGCGGTTCCCCCAACTGCCGTACACCTTCTCGATGCCGCACCTCCCCGAAGATGTGCTTGGCCACCCCGCCGACGTGGGTTTCTTAGACATCTTCGAGCCACACCTGTGGATGGCCGATGCCGAAGGCAAGCGCTTCTGTCGGCACATCCACGGCACCCTGACCCCGAGCGAAGGCGGGTACGACGGCCTGGCACGACTCGGCGAAGCGACATACTCGCACGACCCGGCGTACTGGCAAAGCCTGCTGATCAACACCATCGAGACCGCAACGGCGTGGTCGATTCAACAGGACCGCCCGCTCGCGACCACCGAGGCCTGGGCGGTGGTCGGCTACAAGGACTGGCCGATGCTCGATTGGGGGTGGATTAAAGACCTGTGCGAAGTCGGCACGCGAGCCGCGGCGGCGGCCGGACGGTGGTCGATGATCTGCACCAGCAACTTCTGCGGACCGCAGTTCGTCGGGATGTGGCGCGACATCGCCTGGCACCGGCGACTGACCGACGCGATCAAGTCCGCGGACGCCCCCCCGCCCGCGCCTCGATTGACGCCGACCCCGACCCCGACCGCCGACGCCGTTCTGGCCTGACGCCACCAACCGGGCCCCATCGCTTCACCGACGCTCGGAGTCGGTCGCTATCCTGTTCGCCGGCGCAGCCCACGCAGCGCCCACCGAACACCCCCACCCAAGGCCCGCCATGCCCACCGAAACCCAAGGCTCCCCCTCCGACGTCGGCCTCATCGGCCTCGCCGTCATGGGACAGAACCTCGTCCTCAACATGGCCGACCACGGCTTCAACGTCTCGGTCTACAACCGCACCACCGCGACGATGGAAGAATTTATCGCCAAGAACGAGGCCGAGGAACCCTCCCACGCCCGCGTCCACGGCTACGCCGACCTCAAGGACTTCGTCCAGTCCATCAAGACGCCCCGCAAGATCGTCCTGCTCGTCAAGTCCACCGCCGTCCTCCCCTCGGACCGCGACGCCGTCGACAAGGTCACCGAGGGC
>JBCCZA010000291.1:0-2096 GCA_039188455.1 Planctomycetota bacterium
GAGAGGACGACGTGCCCGTCGAGGATGCCGCGGCAGGCGTCGCTGACGGGATCGTCCAGGTCGTCGCCCTCGACGAGGACGGAGTAGAAGCCGGTGATACTGCCGTGCTCGGTCCGGCCGGAGCGCTCGAGCAAGCGGGGCAGCGCCGCGAAGACGCTGGGCGGGTAGCCGCGGGTGGCCGGGGGTTCGCCGCCCGCGAGGCCGGCCTGACGTCGGGCCTGGGCGTAGCGGGTGACGCTGTCCATGATGAGCAGCACGTCGAGCCCCGCGTCACGGAAGTGCTCGGCGATCGTCGTCGCCGACATCGCGCACCGCACGCGCCGCAGCGGCGACTCATCACCAGTCGCCACCACGACGACACTGCGTGCCAAGCCCTCCGGCCCCAGCGTGCGCTCGACAAACTCGCGCACCTCGCGGCCACGCTCGCCCACCAGCGCGATCACCGACACGTCCGCCGACGTCTGCCGCGCCATCGTCCCCAGCAAGGTCGATTTGCCCACGCCCGGCCCGCTGAACACGCCCAGCCGCTGTCCCCGCCCCACCGGCAGCAGTGCGTCGATCGCCCGCACCCCCGTGCCCAGCGGCGCATCGATCGGCGGGCGCTGCATCGCCCCCACCGGCGTCGGGTCCAGCCGGCGCGGCGACAGCTCGTCGATCGGCCCCCGCCCGTCGACCGGCCGACCCATCGCGTCGATCACCCGCCCGATCAGCCCGTCACCCACGCCCACGCACGCGGCCGGCTGCTCGGCGATCACCCGATCCCCCGCCCGCACCCCGGTCATCTCGTCGAACGGCATGACCACCGCCCGGCTGCCCGTGAACCCCACGACCTCGCCCATGATCCCCGCCACCGGCCCGCCCCGCGCGGCGATCACGTCGGCCGTCGGCTCGATCCGCACCGTCGTCCCCACCGCCGCCGGCAAGCCCGCCACCCGAAGCGCAAGACCCGACACCTCCGTCACCGCGCCGCGCAATTCCAGCGTGTTCGCCTCCTCCAAGAGCCCGATCTGCGCCTCAAGCACGGCCATATCCGCTCACTCCGCACACGACATGCCAACCCGCGCCACCCCTGCCCGAACGATGCTCACGCCTCTTCGCCCAACGCCTCGATCGACGCATCAGCCGACGCCTCACCCGCACGCTCGCGATGCCCCGGCAGGATCACCTCCAGCACGCGCCGCAGCTGCGTGTCCAGCGTCGCGTCCACCTCGCCCTGCCCGTAGCTCACCACGCACCCACCCCGCCCCACATCCCCATCGTCGACCAACTTGATGTGCTCGAACTGAGCAAACTCAGCCAGCAACTCCGGCATCGCCTCCTCGAGCGTCGGCCGGTCGGCCGGGTTGATCAGCACCCGCACGTCCATCGGCTCCAGCACCGCGGACAACGCCGCGCCCAGCTGGTCGACCACCACCGACCGATCGACATCGACCAGCCGATGCACCAGCCGCTCGCCAAGCTTGAGCGCAAAATCGAGCACCGTCTCGCGCGCCTCGCGCTCGAGCTCGCGCCGATACCCGTCCCACTGCCCGGCGACGTCCGCCCACGCCGCGACGAGCTGCGCCAGCTCCTCGGCCTTGGCCGCAAGCGCCTCCTGCCGACCGATCTCCCGGCCCTCGGCCAGCCCCTGCTCGTGCCCCTCGGCCTTGCCCTGCTCGAAGCCCTGGCCGTGCGCGGCGTCGATCAGCGCCTTGGCCTTCGCCTCGGCGTCGCCAACGATCTCCGCCGCCTTCGCCTCGGCCTGCATCCGCAGCCGCGCCGCCTGCGCACCGAGATCGCCCAGATCCAGCACGACGGCGTCGCGCACCAACGGCTGCCCGCCGGTCTTCATCACCGCCATCGCGCCACCCTCCTTGCCTCTCGGTGCGTTGCGTTAGACAACCACGTCCCCCTCGCCGCCGCGACCGGTGATGATGATCTCGCCCGCGTCCTCGAGACGACGCACGATGTCGACGATCCGCTGCTGGGCCGACTCGACGTCCGACACCCGCACCGGGCCCATGTACTCCATGTCTTCGGCGATGAGGTTCGCCGCCCGCTCGGACATGTTGCCGAAGATCTTCTCGCGCAGCTCCTCGCTGGCCGTCTTGAGCGAC
>JBCCZA010000292.1:0-2055 GCA_039188455.1 Planctomycetota bacterium
AGAGGACCCACGATGAGCCCCCGTTTGTCTTTTTTGTCTTTGGTTTCTTTGGCGTTTGTGGCGGCATCGGTATCGGGTCAGCACTTCACGAAGCCGCCGGAGGTGGACCGGTCGTTGGTCGATCTGGTGGCGACGCCCGCCTTTACGACGCCGCGTCCGGGCACGAGCTTCGGGTCGGTCTACCACGAGGGCTGGCTGTACACGATGGGCGGCTACACGGGACGCCCGCACGACTACTACATGGAGGCGCAGTCGCGCGACTTCATGCGTGTCAACCTCTTGGACCCGACGCAGATCCAGTCGCTGCCCGACACCGAGGGGCTGCAAGCCTGCCCGCTCGAGGCCTGGGACGACACGATCATCCGCACCGGGGGGCTCGTCGCGCTGAACAAACGCGGCGAGGCGCAGTCGCTGCGGTCGCTCGACACCGTGCGCGGCTACGACGTCAACACCGGCCAGTGGGCCGACCTTCCATCACTCCCGACGCCGCGCTCGTCGCACGACACCGCGATCATCGGCTCGACGCTCTACGCCATCGGCGGGTGGACCCTCGACGATCCATCCGGCGCGCGCGAGTGGCACACCGACGTGCACGCGCTGGATCTGGCCGACACCGATGCTGGTTGGACGGCCATCGAGGCGCCCTTCCAGCGTCGGGCGTTCGCGACGGTCGCCGTCGACGGGCGGATCGTCTGCATCGGCGGGCTGACCCCCGAACGCAGCATGTCCAAGGGCGTGGACATCTACGACCCGGCGACCGGCGAGTGGTCCAGCGGGCCCGACTACCCCGGCTCGGCCTTCGGCATCGCGGCCGAAGCGCACGACGGCGTCGTGTACGCCTCGGGCACCGACGGCACCGTCTACGCGTGGCGCCCCGATAGCTCCAGCGGCTGGGAGCCCTTCGCGTGGCTGACGTTCCCGCGTTTCTTCCACCAGATCGCGGCCGACGACGCGGGCACGCTGCACTTCATCGGCGGCATCTCCCGCGGCGTCAGGCCGACGCACGTCGAGACCGTCGGCACCGCGTCGGCGCCCACGCGGGCGGGCATCGTCGCGCACTGGAAGGTCCCCTCGCCCTCGCCGGCCAAGAACCGTCAGGGCCTGTTCCTCGAGGACGGCTGGCTCTACGCGTTCGGCGGCAACAACAGCACGGGTCAGCACGATTTCCAGCCCGAGAACTTCCTCAGCGAGGGATACCGCCTCTCGCTGGCCAGCCTCGCGTGGCGTGACATGCCGACGCTGCCCGCATCGAGGCAGACCATCCAGGTCGCCCACGCGCCGGGCGGCGGCGATGTGCTCGCCGTCGGCGGCTTCGGGCACGACGGCGAGGTCGCGCGGACCTTCGACCAGGCGTTCATGTACAGCATCCGCGACCGCGCGTGGGCCGAGCTCGGCTCGGTGCTCCCCACGCCGCGCAGCCAGTTCGGGCTCGTCCAGCACGGCGACCGCTACTACATCTTCGGCGGGCTCGACTACGACTCACGCCGCGACGAGGGCGACCACTTCCGCCACGTCCTGCCCGTGCTCTCGGCCGAGGCCGGCGGCGACACCGTCGCGTTCGACGAGCTGGGTGTCGACCTTCCATCGCCGCGTCGGGCCTTCGGCGGCGCAGCGCTCGACGGGAAGTACTACCTCGTCGGCGGCATGCGTGAGAACTTCCAGTCCGTCGGCACGTGCGACGTCTACGACTTCGCCACCGGCGGCTTCACGCAGATCACGCCGCCCTCGCGGCCCAGGCTCTCGCCCTCGCTGGTCGCGCTCGACGGCAAGCTCTACCTCTCGGGCGGCTCGTCGCCGAAGCAGGGCGGCGGCTTCGAGCCGAACCCGTCGATCGAGGTCTACGACCCGGCGTCCGACGCGTGGACGGTCCTGATCGACGAGATCCCGATCACGCCCCGCCACTCGCGGATGATGGCCTACCGCGGCCGGCTGCTGCTGGTCTCCTCCCACGTCGACGAGCACGACATGACACACGTCATCCTCATCGAACCGCCAGCAAGCACGACCGAACAAACCGCCGCCAGGTAAAGAAGATAAGACGCACAGCGGGAACTG
>JBCCZA010000293.1:0-2043 GCA_039188455.1 Planctomycetota bacterium
GCCCCACAACGGCTGCCGACCCCGCAAGAAGCGCCGCGTGTGATGCGGCTTCGCCGCGATGGGCGGATCCGCGGGTGAGCGGATGGGCGGCGTTCACTCAGCTTCCCACCCTCGATCACGCCGCTCAGCCACCCATCCGCCAACCCACCGATCTGATCACGCCGACACGCTCGGCCATTCAACGACCTCCCTCCCCGCCCACAGCAGCCCGACCGGCAGCGGCACCGGACCCGAGCGATAAGAGGCGGGACTTCCCTCCCCAGGAACGCCGCAACAGCCCCGGAGATACACCATGAGAATCCGCTGGCGTGGACTCGAGCTCCCCCACCGTGTCACCCCCGACCTCGAGCTCAACACCGACAACTACGGCAAGTTCGTCATCGAACCGTTCGAGCGCGGCTTCGGCACCACCCTGGGCAACTCGCTCCGCCGCGTGCTGCTCTCCAGCCTCGAAGGCGCGGCCATTACGTCCGTAAAGATCAAGGGCGCCGCCCACGAGTTCACCAGCCTCGAAGGCGTGATGGAAGACGTCACCGACATCATCCTCAACGTCAAGTCGATGATCGTCTCGTCCGAGTCCGACGAGCCCAAGACCATGCGCCTGCAGGCCGAGGGCCCGGGTGAGGTCACCGCCGACCTCATCGAGGCCGACACGTCGATCACCATCCACAACCCCGACCTCGTCCTGGCCACCCTGACCAAGCAGGTCGATTTCGACATGGAGTTCACCGTCGAGAAGGGCCGCGGCTACGTCCCCGCCTCCGAGCAGTACTCCGAGGAGCAGGACCAGGAAGTGGGCGTCATCCCCATCGACGCCCTGTTCAGCCCCGTCAAGCGCGTCCGCTACAAGACCGAGGACACCCGCGTCGGCCAGAAGACCAACTACGACAAGCTCACCATCGAGGTCTGGACCAACGGCACGACCGACCCCGAGATGGCGCTCGTCGAGGCCGCCAAGATCCTGCGTAAGCACCTCAACCCGTTCGTGCAGTACTTCGAGCTCGGCGCCGCCACGGCGTCGGAGTCGGCCGTCGCCGCCGCCCGCGTCGACGAGGAGCTGATCCACAAGCTGCAGATGCCCATCGGCGAGCTGGACCTCTCGGTCCGGGCCGGCAACTGCCTCGAGGCGGCGCAGATCGCGACCGTCGGCGAGCTGGTGATGACGCCCGAGTCCGACCTGCTGAAGGTTCGCTCGTTCGGCAAGACCTCGCTGCGTGAGGTGAAGCGCAAGCTGACCGACCTCGGGCTCGAGCTGGGCATGGAGCTGCCCGCCGAGGTGCAGGCCGAGGCCGGCGTGTAACGCACTTTCCCTGAGGCTCGCGGGAACGCGGGCCTCAGCCTTCGTCGAGCCGGGTGTTCCGGCCCGACCCCAGCGGCCACCGACGCCGCAACGACACCCCGACGGCACACCGTCGGGAGTGGCGAGCCGAGCGAACAGTCTCCGCCCGGCCGTCAAGAACTCCGCCCCGGCTAACGCCGACTACCCAGGAGCCGACCGATGAGACACCGCGTGTACGGCCGCAAGTTCGGCCGCAAGACCAACCACCGCATCGCCATGTGGCGCAACATGGCCGTGTCCCTCTTCACCCACGGCCAGATCACGACGACCGTGCCCAAGGCCAAGAGCCTCAAGCCGTTCGTCGAGAAGCTGATCACCGCCGCCAAAAAGGGCGACCTCGCCTCGCGACGCCAGGTCATCGCCGACCTCGGCGGCAACAAGATCATGGTCGCCAACGACGAGGACGACGCCGTCAACGAGCTCCGCAACCGCTACGGCGAGCTGACCAAGCAGGCCCGCACCAAGGCCCCCAAGGTCGTCGCCAAGCTGTTCGACGAGATCGCCCCGCGCTACGCCGACCGCACCGGCGGCTACACCCGCATCATCAAGCTCGACCGTCACCGCATCGGCGACGCCGCCGACCTGTGCGTGATCCAGCTCGTCGGCGACGACGACGGCGGCCCCCAGGTCGCCGGTCGGTACAGCCGTCGCCGCGAGGCCGCCAACAAGCGCATGGAGTTCGCCGCCAAGCTCCGCAAGGGCGA
>JBCCZA010000294.1:0-1973 GCA_039188455.1 Planctomycetota bacterium
CTCGACCAGCGTGAACGACCGCTGCAGATAGGCCCCGAGGTCTTCGTCGACGTCCGATCGGATCGCCATGTCGCCCGGCCCGTCCACCACCCGCCACGGCCGGCCATCGATCGCCGGCGTCGGCACATACACCCCCGGCTCGCCCCACACCTCCCCCCAACGATCCTGCGGCCACCACCACGCCCGGTCCCCGCCCCAGTTCCGCCACCCCATCACCTCCGACGTGTCGCTCGTCCAGAACACGTTCTCGCCGCCCGCCCAGCGAAAATCCATCACCCGGCTGATACGCGGCGCGATCACCGCCGTCACCAAGCCGTTGCCTAACTCACGGTCCCCGGCCGACCCATCCCGGTCTTTGGCGTCTTGCACAGCAGCCCTCGCGTTCTCGATGTCGGACGAGCCCCACACACAGACTGCCAGCCCCCGCCGACCGACGCAACAGCCCCGGTACCATCTCGGCATGCCCACGCCACTCAGCGACGATTCCTCTACGGGCTCATCGTGGTGGATTGCCGCTCATCAGAGTGACCTCGCACACCTGAGGCCATTTCACAGCCCCGATCGAAGCACGCATCATGCCTGGACCTGAGATCGATCCAATCCTCGTTCGCCTTCGTTCTTGCTGTACGCACGACATCGAGGAAGGGGTGGGCTTGGCGGCTGATCTGTTCGACGAAATGCGCATGCATACGAATGAACTAGCGACGGATCCACGAGCTCAGGCGATCCGCGAAGAACTCATCAAGCTCACCAATCGCGACCTCAGGCACCCAAATCTCCACGGTGCGCTTTGGGCCCTAAGCAAGGTCCGCGATCCATCGCTTCAGCCGGTTTTCGTCGAATGCATGTACCGATCCTTCAACATGCTTCGCATGGCTGAAGCGGACCTGTGGCAAACCATCTACGCCCTAGCCGACGCGGGCGTGGATGAGCTGCGGGTCAGCGGCGGCTGCTTAGACTTCGATCGCAATCATCAACTAGCGTTGGAATACCTGAAAAAGCTCGGAATGTTCGAGATCCCTGACCCTCATTAAGCTTTCCCTATGCCCACCCTGCACGACCACACCTACGACAACGGCCTGCGCCTCATCGCCGAGCACGACCCCAACGCCCACACCGCGGCGATCGGCTTCTTCGTCAACGCCGGCGCCCGCGACGAGGACCCCGCGGTCATGGGCGTCTCGCACTTCCTCGAGCACATGATGTTCAAGGGCACCGCTCGCCGCACCGCCGACGATGTCAACCGCGAGTTCGACGAGATCGGCGCGAACTACAACGCCTTCACCTCTCACGAGCAGACCGTCTACTGGGCCCACGTCCTGCCCGAGATGCTCGACCGCGCCGTCGACCTGCTGTCCGACATGCTCCGCCCCTCGCTGCGGACCGACGACTTCGACATGGAGAAGAACGTCATCCTCGAGGAGATCGGGATGTACGACGACCGCCCGGAGTGGCGGCTGCAGGACACGCTGCTCGAGGCGTACTTCAAGGGTCACCCGCTCAGTCACCGTGTGCTCGGCACGCCCGACACGATCAAGCCGCTGACCGCCGAGCAGATGCGGGCCTATTTCGAGAACCGCTACGCCGCGGACAACATCGTCGTCGCCGCGGCCGGCAACTTCGAGCCCGATCGGCTGACCGACCTGATCGCCGACCGCACGACCCACTGGAAGCCGTCCGGCATCGCCCGCAGCCACGGCACGCCGCCGGCGCTCGAGTGCTCGACGACCATCGCCGACGACCGCGTCGCCCGGCACTACCTGGCGATGCTCACGCCCGCGCCGTCGCAGCAGGACGAGCTGCGCTACGCGGCCAAGGTGTTCGCCGACGTGGTGGGCGATCAGGAGGGCTCGCGGCTGTACTGGTCGCTGGTCGAGCCCGGCATCGCCGAGGAGGCCGACCTGTCGTTCTGGCCGCACGACCAGACCGGGGCGTACATGGCCGGCGCGCTGTGCGACAAGGCCCAGGCCGAG
>JBCCZA010000295.1:0-1940 GCA_039188455.1 Planctomycetota bacterium
GACGGGATCAAAGGCGAGGCCCTCTACATCCCGCACACCGAGAAGGACCTGCCCGACTTCATCGCCGACCCGGCCGTCACCACCGAGGCCGGCTGGAACGGCTCGTACGGCAAGCTGCAGATGAACGGCGGGGCCGTCTACAAGTTCGCCGTCAAGGTCCTCGCCGAGTCCGTCGAGCAGGCCCTCGACGCCACCGGGCTCACGGCCGACGACATCAAGATGGTCATCCCTCACCAGTCCAACATCCGCATGCTGCAGTCGAGCTGGAAGCGGCTGGGCTTCCCCGAAGACAAAGTGAAGATCAACATCGATCGCTTCGGCAACACCTCGGCCGCGTCGTGCGGGATCTGCCTGCACGAGTGCATGGAAGAAGGCCTCGTCGGCCCGGGCGATCACGTCGTGTTCGTCGCGCAGGGCGGCGGGCTGTCGTGGGGGAGTGCGCTTTGGCGATTGTGAACGCGATGAACCGCGGAGGCGCAGAGAACGCAGAGGCAACTAGCCAAACCCGAATTCGCGGCGAGGCTCAGCGCCCTCTGCGCCTCTGCGGTTGCATCGGAAGGATTGATTCATGACCGAGACCTTCATCCTCTGCCCCGGCCAAGGGTCGCAGCACGTCGGCATGGGAAAGGCCTGGTTCGACCAGTACCCCGTCGCCAAGCAGACGTTCGCCGCCGCCGACGAGGCGCTGGGCCTCAAGCTCAGCGACCTGTGCTTCGACGGGCCCGAGGACGAGCTCAACCGCACGGACGTCGCGCAGGCCGCGATCTACACGGCGTCCGTGGCCTGCTACCAGGCGCTGATCGAGATGGACCGGATCGGCCAGCCCTCGGCCGTGGCGGGGCTGTCGCTGGGCGAGTTCACCGCGCTGCACCTGGCGGGGGCGATGAGCTTCGCCGACGGGCTCAAGCTCGTGCGGCTGCGTGGCCAGGCGATGCAGGACGCGGCCGACGCCGCCGAGCCATCGACCATGGTCGCGCTGACCGGCACCGCCGACGAGGAAGCGATCAACGCCCTGTGCGACAAGGCCCGCGAGGACGGCGTGCTCGTCCCCGCCAACTTCAACTCGCCGATGCAGACCGTGCTCTCGGGCACGACCGCCGCCTGCGAGCGGGCCGCCGCTGTCGCCGCCGACCACGGGCTCAAGGCCACGCTGCTCACCGTCGCCGGCGCGTTCCACTCGCCGATCATGCAGCCCGCCGCCGACCGGCTGGCCGCGGCCCTCGACGAGGTCGAGTGGCGGACGCCCCACTGCCCCGTCATCGCCAACGTCACCGCCGAGCCCCACGCCGACGACCCCGCGTCGATCAAGCGACGGCTGGTCGAGCAGCTCACCAGCCCCGTGCGCTGGTCGCAGTCCATGCAGGCCGCGGCCAAGGACTACGCCGGGTTCGCGTTCCACGAGCTCGCGCCGGGCAAGGTGCTGTCGGGGCTGATGCGCCGGATCGACAAGTCCATTAAGGTGACGAACCACGCCGAGCCGAGCTGAATCCATGACCGACACCCCCGAACAACGCATCGCCGTCGTCACCGGCGCCTCCCGCGGCATCGGCCGATCGGTCGCGCTGATGCTCGCCGAGCAGGGCCGACACGTCGTCGCCGTCGCCCGCAACGCCGAGAAGCTCGAGGGCGTGGTCGGCGAGATCACGGCCGCCGGCGGCACGGCCGAGGCGCGGACCTGCGACGTCACCGACCAGACCTCCGTCGAGGGCCTCGTCGAGGGCGTCGCGTCGGACCTGGGCCGGCTGGATATCCTCGTGAACAACGCCGGCATCACCCGCGACATGCTGCTGCTGCGGCTCAGCGACGAGGAGTGGGACGACGTGATCACGACCAACCTGCGGTCGGTGTTCGTCGCGACCCGCGCGGCGCTCCGGCCGATGATGCGCAAGAAGTGGGGCCGGATCATCAACGTCAGCTCGGTGTCGGCGCTGGTCGGCAAC
>JBCCZA010000296.1:0-1926 GCA_039188455.1 Planctomycetota bacterium
CCTGGATGACCACCACGGCCAACGACGCCATCTCTTCCCCCGAGAAGACCGCCGAGAGCATGGCGCGCCTGCGCGAGATCGGGCTCAACACCGTCTACGTCGAGTGCTGGAAGAACGGCTACACCGAGTTCCCCAGCCGGGTGATGGACGAGCTCATCGGCGTGCCGATGAAGATCAACGGTGCGCCCCCAGAGCTGCAGCGCGACCTGGTCGACGAGACGCTCAACGCTGCGCACCGCGAAGGCCTGATCTACATCGCTTGGTTCGAGTATGGCTTCATGGCGGCGCACAAGGACACGAACAACACCCTCCGCCAGAAGTTCCCCGAGTGGATGACGCTCACGCATGACGGGCAGATGGTCGGCGAGCAAAACCCGTTCGTGTGGATGAACCCCTTGCGTCCCGAGTCGCGCAAGCTGCTGCTGGGCATCGTGCTCGAAGCCGTCGACAAGTACGACCTCGACGGCGTGCAGCTCGACGACCGGATCGCCTGGCCCGTGACCATGGGCTACGACCCCTACACCATCGAGGTGTACAAGCGCGAGCACCGCGGCAAGGCGCCCCCGGACGACCCCCGCGACCCCGAATGGGTCCAGTGGCGGGCCGACAAGGTCACCGAGTTCGCCGGCGAGTTCTACCGCGAGCTCAAGGAAGCCCGGCCGAACCTCATCGTCTCGATCAGCCCGGCGATCTGGCGGTGGTCGCTCGACAACTACGCCTGCGACTGGCCGCGATGGATCCGCAACGGCTGGATGCAGGAGTACCTGCCGCAGGTGTATCGCCCGACCTATGCGCGGTTCGCCGCCGACTGGCCGCGGCAGGTCAAAGCCGGGGGCAGGCGTCCCAAGGACGTGATCGCCGGCATCGCGATCAACCTCTCGGCCGGCGACCTGTCGTGGGACGAGCTCGAGAAGAAGATCGACATCACCCGCAGGATCGGGCGCGGCGGGCACTGCCATTGGTTCAGCCGTGGCGTGCTGGAAACCCACCCCGAAGAGCTCTTGGCGTACTACGACGTCGAGCGGAAGGGCCAGGCGCCGCACCCGGGCCTGCCGCGCGGCTGGCGCCCGGCGCCGATCGTGCTCGAGCAAGAGCACGACATGCCCTTCCCCAAAGAAGGGATGTCGTATTGGCGCGTCCACGAGACGCCCCACCGGCCCTACCGGGTCATTGGCCTTCACAAGGGCGCCTGGGAGACCATCGGGCCGTACCCCGGCGGCATGGCGGAAGGCAGCCTCATCACAACCGACGCGAAGTACGAAGCCGTTGAGCTGCTCGTCGACCGGCGCGAGGACGAGCCTTTCGAGCGCTGAGCACAAGCCCGCGTCAATCGGTCGGCTCGGCCGGCGCGATCGCACGCGGGTACACGCCGGGCGACGAGCCCGGGATGGTCACGGCGCCGCAGGCCTTGGCGTAGAAGTCTTCGGGGCCAACGCCGCCGATGACGGCGTAGCCGTAGCCGAGCTCCTTGAGTTGCGCGAGGGTGGCCATCAGCAGCGCGGCGCCCAGGCCCTTGCCGCGCTGGGCTTCGTCGACGCCCGTCGGGCCGAAGAAACCCCGGCAGGTCGCCTCGCCGCAGGCGAAGCCGAGCAGGCCGCCCGACTCGTTATCGACCGCGACCCAGCACGTAATCGGCTGGCGACCGAAACAGGCCTCGGCCTCGTCGGCCCAGCCTTCGGAAAAGTGCTCGGTGATCCATCGGCGGACCCGGCTGCGTTCGTAGGCCATCGCCGGGCGGATGCGCAGGCCGTGCGACTCGGCCCGGTCAATCACGGGCTTGGGATCGGGCAGTTCGTAGAGCTTGACGAGCATGTCGGGCATGAGAGGGTCTCGATCAGGCGAGAATGTTCTGTTTCACCGTGGTCCGGGGTCAGGCACGAGGGATTAGCTGCGCCATACGAGTTTGAGCTTCGCGAGTACCGCGGC
>JBCCZA010000297.1:0-1878 GCA_039188455.1 Planctomycetota bacterium
GAGCAGGCCGTCTACGGCTTCGACGCCTTCGACGAACTCGCCCTGCACCCCCTCATCGCCGACGCCATCGACGCCGCCGGCTACGGCGCCCTCCGCGAGCAGCGATACCCCGGCCACTGGCACAAGTCCAAGAAGTCCGAGGGCCTGCGCTGCGACCTCGTCGTCACGCCCGACCGCCTGCCGCTGCGCGACCCCGACCTCAAGGCCACGCTCTTCGACGCCGCCCCCGCCGTCGATCCCGAGCAGGCCTACTGGCTCGAGATCAAGGCCGTCGCCCAGCACGAGCCGTCCGGCCCGTTCCGCAACTACAGCAAGGAACTCCTCGCCCCCGTCATGGCCGACCTCAAGAAGGTCTGGACCGACGGCGTCATCACCCACGGGGGCCTGCTCGTCGTGCTCTTCACCGAGACCGCTGAACTCGCCGAGCACGATCTCGCCGCCTTCCATCGACGCGCTCTTGATAAAGGGTTCCCGGTCTATCCCCCGGCGACGCGGGCTTTCCGTATCAGCGACCGCATCGGCAACGCCTGCTGCACGGTCAGCGTCTTCGGCGTGCGGTGAGATCGGTCGTCACTGCAAGCTGGCCGTCGGCAGCGCTCGCCGGTGTCAACGCACAGATGGCGCGTCGTACTCGGTGTCGAACTTGTCGAACCGCGGCAGGACCTTCATCAGCTCGTCGCGTTCGGCGCGGTGTTCGGCCGAGACGCTTTGCCAATCCGTGATCTCGGGGAAGCTGATCAGGTCGTCGGGATACTCCGAGACGTCCCACCATCGGCCGGTGCCGTCGCGGAGCACGAGGTCGCCGCGGATGATCTGGCCGTCCTTTTGCCAGGCGTAGATCCAGTCGCGGTGCTCGGGCTGATCGGTGAACAGGAATGGGACCAGGCTGGTGCCGTTGAGCTCGTAGTCCTCTGGGAAACTGAAGCCCGCGAGTTCGGCGACGGTCGGCAGGATGTCCGTCAGGTCGACGAGTGCGTCCTGCATGCCCTGCTTGCTCATGCCCGGGGCGTAGATGAGCATCGGGACGTGCGGGCCGACCTGGCGATCCCATCGGCCTTTGCCGTAACCGTGGGTGCCGTTGTCGGCGCAGAAGATGATGATCGTGTTGTCGGCGACGCCGAGCTCGTCGAGCTTGTTGCGGATGAGCCACATCTGGTAGTCGAGGTACTCGACATGCGAATGCATGCCAGGCTCGGTGACGGTGCCGTGGGTGTCGTACACGCCGTCGTCGCCGGTGATGTAGGGCTCGGTGCGGGTGTAGCTTTCGCCGTCCCACTCGATCGCGGGCGTGCCGGGGTACTTGTTGATCGACTCGGGGTGGAACCAGTCGAACATCCCATGCCCGAGGTGGGAGGTGAGGTAGACGAAGAAGGGCTTGCCGTCGGCCTGGGCGCGATCCATGAAGTCGAACGCGTATTCGAGCTCGATATCGGGCGCGTACGAGTGCAGACCGAATGACTCTTTCTGCTCATCGGTGTAAGGCCACGTGACGACCTCGCCGGGTGCATCGGGATGGTTCATCATCTGAGCCCCGGGCATCCAGAAGTAACCCGTCACGGGGAAGAGACCGCCGGGCTGGCCGGTGTCTTCGTTGATCAGGACCCTCTCGCCGTCGATCTTCTGCTGGAGGATGCGGAAGTCGGTGTGCGGGCTGAGCCCGATCAGCGACTCGCCGGGCGTGAACAGGCCTTCATCGAAGCCGAAGCGTTCGGGGTTCTTCGTGCTCATCTGCGTCTTGCCCGCCCACATCGTGGCGTAGCCGGCTTGCTGCGCGACGTGCCCGATTTGCAGGGGAGAGCTCTCGTAAAGCGGCCAGTGCCAGTGCCCGGTGGGGCTCTTGCCCTTGGCGTTGTTGTGCCACCACTTGTGCAGGTGCGC
>JBCCZA010000298.1:0-1833 GCA_039188455.1 Planctomycetota bacterium
CACCGTGCCCCTGGTCGTCCGGCTGGAAGGCACGAACGTGGCGAAGGCCCGCGAGATGCTCGAGGCCGCCAAGGCCGACATCCCCACGCTGCAGACCGGCCGCGACATCACCGAGGCCGCCAAGCTGATCACCGCCGCGATTGGCGTCGGCGAGCCGGCCGGGGCCTGATTAAGTCCGGTGCGTGACGGGGCCGCGATCCGCGCGGCGACTTAGCCGGCCGAACGGCGGCCGCGGCGGGCGAAACCGATCAAGCCCATCGCGGCGAGGACGGCCACGCCCGGCTCGGGCACGGCGATCGCAGACCACGCTAGCCCGTAAATCGTGTCGTCGAACCCGCCGATCGCGTTGCGGACCTCCAGCGTGTACGCACCCGTCTCGGGGATCGTGAAGAACAGGTGCTCGACCGAGTCGACCGTGCTCTCGCTGACCGCGACCTCGACGCCGTCGAGCAGCAAGGCCAAATCGAGGTTGGTCAGACCCAGCGCCGAAAATATCTCACCGCTGTCGAGGGCGCCGTCGCCGTCGTCGAAGATGAGATCGACAACGCGGTCCCAGACGAGCGTCGCGGCGAAATCCGAGCCCGCGACGAGGTCGAGCGCAAACTCGTAGGTGGCGGTCCCCCCGGCGTCGATGATGTTGAGGTCCCAACCGAGCTCGCCGATGGTGCCCGGCCCCTGCTCGCCCGCCATGTACTGCTCGGCGAGGGTGGCGGCGTCGAGCTGGCCGACGCCGCTCTCGGGGTTGAGCGGCGAGGTCACGGTGTAGACGCCGCCGACGTCGGACGCCGCATCCGGGGCCCAGGGGTCGCCGCTCTTGTCGGCGATCTTCTCGGCGCTGTTGTAAAGCGTGGCACGCAGGACGCGAGGGTCGGTCGACAGACCGTTGATCAGCCCGTAGTCGGTGACCTGAGCGAGGGCTCCGGCGACGAGCGGCGCGGCGAAGCTGGTGCCCTGGCTGACCCTGAAGTCCGGACCGGTCTCCCAGTCGTCGTTGAGGCTGGTGATGGACGTGCCGGGCGCGACGATGTCGGGCTTGATGCGGCCGTCATCGGTCGGGCCGGTTGAGCTGAAGCCGGTGACTTGGTCGTACGTCGGGGCTTCGGTCGCGCCGACGGTCACGACGTTGAACGCCCCGGCCGGCGAGCCGACCTGCGGATCGCCCGTGTTGCCGTCGTTGCCCGCGGAGACCACGCTGATGACTCCGCGCTGCGACGACGCCCAGTCGAGCATCTCGTCGAGGTCCAGCGTGCCCGAGCTCAGCGAGGCGAAGGTGCCGAGCGAGAAGTTCAGGATGGTGGCCCCGTTATCGATGGCGAACCCGGCGCCGTCCTCGATCCAGGTCGTTGTGTCAAACCCGTTGTTCACGTTGATGGAACGAGCGTTGACATAGCGAGCGTCGGGTGCCATGCCGGTGAACGTCGCGTCCGAGGACATGACGATCCCGGTGACGAAGGTCCCGTGCCCGAAGACGTCGTCGGCCGAGAGCCCCGGCTCGGTCGGCACGACGTTGGCCTCCGCCACCAGGCGCGGCATGCCCTGGCTGTCGGTCCCGGCGAGGCCCGGATGCGTGTCGTCGACGCCGCTGTCGACGATGCCGACGATCACACCGGTCCCATCGCCGAGCATCGTTCGACTCACGTCGCCGCCGACGCGGGGCACGGCCGAATCCAGGCCGCGAGCGGGCGGCGATGCCAGGCCGCACCCGGCCAAGATGATCGCGGTGATCCCGGCAATGTTTCGGTGATGAGCCCCGGCGGTGCCGCCCCGAGCGTTGGCTGCGAACGAGATGACCATGAAACCTCCTCGTCGTCGGACCTTATCACGTCTCGCTCC
>JBCCZA010000299.1:0-1807 GCA_039188455.1 Planctomycetota bacterium
CTCATTGGCATTCACGGACTCGGCGTGGTGGGATGCCGAGGTGTTCGCAGCCGGGGATGGCGGCGGGTTTGTGGAACTGCCCTCGGGCTCGGTGGGCGTGCCCGAGCCGGCGACGGTAGGCCTGCTGGGCCTGGGACTGGCTGTGTTCGCGATGCGCCGCCGCTGACCTAAGCAGCGATCCGCCGGCTCAACGCTCGCTCAGCACGTAACGGAAGGCATCCGTCAGCGCCTGCCAGGAAGCGTCGACGATGTTCTCGTTGACGCCGATCGTGCCGAAGGTGTTGCCGGTCTTCTCGGCCAGCGCGTCGTCGGCGACCTTGAAGGTCGCGATGACGCGGACCTTGGCGGCCGACTCGGCGGTGGGGTTGACCACGCGGACCTTGTAGTCGATGAGGTGGACGTCGTTGATCACCGGGTATCGGTTGGCCAGGGCTTTGCGAAGGGCGCCGTCGAGGGCGTTGACCGGGCCGTCGCCCTCGGCCACGCGGTGCTCGTCGGCGCCGTCGACGGCGAGCTTGACGGTGGCCTCGGTGGTCGAGGGCTGGTCGTCCTGCTTGAGGATGACGCAGCGGTAGTGGTCGAGCGTCCAGAACGTTGGGGCCCGACCGATGGCGTCGCGGAGGAGCAGCTCGAACGAGGCGCGGGCGGCCTCGAACTGGTAGCCCTCGTTCTCGAGGTCCTGCACGCGGTTGAGGACCTTGCGTTGCAGGTCCTTGTCGTGCTCGATGTCGAACTTCTTGCCGAGCGTCTCGGCGACGTTGGACACGCCGGCTAGCTCGGAGACCAGGATGCGTCGCGAGTTGCCGACGACCTCGGGGTCGACGTGCTCGTAGGAGTGGGCGACGCGTCGGACGGCGTGGACGTGCATGCCGCCCTTGTGGGCGAAGGCGCCGTTGCCGACGTAGGGCTGGCCGTCGTGCGGCTGGAGGTTGGCGACCTCGTGGACGAAGCGGGAGACCTCGGCGAGCTGGTGCAGGCCGGTGGTGCCGGGGAGCAGGCAGTCGTAGGGGAGCTTGAGGATGAGGTTGGCGATGACGGTGGTGAGGTCGACGTTGCCGCAGCGTTCGCCGATGCCGTTGACGGTGCCCTGGGCCTGGACGGCGCCGGCGTCGATGGCGGCGAGGGTGTTGGCGGTGGCGACGCCGGAGTCGTTGTGGCAGTGAATCGCGAGCGAGGGGGTGGGGGTCGGGTCGTCGGGCGTGGGGGTGGCGAGGCCGAGCGTTTGGGCGACGTCGGTGGTGGCTTGGGCGACCCAGCCGGGCAGCGAGCCGCCGTTGGTGTCGCAGAGCACCAGGCGGGTCGCGCCGCCGGCGACGGCGGCCTTGAGGGTCTCGAGCGCGTACTCGGGGTTGGCCTTGTAGCCGTCGAAGAAGTGCTCGGCGTCGTACATGACCTGCTCGACATGGCCGGCCTCGGCGCAGAAGCGCACAGAGTCCGTGATCATCGCGAGGTTCTCTTCGCGGGAGACGCGCAGGACCTCGTCGACGTGCAGGTCCCAGGTCTTGCCGACGATGGTGATGACGGGCGTCTTGGCGTCGACCAGGGCGTTGGTGCCGGGGTCGTCCTCTGGGCCGATGCCCTTGCGACGGGTCATGCCGAAGGCGGCGATCCGGGCGTGCTGCCAGTCGTGGTCACGGGCCTGCTCGAAGAAGGCGACGTCCTTGGGGTTGGACAGCGGGAAGCCGGCCTCGACGTAGTCGACGCCGAGGCGGTCGAGGCGTTGGGCGATGTTGAGCTTGTCGACGAGGGTGAGCGAGACGCCGATGCCCTGCGTGCCGTCGCGGAGGGTGGTGTCGTAGATCTCGAC
>JBCCZA010000300.1:0-1805 GCA_039188455.1 Planctomycetota bacterium
CAACACCATCCCCCTCGTCAACGAAGCCTACTCCTGGCAGCACGGCACGTTCCTCGGCTCGTTCATGTCCTCCGAGAAGACCGCCGCCGCCACCGGCGCCGTCGGCCAGCTCCGCCGAGACCCCATGGCCATGCTCCCCTTCTGCGGCTACCACATGGCCGACTACTGGCAGCACTGGCTCGACATCGGCAAGCAAGGCGGCGCAACCCCCGACGACCCCCACGGCCGCATGCCCCGCATCTTCCACGTCAACTGGTTCCGCAAGACCCCCGACGGCAAGTGGCTCTGGCCGGGCTTCGGCGACAACGTCCGCGTCCTCGCCTGGCTCTTCGACCGATGCGACGACATCGGCCAAGCCATCGACACGCCCATCGGCAAGCTCCCCATGCCCGACGCCATCGACGTCGCGGACCTCGGCATGACCGACGACGACATGCGCCAGCTCCTCGATGTCGACCCCGCCGCCTGGGCCGACGAAGCCGCGAGCATCGCCGAGTACTACGAGCAGTTCGGCGACAAGCTCCCCCCCGCCTTCGACCACGAACTGGGCAAGCTCGCCGCCGCCTTCGACTGACGCTCGACCCCGGTCGGCCCGCCGCCCTACGCTGAGGGCATGAGCGAGCTCGACCGACGGACCTTCCTGCGCCTAGCCGCCGCCCTCCCCGCGGCCGCCATGGTGCCCGCCCCCGCGTCGGCCGCAACCGCCGACCGGCTGGGCGACGTCCTGCCCAAGCGCACGCTCGGCCGCTCCGGGCTCGAGGTCACCGCCATGGCCATGGGCGGCGGCATGCCCAGCCGCGACTTCACCCACATCCAGCGCATCATCGACACCGCCATCGCCGGCGGCATCCGCTTCTTCGAGACCGCCCGGCAGTACGCCAACGGCCGCGCCGAAGCCCAATGGGGCAAGCACCTCACTCCGCGCTACCGCGACGACATCGTCCTCCTGTCCAAGTCCCTCGGCCACAACGCCCAGACCTACACCCGCGACCTCGAAACCTCGCTCCGCGATCTCAAGACCGACTACCTCGACATCCACCTGATCCACAGCGTCAGCAACCCACAGGACGTCGACGAGCGGCTCGCCGAGGGCGTCTACGACGCGGCGCTCAAGGCCAAAGCACAAGGCAAGGTCCGCGTGATCGGCTTCAGCGGACACGCCGACCACCGCGCCCACGCCCACCTCATCGCCAAAAAGCTGCCCGAACTGGACATCGTGCTACTCCCGACCAACCCGATGGACCCGGTGCAGGCCAGCGGCTACATCTCGGACGTCATCCCCGCCGCCCTCGACCAAGACATGGGCGTCATCGGCATGAAGGTCCTCGGCGGCGGCAGCGTCTTCGGCACGCCGGTGCCGTGGTCCCCCTCGAAGAACCTCCGCCGCGGCGTCGACCGACCGAGGCTGGTGCCCGACGTCATGTCGCTCGACGAGGTCGTCGCCTTCTCGCTCTCTCTGCCGGTCGGCGCCATCACCTTCGGCAACGAGACCGCCGAGATCCTCAGCGAGAACATCGCCGCCGTGAAGGCCTACACCGGCATGACCCAAGACCAGCGCGTCGACCTCGTCCATCGCATCGCCGCCACCGTCGCCCAACACCCCTACGAGCACTACAAAGCCTCGGCACGCGGCTGACCCTCAAAAAAAACAGGCCCCGCCGGCGAACTCACGGCGGGACCTGGAGGGGGGCGACCATCCCTTCAGGGTCTGTTCAGCTAGCCATCAGGACGTCATCCAACGAATCAATCGGTCCGACCAACCTCCCTGGTCCTGCAGCCAAGCAACACTCATCGCGAGGCACAGC
>JBCCZA010000301.1:0-1777 GCA_039188455.1 Planctomycetota bacterium
AAGATCGGCGACCGCGCGGCCGGGGCGATCAAGTCCGGCGGCACCACCCGACGGGCCGCCAAGATGGTCTGCCTCGACCTCGACCACCCCGACATCGAGAACTTCGTCTCCTGGAAGGTCCGCGAGGAGCTCAAGGTTCAGGCGTTGGTCGAGGGCATGAAGGCCCTGCCCGGCGACCGCGCTGAGCTCGCTCAGCAGCTCGGCCTCGAGCTCGGCTACGACTTCAACAACGAGTCGTACCAGACCGTCTCCGGCCAGAACTCCAACAACTCGGTCCGCATCCCCGACCGCTTCTTCCACGCCATCGACAACGACGAGTCGTGGGACCTCGTCCGCCGCACGGATGGCGAGGTCGCCAAGACCGTCCGCGCCCGCGATCTGTGGGACCTGATCGGCCTGTCGGCGTGGAGCTGCGCCGACCCCGGCGTGCAGTACGACTCGACGATCAACGCCTGGCACACCTGCCCCGAGTCCGGCCGGATCAACGCGTCCAACCCCTGCTCGGAGTACATGTTCCTCGACAACACGGCCTGCAACCTCGCGTCGCTGAACCTGCTGACGTTCTACAACTCGCAGACCCGCGAGTTCGACCTCGCCCGGTACGAGCACGCGGTGCGCGTGTGGACGACCGTCCTCGAGATCTCGGTCTTGATGGCCCAGTTCCCATCGAAGGAAATCGCCGAGCTGAGCTGGAAGTACCGCACGCTGGGGCTGGGCTACGCCAACCTGGGCGCGATGCTGATGCAGGCGGGCATCCCGTACGACAGCGAGCGCGGCCGGGCGATCTGCGGCTGCCTCTCGTCGATCCTCACCGGCCGCAGCTACGCGACCTCGGCCGAGCTGGCCCAGGAGATGGGCGCGTTCGACGGGTACGCCGACAACAAGGACCACATGCTCCGCGTGATGCGCAACCACCGTCGCGCGGCCTACGGCGTGCCGCGTGACATCGTCGACTCCGACAAGCACGCGCTCGGCTCCTACGAGGAGCTGGAGATCAAGCCCGTGCCCATCGACGCCGAGGCGTTGACCAGCGACGCCGAGCCGTTCGGCAAGCTCGCCGGCAGCGACGCGCTCGCGACCGCGGCCCGCCAGGCCTGGGACGACGCCGTCTCGCTGGGCGGCAAGCACGGCTACCGCAACGCCCAGACGACCGTCATCGCCCCGACGGGCACGATCGGCCTGCTGATGGACTGCGACACGACGGGCGTCGAGCCGGACTTCGCGCTGGTGAAGTTCAAGAAGCTCGCCGGCGGGGGCTACTTCAAGATCGCCAACCAGTCGCTCAAGCCGTCGCTGGTGGCGTTGGGTTACACGGAAGACCAGGTGCGTGACATCCTCACGCACGTGATGGGCACGCTCAGCCTGGACGTGCCCATGCCCAAGGACGGGGACGGCGAGGACGGAACCTTCGCCGACTGGTTGACCGCGAAGGGATTCACACCGGCCGCGCTTGACCGAGTCAAGGATGCGTTGCCGACGGTGTTCGAGCTGCCCTACGCGTTCAACGCGTGGACGCTGGGCAAGGAAACGCTCGAGGCCGTCGGGCTCGGCGAGCGGGCCGACGACCCGACCCTGGACGTGCTGACGGCGCTGGGGCTGGATCGCAAGCAGGTCAAGGCCCTGAACGCGGTGGTCTGCGGTTCGCAGACCGTCGAGGGCGCCCCGCACCTCACGGACGACCACCTGCCGGTGTTCGACTGTGCCAACACCTGCGGGCCGACGGGCGAGCGGTTCATCGCCCCCGAGGGCCACATCCGCATGATGGCCGCGGCCCAGC
>JBCCZA010000302.1:0-1771 GCA_039188455.1 Planctomycetota bacterium
CGGCTGACCATGTCCCTGAAGCGGTCGGGCGCCGGGAAGTTGGGGGCGCCCTCGTACATGATGGTGGGGACGCGGTTGGGCAGGATGCCGTAGAGGAGGTAGGTGTGCCCGGGGATCCAGCCGATGTCGGCGGTGCACCAGTAGACTTCACTTTCATCATCCGCTTTGAGGTCAAACGTCAGCCGTGCGGTCATGGCCGCCCAGACCATGTACCCGCCGACGGTGTGCATGATGCCCTTGGGCTTGCCGGTGCTGCCGGAGGTGTACAGGATGAAGGCGAGGTCTTCGCTGTCCAGCTCTTCGCAGGGGCACTCCTCAGCCGCGCCGCCGACCGCGTCGCGCCACCAGGTGTCCCGGCCCTCAACCCACCGGATGTCGTTGTTGCACCGCTGGTAGACGATGACGCTCTCGACGAGGTCGGTCTGCTGGCAGGCCTCGTCGACGTTGTCCTTGAGCGGGACGACGCTGCCCCGGCGGTACGAGCCGTCGCAGGTGACGATGATCTTGGATTGGCCGTCCTCGACGCGGTCTTTAATGGCCTGGGAGGAGAACCCGCCGAAGATGACCGAGTGCACCGCGCCGATACGGGCGCAGGCGAGCACCGCGATGGCGAGTTCGGGGACCATGCCCATGTAGATGGTGACGACGTCGCCCTGCTGGACGCCCTTGGCCTTGAGCGCGTTGCCGAACCTGGCGGTCTCGCGCAGGAGGTCGCTGTAGGTGAGCCGGGTGACGACCGGCTCGCCTTGGTCGTCCATGGCCTCGGCTTCCCAGATGATGGCGGTGGCGTCGCCGTGGCCCTCGCTGACCTGCCGGTCGACGCCGTTGTAGCAGAGGTTGGCCTTGCCGCCGACGAACCACTTCGCGTCCGGCGCGTTCCATTGAAGCACCTTGTCCCAGGGCTTGAACCAGTACTGGTTGCTCGCTTCCTCGGCCCAGAACGCATCGGGGTCCTGGATCGAGCGTTGGTGCAGCGCCTCGTACTCGCCGGTGGATCTGAGGTGCGCCTGCGCCGCGAAGTCGGCCGGCGGTGGGAAGCGACGGTCTTCAGACAGGGTCGATTCGATGCTTGACGATTCGGACATGATGCAGGCCTCGATTGTGTTTGTTTTAAGCAGAGCGGGCAGTATACCGATGATCAGTTTTTCAATGCTTTGAAGCCCAACCCGCCGCGGGGTGGGCTTTGCGCGAGGACTTGAAGTAGAATCCGCCGCAACAAGGAGTGCCCATGCCCGATCAGCCCCCGTACTACAAGCGCGTCCTGCTGAAGATCTCCGGCGAGGCGTTCTGCCCGCCCGGCCAGCTGGGCATCGACCCCGATGAGCTCATGCTGATCGCCAAGGAGATCCACGCCGCCGCCCAGCAGGGCACGGAGCTCGCCGTCGTCGTCGGCGGGGGCAACATCATCCGCGGCGCGGCGCTCGCCAAGGCGAGCGACTTCAACCAGGCGTCGGCCGACTACATGGGGATGCTCGGCACGGCGATCAACGGGCTCGCTCTGAAAGAAGCGCTCGAAGCGCTGGGCCAGCCCGCCCGCGTCATGAGCGCGCTGGCGATCTCGTCGGTCGCGGAGAACTACATCCGCGGCCGGGCGCTGAGGCACCTGGAAAAAGGCCGTGTCGTCATCTTCGTCGGCGGGACGGGCAACCCGTTCTTCACGACCGACAGCGCCGCGGCCCTCCGCGCCAGCGAGATCGGCGCGGACGCGGTCCTCAAGGCGACCAAGGTCGACGGCGTCTACGACAAGGACCCGAACAAGCACGACGACGCC
>JBCCZA010000303.1:0-1739 GCA_039188455.1 Planctomycetota bacterium
CCGCTCCTCTAGGGTAACAGGGTGGCGCGATTCTGCGCGGGAAGAAAGGATCAGGGGATCGATATGGGTAGTTATGTGAAGCTCGTCTCAGGCTTTGCGCTGGCGGGGGTGCTGGCCGCTTGCCAGGGCGGGCAAGTCACGCAGGGCACGGGTGGTACGGCAATCTCGGGGGCTGCGGGCGGTTCGACCTCGGTCGATGCGAACCCCGGGCTCGAGCGGTGCCCCGAGACGCTGGGGACGCTCGCCGTCGACGATGGGCGCGACCGGGCCTGGTACGGGTATTGGGTGCGGACGACCGGGGTGACGTCGGTCGAGCCGCTGATCCGCCTCGCCTCGCAGCAGTCCAACTGCTTCGTCGTCACGTCGCTCGGCAATGAGCGTTTGGAGTCGAAGATCCAGGGCATCACCGACAAGCAGCGCAACTCGGGTGAGTTCCGCGCAGGCTCGAACCAGCAGCGCGGCCAGCGTGTCGCGGCCGACTATTTCCTCGAGCCCGCAATCATCATCAACAACGCCGATTCGGGCGCACTCGGCGCGGCGGCCGGCGCGTTGCTCGGCCCTGCCGTCGGCGCCATCGCCGGCAGCGTCCGCACTTCGGACAGCGTCGTGACCCTTTCGCTCTTCGATATCCGTTCGGGCGTGCAGCTCTCCGCTGCAGAGGGATCGTCGACGGCCACGAATTTCGGCGCAGCGCTCGGTGCCTTCGGCGGCGTGGCCGGTGGCGCGCTCGGCGGCTACAGCCGAACGCCCGAGGGCAAGGCGACGGTCGCGGCCTTCGTCGACGCCTTCAACGGCATGGTGCGGTCGGTGCGGAGCTATCGCGCGCAAACCGTGCGCGGCGGCCTCGGCACCGGCGGCACGCTGACCGTAAACTAACGCCACGGCGGGGCTGACGGGTACGTCCTGTCGGCCCCACCACATCCCTCGCCGTCGGTCGCACGACCACCTCGGCGTCACGCCTCGACCGTCTCGGCCTCGGCCTCCTGCGTCGCCCACATCGCGGCATAGCGACCGCCGAGCGCCAGCAGCGTCTCGTGGGTCCCGCGCTCGGCCACGCGGCCCGCCTCCAGCACGACGATCTCGTCCGCCTCGACCACGGTCGACAGCCTATGCGCGATCATCAGCACCGTGCGCCCGCGCCCGAGACGGCGCAGCTCCGTCTGGATCGCGCGTTCGGTCCCGGTGTCGAGCGCGGATGTCGCCTCGTCGAGCAGCAGAACCGGCGGGTTCTTGAGGATCGTCCGCGCAATCGCCACGCGCTGCTTCTCCCCGCCCGAGAGCTTCAGTCCCCGCTCCCCGACCGGCGTGTCATAGCCCTGCGGCAGCTCCATGATGAAGTCGTGGATCCGGGCGGAGCGCGCAGCCTCCTCAACATCCTTCCGCGTGGCCCCGTCGCAGCCATAGGCGATGTTGTAGGCGATGGTGTCGTTGAAGAGCACCGTGTCCTGCGGCACCACACCGATTGCGGCCCTAAGCGAGGCCTGCGTGATGCCCCGCAAGTCCTGCCCGTCGATCTCCACCCGGCCGCGTGTGGGATCGTAAAAGCGGAAGAGCAGCCTTCCGATCGTGCTCTTGCCCGCGCCGGACGGCCCGACGATCGCGATCGTGCCCCCGCCTGCCACCTCGAAATCGACACCCTTGAGGACCGTCCGATCAGGGCCGTAGCCGAACGCAACGTCACGAAACGCCACCCGCCCTTTCGCCACTGCCAACGGCTTCGCGTCCGCGTCGTCGACAAG
>JBCCZA010000304.1:0-1713 GCA_039188455.1 Planctomycetota bacterium
ACCTCGCCGGCGACGCCAACGCCCCGCTGTGGGTCATCGAGGACTTCGCCGAGGCCGTCGGCTGGCTCGCCGATCACCAGCAGCTGACGGACGCCGACCGCGAATGGGGCGCCGAGCTCGCCGACCTCGTGGAAGTCGTCCTGCAGCAGCGCGGCAAGCGCACCGCCGGCCTGGGCGACGAAGCCGTCTCGCAGGCGGAGGTCGCCGAACTGGTCACCCAAGGCTTGCAGTACAAGCTCGGCGGCGACATCGAGACGCTCGAGGCCTACGTCGACGAGCAGACCGGCGAGCCGATGGCTCGGCTGACCGTCGTCTACCAGCTCGAGAAGAACATCGCCCAGCAGCTCCGCGTCGTGCAGAAGCGCCGCCTGCGGACGACCAACGACGCCGAGCCGGTCATCACCGAGGCAGACCTCGAGGCCCTGCTGGCCCTGACCGCCGAGCGGATCGCCGACCGCGTCGTCGAAGAGACGCCGGCAGGCATGATGGGCGTCCGCGGCTGATCAGCACCTCAGGGTCGCGCCCGGCACGGATGGCGGGGTGCCACACCTCGCCGGCATGCGATGTGTGCCTTGAGGCTTCGCACGACCCACCGCACACATCGTGCTGCGCACGAGGTGTGGCACCCACCTTCGCCCGCACCGCGGCTGATCGCCCGCACCGCGGCTGATCGCCCGCGGTTGTGCGTCGCGGCCGGGTAGATCGGGTGAAGCGGTGGCCACGGCACGCCAATAATCCGGCATGGCGTACGCTGCCGGAATGTCTTCGTCCCCGAGCCCCAGCCGACCGTCGTGGCCCGCGCGCGACAACCGGCACCCGGCCCACGTCGGCCGGAAGCTCGGCAGCTTCGGGATGTTCCTCTTCCTCGCGTCCCTGGCGATCCTCTTCGCCGCCTCGATGCTGGGCTACCTGCTCATCAGCTACTTCGCCCACACCCCGCGCGAGGTGCTCGGCGCCGGGGGCCAGATGATCCCGGTCGAGTCCAACGTCCCCGATGTCCACATCCCGGCCCTGCTGTGGGCCTCGACCCTCCTCATCCTCGGCTCGTCGATCACGATGCACCTCGCCCAGCGAGCCGTGAAACGCGAACGCCAGGCCGCCTTCCGCCGCTACATGCTCGCCACGCTCGGCCTGGCCGTCGCGTTCTGCGCCCTGCAGGTGCCCGCCCTGATCACGCTGCTCAACGCCCACTACGCCAGCCTGCCCGAGACGCGCAACGCCGCCGCGCCGGTCTACGCCCTCGCCGGGCTGGTCGCGTTCCTCATCATCTTGCACGCCGCGCACGTGCTCGGGGGGATCCTGCCGCTGGGCTACATCACCCGCCGGGCGATGAACGACGCCTACGACCACGAGTGGCACGAGCCGGTGAACCACCTCACCAGTTATTGGCACTTCCTGGACGTCGTGTGGATCATCATGTTCACGGTCTTTCTCGTCTCGACCTGACGCCGTCACGACCGGCACGACCCGCGCCACCGGCCGGGGTTGTCGGCAGACCGCCGGGCGTCTTGGCCGACCCGTCGCCGAACAGCCGATCCGTATAGTGCGTGCGCAACGACGTGCGAGCGCACTCCTCGGAGGCCCAGGGCGTGAAAGGCATCATCCTCGCGGGCGGTCACGGCACCCGGCTCTGGCCGCTCACGCGCGGCCTCAGCAAGCAGCTGCTGCCCGTCTACAACAAACCCATGATCTACTACCCGCTGTCGGTGCTCA
>JBCCZA010000305.1:0-1662 GCA_039188455.1 Planctomycetota bacterium
CGCCGGCGGCGTGGCACGACTCGGGGCTAAAGGTGCTGAACGAGGGCGACGACTGGGTGGCGATCGACAAGCCGGCGGGCGTGGCCGTGCACCCGCTGGACGCGACGCAGGGGCGGACCGTGCTGAACGCCGTGGCGACGATGCGGCCGGAGGTCGTGGGCGTCGGCGAGGGCGGGCTGCGCAGCGGGGTCGTGCATCGGCTCGACGTGGCGACATCGGGCGTGCTGCTGTTCGCGACGAGCGCAGCGCGGTGGGCGCGGCTGCGCAAGGCCTTCACGGAGCACACGGCGCAGAAGCGTTACGTTGCCCTGGTCCACGGCCGGGGCGCGCTGCCGACCGAGCCGATCGCGTTGCGCCTGGCGGTCCGGCAACACAAGCCGGCGCGCGTGGCGGTGGTCTCGACCGGCCAGCCGGGCAGCGATTGCTCGATGGCGGCGGCGGTGACGGACGAGCGCGACGCCTACGCGCGCGTAACGGTCGACCTGCACACCGGCTTCCTGCATCAGGTCCGCGTCGGCCTCGCTCACCTCGGCCGACCCGTCGTTGGCGACGACGTGTACGGCCCGACACCGACGCACGCCGACCGGCTCATGCTTCACGCCGAGCGGCTCACGATCGATGGCATCGAGGTCGCGAGCCCGGCGCCGTTCGGGCTCGACGACGTCGCGACGGGTTGAGAGAGCGGGTCACTCGCCGGGCAGGCGGATGACCTCGACTTCGTCAGACTGCAGGTGTCGGGTGGCGGCACGCTGGCGACGCATCCGCTCGGCGAACATGTCGGACGCGTACCACTGACGCCATGTCTCGAACCCCGCTTCGCGGGCGACCGACGGGTCGATGCGCCGGCCGGGCGAGACCTGGCCGGTGGTCGGGTCGATCTCGCCGGCGCCGACGGTGATGGGCTGGCCGGTCTGGAACGCGACGCGATAGCCGTGCTCGGTCGGGGTCAACGCCGCGTCGTCGGGGGTCGCGAGCGGCGCGACCGGCGTCGGCGTGACGACGGGCTGCTCGGGGCGGAGCCGGACGCGGCGGATCGGCGTGGTCGCGGCCGAGGCGCTGGCGACGGCGTCGGGCGAGGTCGGCACGACCATCGGCGCCGCCGCGGCGACGGCCAGACGCACGTCGTCCTTGAGCGTGTCGCGATCGGGCAACCAGTCCCGCAGGCTCGCCAGCTCGCGACGCAAGGCATCGCTCACGACGGCCTCGACCTCGTCGCTGCCCCCGACCTCCTCGCGCACCGCGGCGAGCACCTGATCGAGCTGCTCGGCCGACTCGGTGGGCCAGCGCTCCAGCCGGGTGGCCAGCCGCGCGAGCCGCTCGTCGACCATGCTGTCGCCGTCGATCTTCACCGCGACCTGCTCGAGCCGCTCGCGGTTGGACCCGGTGAGCAGGGCCAGGTCGGTGAGCTGACGCTGGACGCCGGAGAAGTCGTCGCGGCGGCGGACCTCCTCGAGGACGAGCGCGAGCTGCACGCCGGCCTTGGCCTGGCGGTCGGCGAGCACGGCGAGGGCCTCGTCCTGGTCGGCGGTGTCGGTCGGGGTGAACTCGAGTTCCTCGAGGCACTGCTCCATCGCGGCCAGGCGCTCGGCCAACGCGGCGTCGGCCTGCGAGCGGGCGTCGGCGAGGTCACGCAGGGCGGCGGCCCAGTCGTCGTCGGTGGGC
>JBCCZA010000306.1:0-1648 GCA_039188455.1 Planctomycetota bacterium
CATGGGCAAGGAGCTGCAGGGCACCAAGCTCGACCCCAAGGCCCGCGAGCAGGTCGTCGCCGACCTGGCCATGATCACCGGCCAGCAGCCCGTCGTGAAGAAGGCCAAGAAGTCGGTCTCCAACTTCAAGCTGCGGGCCGGCTACGAGGTCGGCGCCATGGTCACCGTCCGCGGCGACCGCATGTGGGAGCTGCTCGACCGGCTCATCAGCCTCGCCATCCCCCGCATCAAGGACTTCCGCGGCCTGGCGGACAAGAAGTTCGACGGCCGCGGCAACTACGCCTTCGGCATCACCGAGCAGGCCATCTTCCCCGAGATCGACATGGCCGCCGCCAGCTACATCCACGGCATGAACATCCAGCTCGTCTTCCAGAACTCGAGCGACGAACTCAGCCACGCCCTGCTCACCGAGCTCGGCTGGCCCTTCGTCAGCACCAAGAAGGAAGTCGTCAAGTAACACCCGGCAAGTAACGCCCGGCAAAGCCGCGACCGGTGGTCGCGGGAAACGACCACCGCACCGACCCGCGACCTCACGAAAGACACCATGTCCAGCAAGTCCACCACCGTCCGCATGCAGAAGGTCAAGCAGACCGTCGACAAGTACGCCGAGAAGCGTCGCCAGCTCAAGGCCGACGGCGACTACGCCGGCCTGCAGAAGCTCCCGCGCAACGCCAGCCCGACGCGCTACCGCGAGCTCTGCGCCCTCACCGGCCGAAGCCGCGGCGTCTACCGCAAGTTCAAGCTCAGCCGCATCAAGCTCCGCGAGCTCGCCCTCGAGGGCAAGATCCCCGGCATGCGCAAGGCCTCCTGGTAACCCACCGAACGAACCGCCCACCGAACCGAACCTAAGAGCAAAACGCCCATGTCCCTCAGCGACCCCATCGCCGACATGCTCACGCGGATCCGCAACGCCAATCGCAACGAGGCGGACTCCGTCGATTGCCTCAACTCCAAGGTCTGCCGCGGCATTGCCCAGACCCTCCAGGACGAGGGCTACATCACCGGCTTCAACGTCATCGACGACGGCCGCCAGGGCATCCTCCGCGTCGCCCTCAAGTACGGCCCGCGCGGCGAGAAGCTCATCCACTCGATCAAGCGCGAGTCCAAGCCCGGCTGCCGCGTCTACACCAAGGTCAAGGACCTGCCCCGCCCCATGGCCGGCCTGGGCATCGCCGTCCTCACCACGCCCCGCGGCGTCATGTCCGACCGCAAGGCCCGCACCGAGAAGGTCGGCGGCGAGCTGCTCTGCACCGTCGAGTAAACCCACCGCCACCCCCGCCCGCGACCCCAGACCCCGAGACACACCATGTCCCGCATCGGCAGAAAACCCGTCCCCATCGCCAAGGGCGCCAAGGTCAGCGTCAACGGCCGCGACATCCTCGTCGAGTCCTCCAAGGCCAAGCTCTCCTTCCAGCACCGCCCCGAGGTCTCCGTCAAGGTCGAGGACAACGAGGTCGTCGTCGAACGCCACGGCGACTCCAAGACCGCCCGCGCCATGCACGGCCTGACCCGCTCGCTGGTCGCCAACATGATCGAGGGCGTCGTCAACGGCTACAAGAAGCAGCTCGAGATCGTCGGCGTCGGCTGGAACGCCGCCGTCAAGGGCAAGACCGTCGAGCTCAACGTCGGCTACGCCGACACCCGCAAG
>JBCCZA010000307.1:0-1616 GCA_039188455.1 Planctomycetota bacterium
CCGTCTTCGAGCACGTCGGCTACGACCCCGAAGAATGGACGGGCTTCGCCTTCGGCCTGGGGATCGAACGCATCGCCATGCGCCTGCACAACATCCCCGACATCCGCTACCTCTTCGAGAACGACCTCCGCTTCCTGCGCAGGTTCTGATGAACGACGTCACCGAAACACCACGAGAGAGGTTTCGGCTTAAGAAGAGATACGTCGCGGCAATCCTGATCCCGGCTTACACCACCTACCTCGGGGCAAGAGACGTCGCGTCAACGCAAGGATGGTCGACCGCCGTCCTGTATTCACCCAAAGCGATTCTCGGCCTAGCCATCGGTGCCGTGATCGCTGCTGTGATCTGGGTCATCGCGGCGCAGATGGAACGGGTCGACACCGATGCACCCGACATCTCACTGGATGAGTTGTTGGAAATTGCCGAACGCAGCAAAAGTCCGGCCGGCCGTCTTCTGAACCTCATTGTCATGCAAATGGTGAAAGAGAAGAAGATCAGCTATGTGGTGTCGGACAACGAGATCGACTTTCACAATCTGCATGTACCCATCGAAAACGAAGGCGAACTGCCGACCTTCGATCGACTCTCGAACATGCTCGATCGCATGAGCGAGTCAGAGTCCCCGCCGACGCCGGGACGCATCGAGATCGTGGTCAACGGCGATGAGTACCTGCTAACGCATCACGTCGCCGACACAGATAACGGCCGTCACTTACTGTTGGAACTGGACGCGGCAGACGCTCTCTCGCCGGACAACACAGTCGCTTAACCGATCGCTTGTTGACCCCGCCCACCGCTTCGGACATGATCCAGCCACAGGCACTCGCCTGAGTTTCAATCGCTCATCAGGGAGACAAATCATGCAGAAGTACGCCGCGGAGTGCATCGGCACGTTCTGGCTCGTCCTCGGCGGCTGCGGCAGCGCCGTCCTCGCCGCCGCGTTCCCCGACGTCGGCATCGGCCTGCTCGGCGTGTCGCTGGCCTTCGGGCTCACCGTCCTGACCATGGCCATCGCCATCGGCCACATCTCCGGCTGCCACCTCAACCCCGCCGTCTCCCTGGGCCTCTGGGCCGGCGGTCGCTTCGACGCCAAGCAGCTGCCGCCCTACATCGTCGCCCAGGTCGTCGGCGCGATCGCCGCCGCCGCCGTGCTCTACGTCATCGCCACCGGCAAGCCCAACGCCGACATCGGCGGGTTCGCCTGCAACGGCTACGGCGAACACTCGCCCGGCGGCTACGGCCTGCTCGCCGCCCTGGTCACCGAGATCGTCATGACCGCGATCTTCCTCTTCGTCATCATGGGCGCCACCGACGGCCGAGCCCCCAAGGGCATGGCCCCCGTCGGCATCGGCCTGTGCCTCACCCTCATCCACCTCGTCTCCATCCCCGTCACCAACACCTCGGTCAACCCCGCCCGCAGCACCGGCGTCGCCCTGTTCGTCGGCAACTGGGCCGTCGCCCAGCTCTGGCTCTTCTGGGTTGCTCCCCTGATCGGCGGCGTCATCGGGGCGATCGTCTACCGACTCGTCGCGACGAGCGGCGAGGAAGAAGCGAATCAACAAGACTGACGTCGCAACTTGTCGCAATGTCAACCTCGTTCCGCGTGCGCACACGGC
>JBCCZA010000308.1:0-1614 GCA_039188455.1 Planctomycetota bacterium
CGCAACGCCAGGTCCGCTCCAATGCACGCCGCCATGACGCACCCCGCGATCCCGATCCTCGCCCAGGCCGACGCCGACGTCGCTCCGGCATCGACTCCGCCGCCAACCGTCGAGGTCGCACCACCCTTCTGGCAGGTGCTGCTCGACAACGGCCTGGCGCTGACGATCCTGCTGATCTTCGTCGTCGCGATCGTCTCGGTCGTCGTCAACCAGCGCCGCCGCGACAAGTGCCTCAACTTCTTCGACGGCTACCGCGTCGCGTCGGTCTCGCTGGCCGGGCGCGTGATCTGGGGCGACCTCGTCGTCTTCGCCAAGGGCCTCGAGCTCGTGTTCGACCGCCCGCACACCACGCGACTGGGCGTCGTCAAGTCCTCGGCCATGCTCTACCCGCCCGAGGTCGAGGGACTGCTGTGCATCGCTCGCACCGTCGATGGGCTGACCGATGCCGAGCGCTCCCGCCGCCAACGCCAGATCGACCGCACCTTCAGCCCCAACCTCTTCCGCCGCTTCCTGCGCTTCTGCCGCAACACCGTTGCCACGCTGCGCGACGCGTTCAGCAAGACCTTCTCGCTCGTCCTCGGCGCCGTCACCAAGCAGTTCCAGCCCGGCGGCGTCCTCGCCCAGCAGCAGGGCTCGGTTAACACCATCGGCGACACATTGCTCGTCGCCGCCGGCAACGCCTACGAGCCGATCCTCGAGCGGCACATCGGCCGGCCCGTCGTCCTGCAGCTCGCCACGCCCGGCATCGGCGAGAATGCGTTCGTCGAGCTGCCCGGCTACCTCGCCGACTACTCGGCCGCGTACGTCGCGCTGTTCAACACCGCCCACGACCCGGTCGAGGAGTTCACGCTCGACGCCCCCGCGCCCGGCGGCGAGCCCGTGGCCCGCGACGGCGTCACGCTCGAGCGCGGCGACGCGGCGATCGTCGTCAATGCCACCGGGCCCGAGCTGCTGGTCATCAAGTCCGCGACCCTCGCGGGGCCCGGAGAAACGCTCGAGCTCAACGCGACGCTCGTGCCCGGCGCCAGCCTCGAGCTCCGCCACGCCGGCCGACCCGTCACGCTGTCCCTCGAGCGGACGCGGCGGGTCGACCTCGTCGCGCCGCGCACCAAGGCGACCGTGTACTTCGGCGGCGACGACCCCAAGGTCAAGCCTTCCCGCCCGACCGGCGTCGCGCCCGAACAAGACATCGAGGTCGCGTCGCAGCAAGAGGCGTGACAAGGCGAGCGCATGCCGGACTCACGAAGCGACTCGACTTGTCATGTGGATCAGACGGTAAACCTTGAGAAGCGTTGCTTTAGCCGGGCTGCGGCGCAGCCCGGGTTCGTGGGTGCGCACGCACCTTGCTGTCCGCAGTCTGTTCTGCGTGACGGACGACCCACCCCGGGACGCGTCGCGTCCCGGCTGCTTGCCCTGTGTCTCTGTGACTCTGCGAGCGCCAACGTGCGCGCCATGGCTGCCACGCGTCCGTGGGTAGGAACGCCCCGTGAGCGGCTCGTCCCCCATCGGCAGGGCACGTACGAGCAGGCAAGACTCGGGGAAGACCGCCGGACGGGACGCCCCCCGTGCACGTCATGGGCCGGGCGGCCGACGAACGACGATCGCGACCCTGCC
>JBCCZA010000309.1:0-1609 GCA_039188455.1 Planctomycetota bacterium
CAAGGGCAAGAGCAAGACCCCCGCGCTCGACAGCTTCGGCCGCGACCTGACCGAGCTGGCGCGCGAGGGCACGCTGGACCCGGTCATCGGCCGGGCTAACGAGATCGAGCGGCTCATCCAGATCCTCTGCCGCCGCACGAAGAACAACCCCGTCCTGCTCGGCGAGGCCGGCGTCGGCAAGACCGCCATCGTCGAGGGCCTGGCTCAGCAGATCATCAGCCAGGACGTCCCCGAGATCCTGCTCGAGCGGCGGATCGTCGTGCTGGACCTGGCGATGATGGTCGCCGGCACCAAGTACCGCGGCCAGTTCGAGGAACGCATTAAGGCCGTGATGAACGAGGTGCGTCGGGCGAAGAACGTGCTGCTGTTCATCGACGAGCTGCACACGCTCGTCGGTGCCGGCGGGGCTGAGGGCGCGATCGACGCGAGCAACGTGCTCAAGCCCGCCCTCTCGCGCGGCGAGATCCAGTGCATCGGCGCGACCACCCTCGACGAGTACCGCAAGTACATCGAGAAGGACGGCGCCCTGGAGCGTCGCTTCCAGACGATCCTCGTCGAGCCGCCGGGTAAGGAAGACGCGGTCCGCATCCTCAAGGGCCTGCGCGATCGCTACGAGGCGCACCACCGCGTGCAGATCACCGACGAGGCCGTCGTCGCGGCCGTCGAGCTGTCCGAGCGGTACATCACTGCTCGTGTGCAGCCTGATAAGTCGATCGATGTGATCGACGAGGCCGGCGCCCGCATCCGGCTGAAGTCGATGAGCAAACCGCCGAACCTGACGGAGATCGAGGAGCAGATCGAGCGGCTGTCGATCGAGAAGGACGAGGCCGTCAAGGCCGCGGACTACGAGCAGGCCGCCGAGCTGCGTGACAAGGCCGAGTCGCTCCGCCGCGAGAAGGAAACCATCCAGAAGCAGTGGCGCGAGCAGAGCCAGGAAGTCGACGGCGTGGTCGACGAAGAGGTCGTCGCCGAGGTCGTCAGCAAGATGACCGGCGTGCCTTTGACCCGGCTCGAGAAGGCCGAGAGCGAGCGTCTGCTGCAGCTGGAAGACGAGCTGCACAAGGCGGTCGTCTCGCAGGACGACGCGATCCACGCGGTCGCCAAGTCGATCCGCCGGGCGCGGTCGGGCCTCAAGGACCCGCGCCGGCCGATGGGCTCGTTCATCTTCATCGGCCCGTCGGGCGTGGGCAAGACGCTGCTGGCCAAGTCGCTGGCCGAGTTCATGTTCGGCGACGCCGACAGCCTGATCCGCATCGACATGTCCGAGTACATGGAGAAGCACAACGTGTCGCGCCTCATCGGCGCGCCTCCCGGATATGTCGGCTACGAAGAGGGCGGCCAGCTCACCGAGCAGATCCGTCGTCGGCCGTACGCCGTGGTCCTGCTCGACGAGATCGAAAAGGCGCACCCGGACGTGTTCAACACGCTGCTTCAGGTGATGGAAGAGGGCGAGCTGACCGACTCGTTCGGCCGGCACGTCAGCTTCCGCAACGTGATCCTGATCATGACGTCGAACATCGGCGCCGACCTGATCAAGAACAAGGCCGGCTTCGGCTTCGCGGTCCGCTCCGAGGACGCCGATTACGACAAGATCAAGGTGCTGCTGAAC
>JBCCZA010000310.1:0-1579 GCA_039188455.1 Planctomycetota bacterium
CGCGTCTGGGAGAGGTCGGTGATGGGCCCCGAGCCGGCGGCGAAGACCTGCAGCGCCTGAACGCCGACGCGCTTGACGTGCTCGATCACCTCCGGGGCGAAGGTGCGCATCCGCGGGTTGGTCCAGGTGCCCCGGCCGTCGGCCTCGACGATGATCACGCCCTCGCCGATGGTGTTGAGCGCCATCGCCGCCTTGTCGGCCTCCAGGCCGCGCGGCAGCCGCGGGAAGGCGGCGCCGTCGGCGAGCACGGCGGCATAGGGCTCGCGGCGGAGCGCCTCGATCGCCGCGTCGGCGTCGTCGACGACCTCGAGTTCATAGCGCGCCCGCAACTCGGGCGCAAGCTCGGCCGGGTCGACGGTCGGGCCGGAGATCACCAGCAGGCGGGGCGAGTCGTCAGCCATCACTTAGTTGTTACGCCAAGTAAGCACCCTGGGGTCGACGCGACCCCGCCCGGACACGGTAACGCTATCGGCCGACGCGCGGGGAATTCCTTGAGGTCCACCCGAATCGCCCCCAAATCTCAGCGGTCCCGGGCCGTCACCGCGTCGGCCAGCCCGATAAGCAGCTGCGCCGCCGGGCCGTCGCCCGACACCGCCGCGACCCGGGCCTTGGCCTGATCGACCAGCCCCTGGGCCTGCGACCGGGCGTACGCGATCGACCCCGTCGACTCGATCGCCCGACGCAGCAGCCCCCGCGGCGGCGGCGCCCCCTCCGGCCGGTCGCGGAGCAGGCTCAGCGTCGCCGTGCGTTGCTCGCCGTCGCCGGTGGCCAGGTGGTGGATCAGCGGCAGGGTGAGCTTGTGCTTCTGGGCGTCCAGGCCCAGCGACTTGCCCACGACCGCCTCGTCGCCGGTGAGGTCGAGCACGTCGTCGATGACCTGGAACGCCACGCCCAGCCGCTCGCCGTAGCCCTCGTAAGCCTCGATCGTCGCGGCGTCGGCCCCGCCCAGCTCGGCCCCCAGCCGGCAGCACAGCCCGCAGAGGCTCGCCGTCTTGCGGCGGATGATGTCGAAGTACGTCGGCTCGTCCAGCTCCCAGTGGTGCCGGTTGCTCAGCTGCAGCAGCTCGCCCTCGCACACGACGTTCGTCGTCGCCGCGACCTGTCGGGAGATCGCCTGGTCGTCCAGCGACGAGCAGAGGTGATACGCGTGACTAATCAGGTAGTCGCCGAGCATGACGGCCGTCTCGTTGCCGGTCAGGGCGTTGACGGTGTGGCCACGACGGCGGACGTCGGCCTCGTCGAGGATGTCGTCGTGCACCAGCGTGGCCATGTGCACCATCTCGACGACCGTCGACACGACCCGCAGCTTCTCCTCGGCCCCGACCGCCATCGCGTCCGACGCCGACTCGCCCACCGCCGATTCGCCGGCCGCCAGGCCGCACGCCAGCACCAGCGTCGGCCGCAGCATCTTCCCGCGGAACTGCTCGACGTGATCCACCAGCGTGTTCACGCACTCCAGGTCCGACATCAGCTCGGCCCGGAAACGCGACTCGACCCGCGTCAGCTCGTCGGCCAGCCGCTGGCGGATCGGCGCGTCGGTATCTGTCGGCATCAGCATGCACAAACCCTCTCGGTCGGC
>JBCCZA010000311.1:0-1565 GCA_039188455.1 Planctomycetota bacterium
GACCGGCCTGGGCCTCAAGGAAGCCAAGGAGCTCGTCGACGGCGCCCCCTCGACCGTCAAGGAAGCCCTGCCCAAGGAAGAGGCCGACAAGCTCGCCGAGGCGATCAAGGACGCCGGCGGCGACGTCGAGCTCAAGTAAGCTCGCTTCCCATCAAAAACCCCAAGAAACCCACGCGTTCCGACGCGTGGGTTTTTTCTTGCGCCGCGGCAATCAATCGCGGTGGCACTTCCGTTGCTCTCGTGTCGTCCCCGCGAAGGCAACGGACGCCGACGCGCGGCAACGACTTTTCCACGACGAAAGGAAATCACCATGTGTCAGGCCTGCACCATGACCCTCCCCGACGCCGATACCGAGGCGCTGGGCGACAAGCTCGTCGACATCCTCAACGGCGCCGGCCTGGGGCTCATGATCTCCGTCGGCCATCGCACGGAGCTGTTCGACGCGATGAATGGGCTCGCGCCCAAGACCAGCCACGAGATCGCCGACGCGGCCAAGCTCAACGAGCGGTACGTCCGCGAGTGGCTGGGCGCGATGGTCACCGGCGGGATCGTCAACCACGACCCCGAGGCCATGACGTACTGGCTGCCCGACGAGCACGCGGCGCTGCTGACTCGCGCCGCGGCGCCGAACTGCTTCGCGGTGACGATGCAGTGGGTCAACGTGCTCGCCAGCGCCGAGGACAAGATCGTCGATGCCTTCCGCCACGGCGGCGGGCTGAACTACGCCGACTACAACCGGTTCAACGATGTGATGGCCGAGGAGTCGGGCCAGACGGTCGTCGCCGCGCTGGACGATCACCTGCTGCCGCTTGACGCCGAGCTAGTGGCGAAGCTCGAGCGCGGCGCGGATGTGCTGGACCTGGGCTGCGGGCGTGGCCGGGCGCTGCTGCACCTGGCCGAGCGGTTCCCCGACAGCCGATTCACCGGCGTGGACATGCTGCCCAGCGCCGTCGACGCGGCCAACGCCGAGGCGATCCACCGCGGCCTGGGCAACGCGACGTTCAAGGTCGGCGACGCGGCAGGCGGGGTCGAGCCCGACGCCTACGACGTGATCTTCACGTTCGACTCGGTGCACGACCAGGCCGACCCCGAGGCGATGCTCGCGAACATCAATCGGGCGCTTCGGCCGGGCGGGCTGTACTTCTGCCAGGACATCAAGGGCGACTCGACTCACGCCGGCAACATGGACCACCCGCTGGCGCCGTTCATGTACACCATCTCGGCGATGCACTGCATGAGCGTCTCACTCGGCCAGGGCGGCCGGGGCCTGGGCGCGATGTGGGGTCGGCAGGTCGCCGAGAAGATGTTCGCCGAGGCGGGCTTCGGCTCGGTCGAGGTCCACGAGCTCGAGCACGACCCGATCAACTACTTCTACCTCTGCCGGCACGGCGCTGCCTGACCGCCCGCCGGCTCCCCAACACGGCTCCCTCCCCCGACCGGGCCCGCGGTCTTTCGCCGTGGGCCCGGTCTTTGCGTGATAATGGGCGGATGTCTCGCAAGCGACGGCTCGTGCCGTTTGCCATCACGGCGTTGGTCCTGGTCACCCTGACCGTCCCGTTGGCGTA
>JBCCZA010000312.1:0-1506 GCA_039188455.1 Planctomycetota bacterium
AAGGGCAAGATCGCCGCCCGCATCCCGTCCAACCTCAAGACCATCAAGCGGCTGATGCAGCTCAACCGCCAGGACTGGGACCAGCTCGACGGCCCGGGCCGCATCAGCAAGGCCGACGTCGCCCAGCTCCGCCACCAGATCAAGGTCCGCCGCCGCAAGATGGCCGCCCTGATCGAGGAGTGCTCGCTGCGGACCAGCAAGGTGCAGCCGAT
Source organism: Planctomycetota bacterium (assembly GCA_039188455.1). GTDB lineage: Bacteria > Planctomycetota > Phycisphaerae > Phycisphaerales > Phycisphaeraceae > JBCBUE01. The sequence continues at coordinate 213 of JBCCZA010000312.1, forward strand.
GCTCAAGAAGCTGCGGTCGATCAGCCAGAAGATGAACCTGCTGCTCCGCGACCTGGCCAAGGCCGACCAATACCCCGACCGCTACGACCCCGAGGACGTGCAGGTCATGCGCGAAGAGATCTCGGGCCTGCGCTCGCTGGTCCTCATGGAGCCGGATGAGCTCGAGGACCAGGTCCGCGAGATCACGGTCGTCTTCGACGAGTACGAGGGCGCCAAGCGCGACCTCTCCGGCGGCAACCTCCGCCTGGTCGTCTCCATCGCCAAGAAGTACCGCAACCGCGGCCTGTCCTTCCTGGACATCATCCAGGAGGGCAACACCGGCCTGATGCGTGCGGTCGACAAGTACGAGTACAAGCGTGGCTACAAGTTCAGCACCTACGCCACGTGGTGGATCCGCCAGGCCATCACCCGCGCCATCGCCGACCACGCCCGCACCATCCGCATCCCGGTGCACATGATCGAGACGATGAGTAAGCTGCGCAACATCCAGAAGCACCTGCTCCAGGACCTCGGCCGCGAGCCAACCATCGAGGAGATCGCCGAGCGCGCCGGCATGCCGGTCGTCGAGGCCCGGCGGGTCATGAAGATCAGCCGCCACCCCATCTCGCTCGACCGCCCGGTCGGCGAGTCGGAGGACAGCTACTTCGGCGACTTCATCGAGGACGAGGCCGCCAGCTCCCCGACCGACTCGGCCACGACCGACATGCTCCGCTCGCGCATCGAGTCGGTGCTCAAGACGCTGACCTACCGCGAGCGCGAGATCATCAAGCTCCGCTACGGCATCGGCGACGGGTACACCTACACGCTCGAAGAGGTCGGCCGCATCTTCAAGGTCACCCGCGAGCGCGTCCGACAGGTCGAGGCCAAGGCCATCCGCAAGCTCCAGCACCCCGTCCGGTCGCGCAAGCTCGCCGGCTTCCTGGACGGCGACTTCGAGCCCGAGATGGAGTGAGCACGCCTCCTCGGCGGCCTACTGAAACAACCCATTAGCCCCGGCTTCCAGCCGGGGTTTTTTCATGGTGTCAACGGGCCATACCGCGCGCACGTCTCCCTCAGCTGCGACGCTACGCGTCGCTGAAAGACATGTCGTGCGCCGCCGTAGTTTCTTCAGCGACGCGTAGCGTCGCAGCTAAGGGCACGAGACCGTTCAGGATGTCAACGAGCCTCGCGTGCCCGTCGATGCCGCTTCGCCGACGTTCCACGGCATCGACCTAACTCACTGAGTTGCCCCGTCCGGGGCAAGGGTCACGCAACACGCCGGGGGGAGGGGCGGCGCGGCCTCTGCAGCTCACGC
>JBCCZA010000313.1:0-1505 GCA_039188455.1 Planctomycetota bacterium
CGCCCGGCTCGTCGAGGGCCTGGGCGACTTCGTCCGCTGGGTCATGATCGGCCTCGATCACGGCCTGTACACCGCGATTTCCACCTTCCCGATCCCCGAGCCCGAGACCGCCGCATGACCACTCCCCTCCTCGAGATCAAGAACCTGCACGTCCGCATCGAGGAAGACCCGGACGTCGAGATCCTCCACGGCGTCGACCTCACCATCATGCCCGGCGAGGTCCACTCCATCATGGGCCCCAACGGCTCGGGCAAGTCCACCCTCGCCCAGGTCCTCTCCGGCAAGGAGGACTACGAGGTCACCGAAGGCCAGATCCTCTTCAACGGCGAGGACATCGACGAGCTCGACCCCGAGGAGCGCGCCAACGCCGGCCTGTTCCTCGCCTTCCAGTACCCCGTCGAGATCCCCGGCGTCTCCGCGATGCAGTTCCTCAAGGCCGCCGTCAACGCCAAGCGCGAGTACGAGGGCCAGGAAGAACTCGACGCCCCGGCCCTGATGAAGCTCTTCCGCGAGAAGGCGCAGCAGATCAAGGTCCGCCCCGAGATGCTGAAGCGCAACGTCAATGAGGGCTTCTCGGGCGGCGAGAAGAAGCGGTTCGAGATCTTCCAGATGGCCGTCCTGGACTCGGTCCTCGGCGTGCTCGACGAGACGGACTCGGGCCTCGACATCGACGCCCTGAAGATCGTTTCCGAGGGCGTCAACTCGATGCGCGACGGCAACCGCTCGTTCCTGCTCATCACGCACTATCAGCGCCTGCTCGACTACATCAAGCCCGATCGCGTCCACGTGCTCGTCAAGGGCAAGATCGTCGAGTCCGGCGGGCCCGAACTCGCCACCAAGCTCGAGACGCAGGGCTACGCCCCCTATGGCGTCAACGAGCTCGCCGCCGTGGGCGCGTGACCTCCACCCCAACACCCAACCGCGGAATCCGGCAACATGACCACCATGACCGCTCCCGACCTGGACCTCACCTCGGCGACCCCCGACGGCCTCTCGCCGGAATCGGCGATGGCTCTGCCCCCGAGCCTCGGCTGGCTGCAGGCCTTGCGAGACGCCGGCCGTGCCCGCTTCGACGAACTCGGCGGCATCCCCAGTCGCCACGACGAGCGCTGGCGGTTCACCAGTCTGCGTTCCTTGCTCAAGGTGAACCTGGTGCTCTGGGACGACGAGCACCCCGAGCTGACCGCCGCGGACCTCGACGCGTTCGCGATCCCGGGGCTCGACGCCGTGGACCTGGTCTTCGTCAACGGCGCGTTCGCTCCCGAACTGTCGGACGACACGGCCGCGCTCGGCGAGCGGGTGACCTGCCTGCCACTGGACCGTGCCGCCGCCGAACATCGTGAGCTGCTCGAGCCGGCGCTGAACCGCCTCGCCGGCGACTCGCCGCACCCGTTCACCGCGCTCAACGCGGCGCACCTCCGCGACGGCGTCTTCGTGCACGTCCCCGACGGCGTCGCCGCCAACAAGCCCGTCCGCATCCTCTCGGTCGCCACCTCGACCGAGGA
>JBCCZA010000314.1:0-1502 GCA_039188455.1 Planctomycetota bacterium
CGCCCTCAGGCACGACGGCGGGCTGACCGTCGACAAGGAACGGCGCGTCTTCAGCCAGCGGGTCCTTGACATCCACGACCTCGCTGCCATCGTCCAGCTCGCGAGCGGCGTCGGCGGGGGCCCACACCACGCGGTCGTCCCACGCCTGCAGCTCGTTGGCCATGAGCCGCTCGAAGAGACGCAGAACGCGAACATCATTGAGCGCGGCGAGCGTCTCAACGACACCAGGGCCGGCCGCGTTGTCGTCGAGTGCGGGGATGAGGGCGACGATGTCGGTGTCACTCGCGTCGCTAACCGCGGTCGAGGGCTCGTCGGTCTGAGCGTGCACCAGCCCCGCGAACAGGGCAACAGCGACGAGCGGCAGCCACGCCGGCCGCGGGATCAGAGCAGAGAGACGCATCACCGGGATCAGGCCCTCGGGGGTCCGTCGCAGGAAAACCGGCGCGCGGGGTTAGCCGCGCGCCGGCGTTGAGGTCAACTCAATGGCTTACTTGCCGCCGCCGGACGGCGCGGGGATCTGATCCTCCTTGCCGTCCCAGAGCAGCATGCTGTACGAGTCCGGCTCGACCAGGCCGTCGGACTCCCAGACGATGTCGAACTGACCGTCGGCACGGATCTCGCCGATGTAGACCGGCTTGTAGGTGTGCTGGTTGGTCTCGTGCATCTTCTTCGCGCCGCCGGGGGCGTCGAACTCCATGCCATAGACCGCGTCACGGACGGCGTCGACGTCGAACGAGTTGGCCTTCTCGGCCGCGTTCTTCCAGACGTAGACGCCGTAGTAGGCGGCTTCGATCGGGTCGGCCGTCACACGCTCGGCGCCGCCGGGCAGGTTGTTCTCCTCGCAGTACTTCTGGAACGCCTTGACGAAGTCCTCGTTCGCGGGCGAGTCGACCGACATGAAGTAGTTCCAAGCGGCGAGGTGGCCGACGAGCTTGGAGGTGTCCATCGCCCGCAGCTCGTCCTCGGAGACCGAGAAGGCGATGATCGGGCAGTCGTCCGAGGTCAGGCCCTGGTTGGCGAACTCGGTGTAGAACGGCACGTTCGAGTCGCCGTTGATGGTGGACAGGACGACCGCGTCGCCGGCGGCGCCGAACTGCTTGATATCGGCGACGATGGTCTGGTAGTCCTGGTGGTGGAACGGGGTGTAGACCTCGCGGATGTTCTCCTCGGGGACGCCGTTCTTGAGCAGGAAGGCCTTGAGCACCTTGTTGGCGGTGCGAGGGAAGACGTAGTCCGTACCCAGCAGGTAGAACTTCTCGGCGCCAAGCTCGTCGATCGCGTATTGAGCGGCGGGGACGAGCTGCTGGTTCGGCGACGCCGCCGTGTAGAAGACGTTGAGCGACTGCTCTTCGCCCTCGTATTGCACCGGGTAGAACAGCAGCGCGTTCTCTTCCTCGATGACGGGCAGCACGGACTTGCGGCTGACCGAGGTCCAGCAGCCGAAGATCACGGCGACGTCGTCGTCGATGAGCTGCTTGGCCTTCTCGGCGAACAGCGGCCAG